>CALELW010000032.1 GCA_937902905.1 uncultured Clostridium sp. | reverse complement strand
ATAAAATCTTACACTGTTCAAGCCCCGCACTCCAAAACTCCTCGATTGGCTTATTCTGAACCTGACATATAATACTGGAATTCATAGCGCCATGTCCCACAATAAGAATATCTTTTCCTTCCTGCAATTGAGGCTCTATTACTTCCTTCAAAAAGGAACCCGTTCTCGCAAAAAGTTCAGCAAAGGTTTCCGCTCCACCAATTGATTCTATGTATTCCTCGGGTTTATGAAAGATAAGGTTAATTGGACAATCCGGAATTTTAAAACTATTTTCAATTCCCTCATAATCGCCAAAGCTCATCTCCACAAGCCGTTCATCTGCTATAATCGGAATTTCTCTGTTTTTCAGTACAATCTGTGCCGTCTCCACCGCTCGAATCAGCGGAGAACAGTAGCATACATCAATGTTCAATGACTTATATTCGTCGTGTGCTTTGGATGCCATTAACCTTCCTTCTTCATTTAATGGGATATCCGTTCTTCCCTGAAGTTTGTGCAATGCATTCCAATCAGTTTTTCCATGGCGCATAATGTATAACATATTGTGAGTCCTCCTAAATAATCTTTCTTGTTATCTCTGCGTTAAACTTTAATGTTAATGATTCAGAATTTCCGAATCGTTGACTTAATTATCAAAAACTGTTCGTGCAGTCAACCAAATTGACCGACTTTTTTGACCTATTTCAAGTTTTTTCCCAATCAGGTCAACTTTTATAAATTATTTTTTGACCGTGATTCACATTATCTCAAATACAGTCACTTGTTTTGGACATTTCTTATGACCTATTTAGGAAAAAGTGGTTTTTCAGTCAACAAAACAGACAGCTTTCCTCCCGCTTCTATTGCAAACCATCGCTGCGTCCATCTTCCATAAAATCATCTGAAAACATATCTATGGCGAGCTTAAATGAATCTATTTTTTTCTTTTTCGGTGCCGGCAGTTCATCATACATCGCACGAAAAAGTCCTGTCAAAAATTCTTTGTCATCCACATTGTCCACAAATAACATTTCTTTTGCGCCCTCATAAGGCAATTCATAAGCAGCTTCCGGGATATAAGAAACCGCAGACTTTATTGGTTTTACAAGTAATCTATCATCATAAATTCCACCTACAATTTTACCACGATAATAAAGAATATATTCTCCCATCATAGCGCGGTAAGTAATTTCCTCTAAATCCGATAACTGTTCTAATATAAACTGTAAATAATCTTTACTTGATGCCATATTTTTCACACCTCTCTTTGAGCATAACTATACCACACTCGCGCCCGGACAACAATGAAAGTTTCCATTTTCAAAATAATCCCCATTGACTTTTTATTTTTCATGGTGTATATTTTATTAGGTTTCTAACTGTTAGATTTCTAATTATGGAGGTTATTATGGAAAAAACACTTCACTATCTTTTGATGTCCGATCACATGATGGTGCAGAAGGCTCTTGTATCGAGCGTCAAAGATACCGGATTGACACCCGGCCAGCCCAAAATACTGGATTATCTGCTTCACCATGACGGGGCAATTCAAAAAGAGATTGCGGTATTCTGCCACATTGAGCCGGCATCTTTAACGGCTATACTAAATGGCATGGAAAATAAAGGCTACGTGGAACGAAAAAATGAGGAAAACAATCGCCGTTCATTTCATATATATCTCACGGAAAAAGGAAAAAAATATGCCAAACGGCTGAACCTTGAATTTACCAGAATTGAAGCCGATGCGTTAAGAGGATTCAGCGAGACCGATGCTAAGCAGTTACATGCTCTGCTCGACCGCGTATATGAAAATATGTTAAAACTACAAAAGAAAGAAGGCAGTGATAAATGAAAAACTTAAAAGTAAGACTCCCTATGTATTTTATTGGACTGTTCGTGATGACCATTGGTATTGCACTTTCCGTAAAATCCAATCTCGGTGTGTCACCTGTCAGCTCGATTCCTTATACAATAACCTGCGTCTGGGGCATTGAAATGGGAAAAGCAACGATTCTTTTCCATATCGTGCTGGTATTAATTCAGATTCTTCTTCTGCGCAAAAAATTTAAGCTAGTGCAATTGTCGCAGGTTTTGGTTGGTATCGTATTCGGTTATTTTACAACTTTTTGTAACTACATGGTATCCTTTCTGCCAACACCTGACAATCTTGTTATCCGTGTCCTGATGGTGCTTGCCAGTACTGTATTTGTTGCATTTGGTATCTTTTTATACCTGCCGGCAAACCTGATTCCGCTTGCAGGCGAGGGCTGTATGCAGGCTGTTTCATCTGTAACAAACATTGAATTTTCCAGAGTCAAAATCTGTTTTGACTGCACGATGGTTGTCGTATCTGCCGTTACTTGTCTTACCATTTTACACAGTCTCGGAAGTGTCGGTGCCGGCACCATTATTGCCGCCATCTTAGTTGGCGTACTGGTTGGTATCATCAACCGGGTATTTGGCAGACAGCGCGACAAACTTCTTGGAAAAACGGAGGAGAACGAGACCTCTAACTCTGCTGCAGAAACAGAATCCGCCTCCCATTATGTAATCACCATTTCCCGTGAGTTCGGCAGCGGCGGTCGCGAAATTGGCAAACTTCTCGCCGAGCAGCTCAACTTTCACTATTATGATTCGGAATTAATTCATCTGGCTGCCGAAAAAAGTGGTTTCACGCCGGAGTATGTAGAGCAAAATGAGCAGGCTTTGAAAAATCCGGTGCTTCACGATTTCTTTACATGGTATGCGCAGCCTTTAGACCAGTCGGATTTTCCAAAAGTTGACCAGCTCTTTCAAAAAGAAAGTTCGCTTATCCGTGAACTTTCGCAGAAAGAATCCTGTATCATTGTCGGCAGGCTGGCAAATTACATATTAAAAAATCAGCAGACTGCTTACCATGTATTTATTAGTGCTGATACCTCTTCTGAAATCGCCAGAGTCTCAGCACGTGATCATATTTCACCAGAAGAGGCTGCCGCAAAGGTAAAAAAAGCGAATCACGAACGTACAATTCACTGCAGACATTTTACTAAAACTGACTGGGGCAATGCAAAAAATTATGACTTGTGTATCAAATCCGATGACTTGGGAATGAACGAGACGGCTCAGATTATTGCTGACTTGTTTCGGAAGAAGATGCAATTTTAGTTAATAAGCCTTGTTAGAAGAATATGATGGGAAAATAGATTTCTTACATAATAACTATCATGTTGACTTGATTTAGAAAAACTTCTCCTGCGGTCAACCAAATTTTACTCTTTTGTTGACTTATATTTGTTTTTTTCTAAAATAAGTCAACATTTTCAATATATTTGTTGACCTTAATTCACATAATTGCAAATACGGTCATTCGTTTAAGACTATTTGGTTGACCTATTTAACGCAAAATGGTTTTTCAGCCACCTTATGTCTATAAAATGGTTGACCGTATTTGCAATTTTTCAAAATCCGGTCAACTTATGGCAAACTCCCCCCCAATAAACTTCCCCCAGTAAATTTCGTCCTCTACTCATCTTCCAGTAATTTCGCATATATCTCCCGTTTGGATACGCCCCGGTCTTTCGCCACTGCCTTCATCGCTTCCTTGCGGCTAAGCCCTTTATCTTCATAGATTTTCATATGTTTGGAGAGCGGCATTTCCTGCCATTTCTCCTGTTCGGCGCGGTTCATATCTTCCGCACTTTTTCCTTCCAGCACAAGCACAAACTCTCCTTTTGGCTCGTTCGCCTCATAATACGCCACAGCCTCACCTAAAGTAAAATGAAGTGCCGTCTCATGTTTTTTTGTCAGCTCCTTACAGATAGCAATCCGGTGGTTTTCGCCCAAAAGCTCACAAAACAGTGCCAGTGTTTTTTTCAGACGATGCGGTGCTTCATAAAAAATCGTCGTGCAGGTCGTTTTGGCAAGACGTTCTAACACTTCTTTTCTTTCCTTTTTATCCACCGGCAGAAATCCTTCAAAAGTAAACCGGCGGGCAGGCATACCGGATAGGGTCAGCGCTGTAATTACCGCTGCCGGTCCCGGAAGAGATGTAACCGGAATTCCCGCTTCATAGCACGCCCTAACCAAATCCTCACCAGGGTCTGAAATTGCCGGCGTACCGGCATCCGTGACAAGCGCAATCGTCTCACCTTTTAACATGCGCTGAACTAAAACCGGCGTCTTTTCATATTTGTTATGTTCATGGTAACTGACAAGCGGTGTCTTGATTTCATAATGATTCAAAAGTTTGATGCTCTGTCTGGTATCTTCAGCCGCCACCACATCGGCTTCCTTTAAAATGCGGAGAACACGAAGCGTAACATCCTCCAGATTGCCAATCGGCGTCGCACACAAATATAACATTCCCGTTTTTTCTTCTCTAATCATAATACATCCGCCTCACTTCCTCTGTGTATTGGTTCGTATTTGCGTATGCAATTAACGGTTTTTCGACCGTCAATTGACGATTTCCTCCTCGAACTCCCTCAATTAACACCATATTTGGTTCTTTATCAACATACGGATAAACCAGTCTCATCCGCTTTGGTTCCAATTTATACTGAACCATACAGGAAATAATCTCCGCTAAGCGAAATGGTCTGTGTACCAGATAAAAACGCCCGCCGGGACGCAGAAGCTTTGCCGCCGCTTTTACCACATCTTCAAATGTGCAGAAAAGTTCATGTCTGGCAATAGCCTTGTGTGACGCCTCGCTGACACGGCCATTGGATTGATTCAAATACGGCGGATTACTCGTAACAACGTCAAAGGAAGCAGCTTCAAAAATTGAAGTGGCTTCCCTGATATCACCCTGCACAATATGCACTTTATCTTCTTTTTCGTTATAAGCCACACTGCGTCTCGCCATTTCGGCAATATCTTTTTGCAGTTCCAGCCCGGTAAAGGAGCTTCCCTTGGTACGCCCGGAAAGCAGCAGCGGAATAATGCCGTTGCCACAGCCAAGGTCCAGACATTTTTCCCCTTCCTTTACCTTTGCGTATGCGAATAAAAG
>CALELW010000031.1 GCA_937902905.1 uncultured Clostridium sp. | reverse complement strand
TTTTAACCCTTGGTTTCTGCGTGATTTTCTTTGTGTTTGTGGCGGGAACGATTTATGTTGTTTCCTATGTTCCGTTTGAGGACAGCGCAAAGGATAACACCGAGCGCTTCTACGAAGTGACAGATGAGAATTACCAGGGATTTAAATGGGAAAATACATTTGTTTCCGGTCTTGTGGATACGCTTCGTGACCACAGTGGAAATCCTGTGGCTGAGACGGTCGGAAAGATGTTGAATAACCAGCATGCCATGTATGAATACCATAGCAAACTGGAGGCTACCCACCCATGGCAGTCAAGCTGGTATGAGTGGCCGACGATGATACGTCCGATGTACTATTACTGCCAGACTTTGCGGGATGGTATGAAAGAGGGTATCAGTGCCTTTGGTAACCCGCTTGTATGGTGGGCAGGAATCCCGGCGTTGATCTTGATTCTTCTGCCGTTTGGAAGAAGGCGCTCGAACAGACTTGGAAGCAAAACGTCGCAATGGCTCCAGAGTATCGGCTGCGAATTCTTTGTGTTCCTTGCTTTGTGGAGCGTGTTTGTGAAACAGTCGTCAAGTAATGGAGGCGGCGATTCATGGAAGTTATATGGACCGTTCCTTATTGTGCTTGGTGTGGCGTCGGCTTTATATATTGCTTACCAGCTTGTGACAAGGGGAGATAAAAAAGCCTTGTTTATGGTATTTGCCTATGCGGTTCAATTATTGCCGTGGATTTTAGTGCCGCGCTGTACATTTGCCTATCACTATTTCCCAAGTGTGCCATTTGTCGCAATGATGATTGTGTACGGTATGGTAAAACTTGTGGATGCGGACAAAAAATGGTTTAAATGGTGTATGGTTTATCTGGCAGTTGCCTTTTTCCTGTTCTTAGTCTTTTATCCGGTACTTTCCGGACAGCCGATTTATGAGCAGATGGCAAGAGATGGACTGCGCTGGCTGGAAGGCTGGCAGCTTGTCAGCTAAACAAATGATAGAAAGAAGGACAAAAATGTGAGAAAACTGATTCAAGAGATTCATAACGGGAAAAATATAAAGGAAAATTTAAAACATTATGCGGATATTGCCGTAAAAACATATGTGGATTATGGAACGCTTGAAATGACTTTTTCTGCGTATTCGCTTTTGGAAGATGAAATACAGGTGCTGGATGCGGATGAGAAGGAGAAAATGCTCTCGCAGGTGAAACAGGCGATTGGCTGCTTGGCGGATGAGTCATGTGATTATGCGGCACTTGGCGAAAAAATGAGTCATCTGCGCGATGAAATCACAGATAAAATGGATGTTTTAACTGCGTACACGGACCGCATGATTTGTTATGAATACGTGTTAAACCGCATGGAATTAAAATATCTTTCCAAGAAAGAATTGTCAGAGAAACTGGCAGCTTTTGAGGAAGAAGAGTACATGAAAATGTTAGAAGGATATTTGTTTGGCAGCAAAGACCAAAGGGTGGCGCTTGATAAAATTCGTCTGATTATGGGACAGATTCCGGTTCATATGACAAAGAATAAATTGTTTGAACGGATTGGTGAGGCACTTACGTTGTATCAGGATGGTGACAAATCGGCACTGGATGGCTTTTTGTATATGGTGCGTACGAGTGCGATGCTGTATGAACCAAAGCAGGAAGAAAATCAGTTTCCGGAGATTTTAGAGGCTCTGCAAACGTTTGAACAGACTGATTTTGAATCATTGGAGGGCGAGAAATATAGCCAATTGGTATCGCTTTTGGAAAAGACAGCTAAAGAAATTCATGAGATTACGGACTTTTATTATGAAGTGCAGAATGTTGTGAATGGTGTGTATGCCATGGCACTGATTCTTCCTTACCGTGAGAAAATGAGCCGGATTGAAAAAGCGGGAAGAAACGTTTGGCAGGCATTAGCAAAAGGAGAATTAAAAGAAGAACTGTTAGTGCCGTTAGAGGGCAGTATCGAGGAGTGTGTTGAAAAATCCAGTCATTTGGAATCGATTTTATATGAAATCCGCAGTTCTTATAAAAAAGAATTAATGGAAACCGGTCTTGCCGGGCAATTCCACGATTTTGTATTAGTGGCAAATCTTTTGTCAGACAGTTTGTTTATTGACTTGTCGGTATCCGGTGAAGAAGAGGAAAAAGCAGACCTTTCCTATGTGAGAAAATGCACGGATGAACTTGTGAATGAACTTTCCGAAAAGTTGAGTCAGGTGTCAAAACCGGTAAAAAAAGCGATTATGGGACTTGTTCTTGAAAAACTGCCATTAACATTCCAAAATTCGGATGAGGTACTTGATTATATCCGTGTTAATTTGATGGGATGTCAGGACAAGGCTGAAAAATGTGTGGTACTTACGATGTTAGCAGACTTGATTCGCGAGGAGCAGGAGTGGACATAATATGATTTACTGGTATCAGAATTTATATATGGATGAAACCGTAGAAAAAAATCCGAAACGGTGCAAAAAACGAGTGGAAAAGCGGCGTCCATGGAAAAAGAGTTACGTCGTACTTACCCTGGCGCAGAATGATAAGAATTTGTTTGAAATTATGCAGACACGCCAGTTGTTTTTCCGCCGCTACCGGCATGTGGACATGTATGTAGTGGCGCTGACTTCGGATTATGATGCCGCTGTCGAAATTCTGCAGCAGATTTTAGAAAAAGGATATCGTGAGAATCCGGAATATAACCCAAGGAATGCATTTGCTAAGAAGGAGTTTTATCCGGGCAGAAAGTAACAGAGAAAAGAGGTGTGCCTATGTGGATTTTTTTATTAATACTCAAATGGATTTTCATTATACTTGGCATACTTTTAGGACTTGTTTTACTATTTACGGCTCTTATTTTATGTGTGCCGGTGCGCTACCGGGCAGCGGTGGATAACCGGGAAAAAATTCAGTATTCATTTAAGGTGAGCTGGCTTTTGTCTGTTGTTGCCGTGAAAAAGAAAAAAGATTCGGGGCAGATTGTTTTCTCTGTGTTTGGCATTCCGATAAAGAGAATGGGGAATGAAAAAACGGCGAAAAAATCCGTGGCGAAATCAGAGAAAGAAAAAGAGCCGGAACCATTACAGGATGATAAAAAGGAAACAGGCGAGCCTGTTTTGTCAGCACAGGAAGAAAAAACGGAGCAAAAAAAGGTCAAGAAGAGACCTTTTTCTAGGACAAAAAAAGCGAAGAAAAAGAAAAGCAAAAAAAACTTTTCATTTCAAAGGGTATCCAGTATAATGAAGTGTGTGAAACAAAACAAGAAACTTTTGAAACGGCTGTATCGGGAAATAAAAGAACTGCTTAAGTATCTCGCACCGAAGAAAGTGAGAGGAACATTTTTATTTGGAACCGGCGACCCCTCATCGACGGGACTTGTTACGGGACTTATCAGTTTGTTTCCGATTGCTTATCAAGAGGGGGTGCTTGTTACACCGGACTTTGAGGAAAAAAGACTGGATGCTGATTTTTTTGTAAAAGGCAGAATGAGAGTGATTTATTTTTTACGGCTCTTTTTGAGACTGTATCAGGATAAAGAATTGAAACGAATGTGGAAACAGATTCATAGATTAAAAAAGGAGGCTTTTTAAAATGTCAGAAAATAATTTTACCAACACAGTAGAATCTCTGTTTAAGGGGATGGACGCATTTATCACAACAAAGACCGTAGTAGGAGATGCTGTGCGGTTTGACGATGGAACTATCGTACTTCCGCTTGTGGATGTCAGCTTTGGCGTTGCTGCCGGTGCATTTGCAAACGACACCGAAAAGAAAAACAACGGTGGCGGCGGTATGGGCGGTAAAATCCAGCCAAGTGCCGTGTTAGTAATTAAAGATGGAACGTCCAAACTTGTCAACGTGAAGAATCAGGACGGCATCACAAAGATTCTCGATATGGTACCGGATTTTGTGGACAAATTTGCCGGCAAGAAAAATAAAGAGCAGCCCCACGATGCAGGGAAAGATGCGGAATAATCCGTAAGAATTGCGTAAATTATAAAATTTGTAAAAAAATGATAAATAGTATAATTTAGTGCGAATACAAGCTATAAAGCGCGTATTCGCGCTATTTTTTTTGCTATTTTTTGCAGAAAAACTTAAAAAGTGTACAAAAAATGAAAGGAGGAAATGACAGAATGCCGAGGGCAAAATTGACATTTGAAGAGCGTGTGTGGTTGGAGGAAGCATTAAACAAAAAAGTAAATCACATGGAGATTTGTCGATACCTAGGTATCAGTACATATCAACTTCAATTAGAAAGAAGACTTGGCTGGATAAAAAAAGAACAGAGATACAGTGCTGAAAAAGCGCAGCATGCATTGAAGTAAAGAAATTGATTAGTAAGTAGGAAAGGATGTATTGACAAATGAAAGGAAGATTAAAAAAAATCCTATCGTTCCTTTTAGTTATTGGGTTAGTAGGTGGTGTGTGCCAGATACCAGCAGAGAAAACTTTGGCAGCAACAACGCCTGTTAAACTTGATAATTTAGGTTCGCATGGCACAACAAAGATTGGTAGCAAAACCAAATCTGGGGACTGGTACAAGATGACAGTGGATGGGAAAAAAGCCTTCTGTATGAATCTTGGTTATACTTGTCACACTGGAGACCAATACAGTGCTAATTCCTCTGGCACATATTCAACGGCGGATGGGGGAAAAAAAGCATTAAAAGCATACATTGGATATTGGTATGATGAAACAATGAAGGAAAGTAACAAAGCATATATTATTGCACAATCACTTCTTTGGGGAATTCAGGAAGGTAAAACTTCAGAAAGTGAATTAAAAACAATTATAACTAATGTAAAAAAGGCTTCAGGATATTATAGTTCTAAAACTACAGAACAATTATACAGTGCTATTTTTGAAAAGTCAGGAACATTGACAGCAAAGTTTACTGAATGGAAATATGGAGGTTCAAGTTCTCATCGGCAGGTGCTGTTAAGTTTGAAAGCAAGAGAGCAAATAGCAGCAGAACCTCATTCTGTGAATACCAATTCCAACTATCGCCAAAAAATACGATTCACAAAAATGGACGATGACGGAAGACCAGTTGCAGGGGCAAAGTTTTCAGTTGAAGCAAAAGATATTGATACATTGTATTATTACAAGCTAAATGATAATGGCTCCAATACGGATGAAGAAATCCCTGATTTCACCGTAGAAACCACAACCGACAGCAATGGACAATTTACAATTCGCTATACCTACCATATTCAGTCAGAAACTTTTTATTTTTACACCGATACGGAACTGAAGGGAATGACAGCTGCTGAAAAAGAAAAAGCCGAAAGCGATATGGATGAAGCAGGTCAAAGACATGGTGCCGGGATGACTCAAAGTGCAGCGGAAGAACTGATGGAAAAAAGTCTGAAAGAAAAATTGGATAAAGTCAATAACCAGTACATCATTAAAGAACTGGACTCCGGAAATCCGAATTTGATTCTTGACCCGGAATTGGCAAAGGGCGTAACAGTTGTATGTGATGCAGATGATTCGGATTTTAACTATGGTGTCAGTGGTATAACAGACAATGTTATAAAAGATGTAAAGGGAATTAATAATCACAAAAAAGCGACAGTTAAGGTAAAGAAGTTAGTAAGTAATACAAGCGACAAGAAAGCACATGGTGATGCCAGTGTGGAAGGGGCGGTTTATCAATTGTTTGATGATGCTGCCTGTACGAAAACAGCCACCGTGTATGACAGCAAGGGAAAAGAAAAAACAGCAGACCTTTATATCATTAAAAATGGCGAGTTGGAAACCGATTATTTACGAGCCGGGGAGACATATTACTTAAAAGAGAAAAAAGCACCCGAAGGTTTCCTGCTCTCTACGGATGTATTAAAGATTCAGGTGGATGGTAATAGTTTAACACAGGAGTACACGCCAACAGCAAAAACATATGAGGTGCAGGAAACGGAAAAGAAAGGTCATCTGGAAATTTATAAATTTACAACGGATGGTTCAACAGGACCTGCAAAGTTTGAAAAAGGAGCTACTTTTGAAATAACGAAAAAGGGAAAGAAATATGAGGAGTGCAAAGAAGATGAGCGCGCGATTTTAGTGGCCGATGAAAATGGACATGCTAAAACAACCGAAGCATTAGCTTACGGTACTTATGTGATTCATCAGACAAAAACAGGAGATGCAGACACAGAAAAAATTGCAGATGAAGAAATTGAAATTGGTATGGATATTACTTCTGCAGCGTTGAATTATAAGGTTTATACAAGGCTTTATAACAACGCACCATTCAAAGCTCATCTGCGGATAATAAAGAAGTCAAAAAACACGGAAAAGACGGTATTGAAAGCAAATACCAAATATCAGATTTATCAAGTTGGAACGGATGGTACAGAGAAAAGGGTGGAACAGTCCTTTTTCAATGGAAATACCATGATTAAGGTTGGAACGGATGAATATCCATTTGTTACTGACGAAAGTGGTGAAGTACTTACTGCACAAGGATTATCTTCTGGTAAATATCGAATTTACGAGATTGATTCTGCCAGCGGCTTGCACATTACTACAAAATTCATTGAGTTTGTGGTAGACAGTAAATCTGATAATTACAAGATGGAAAAAGATGCGGATGGAAATACTTTTGCGACAATTACTTTGGATTACGTGAATGAAGATACCTATGGAAAATTGAAAATTTACAAATCCGGAGAAACGCTTAGCAAATATGAAAACGGTCAATTTATTTATGAAGAAAAACCGTTAAAAGGTGCAACTTTTGAAATCTATGCAGATGGAAACATTGAAACCCAGGACAACCAGGGAACAAATTGGTTTGACGATGGGGAGCTGGTTGCAACAATTAAAAGTGGTGAAAAAGCAGTATTTACCAAAGAGTGTAAAGGAATTACCGGGTATGAAGTGAAAGACGGAATCGTAACGGTAAATCTCCCTTTGGGTAAATACAAGGTAAAAGAAACAAAAACACTTTATGGGTACCTGCTTCCGGATAAAGACTGGTCGGTTGAATTTAACTGGAACAATAAGGATGAAGAATATGTGATTAACTCTACCAGTGCAACTAATACAGAGGGCATATTGTCTGTTTTCAATGAGCGCGCAAAGACTGCAGTTGAGATAAAAAAGACAGACGAAGAGACTACTAAGCCAATTAAGGATGTAACCTTTGGTTTATACAGTAAGGATGCCATTTATAATGCAGACGGACAGCAAATTGTGGCTGCAGAAGAAAAATTAGGAACTGTTGTTACAGACGAAAAAGGACAGGCAGTATTTAATTTGGATTTGCCTCTTATGAGCGAAAATTATGGTAAAGAGGCAGCCAGTGGCAGTGCGGTATCTGTATCAGGTAGTGCAGTCGCAGCAGAGACAAACACGCTTAACTCTGGTGATTATTATCTAAAAGAGGAAAGTGTGCCGGGTGGTTACTATCTGGATAGTACATTATTGCCGGTACATTTAGAGTATAAGGATGATAAGACAGCTGTGATTGAAAAGAAACTGACACATAAAAACAAACAGACAGAAGTGCAGATGGATAAAACCTCAGTTGCAGGAAGTGAAGAAATCGAGGGATGTCATTTGCAGATTTCGGATGAAGATGGAAATGTGATTCTGTCATGGACATCCGGAACGACTACGGAAGTAAAAGTAAATCAGGACTTGGGATATCAAAATTTACTTACAGCGTTCACGCAGGACAAGCACAGAACGCTTCGGGGATTGTATCAGCATAAG
>CALELW010000030.1 GCA_937902905.1 uncultured Clostridium sp. | reverse complement strand
TTCCTTGTTTGGGTTCAAGATTGCGAACGAGCATCGCGAGTTTCGCAATTACCTAGCTATAGTATAATTAGTAAATTAGTATTTGTCAATACTAATTTACTAATTCGTTTTATTTTTTACTAAAATATATTGCCTTGTAAGTTTACAGTAACTATAGCACCATGCGAAACCCTTTGTGGCGAGTGGATATAAATACGCGGAAGTATCCGATATACAAATCTGCATATCAATACTTCCGCGTATTTATCAAGGCGAGAGCCATCCACGAGACACAAAATTTTCTCCTGAATTACGGAAACTAAAAAAATCAATCATACCTCGTTCCCAAATTATAATCTGTCTGAAATTTGGTCTGGCAGAATTTATCTCGTGTTGTGTTGACTGCGACCGCTGTGACAAGTCCGTCTGGTTTATTATCATTGATTAGCACACGCTCTCCCTGCCCTGCTCCAAAAATAATGTGATCATAGCGCACATGATTTTCTTTTAAAAACCGTAAGGTATGCTCTTTTTCCCACTCACCTCTGGCAGTCAGAAATATAATCATATCATCTTCCGAAATGCCATCTAAAAATTCTTTTGCCCCCGGCAAAAACTTATCGTGTCCTAAGATATAAGGACCATCATGGACAACGATTGTGCCGTCCAAATCTAAAATCCATGTTTTTGGCATGGGCGATAAATTAACTTCTTTTGGCTCTAACATAATATTCCTCTCTATACTTTCTCCTAAATAACATATAGAATTATATGATTCATAGCCAAATTTGTCAATTTTCACCCAAACAACATTTTTGCAGCCTGCTCCAACGCCCTCCGTTCCTCTGTATCATCATACGATTTTTCCCTGTCATCAATTCCTTTCACCAAATCAAGGGCAAACAATCCATCCCTGTTACAGTAAAAGAAAACCTTTTTTACACCACTCAGAGAAAAGCGTGCTGATGCATTTCCTTCCGGATATAATTTGACAATCTGAATCCGGTCAGAAGACATTGCAGCCACAAAAGAAATATAATGTGTCTTTGTCATCTCATGTTCTATCTCGACAAACAATTCATCCTCCACCCGCTCAACAAAAATCTTATGATTTTCATCCGTCTGTTCCGCCTGTGCAGGCTTTAACAATACTCCATGACAATGAACTGCTGCCTCACCCATGCTGTGAATTACATTGCCGCACACCGGGCACACATAAAACAGGGAACGCATCATATTGGCAGATACATTGGTATTTTTGATTTCGTTGCCTGAAATTAATTCCGTAATTGACACGGAAAATGCCTCTGCAATCGGCTCCAAAAGTGTAATATCCGGATAGCCCTTCCCCGTTTCCCACTTAGAAATGGTTTTGTCACTCACTAAAAGTTTGTCTGCCAGCTGGCACTGTGTCATATTATTTTTTTCTCGCAGCTTTTTAATAACTGCTCCTGTTACATATTGATTCATGTTCTTTTTACCTCCATGCACTCATTATACAAAATCAATAAAAATAACACTACCTACGAAGCGTAGACTTTTTCATAAATTTTTCTTGTTATTCTTTCCTATCTCTGCTATTATTTAATTAGAATTATTCGATAGGGGGTATCGTTATGGATATGGATTTAGGCATGGATATTGCCAGTTATTCCATGGCAAACGCTGCAAACAATCTCATGCAGTCAGTCGGTGTCTCGATGCTTTCAAAAACCTTAGATTCGCAGGAAATGCAGGGAGACGCACTCGCAAAAATGATGGAAATGTCAGTGAATCCAAATGTTGGTGCAAACATTGACATACGCTTATAAAAAGTGGCTGTATCAGGCAGCCACTTTTTTTATCATTCATAAAATCTTAAATTCTTTTCCACCAGTTTCTCTCCTTCATAAACAAGACGCAGACTGAAAAACCGTGGCTCATCTTCTAAAAATAATTTTAAAAATATGGCATCCCCCTCCCAAGTTGGAAGTGAAGGTACTTTTTCTTTTTCAACCCAGAACAAATCCCCCTCATCACATTCTATTACTTCTCCCTCGAATTTGTCTGCACTAAAAAGACACATCAGTTCCGGCTCACACTGGTCACTGACAAAAGTTACAATTCCGCGAAACCGGTAAGAAGTAAGCAAAAGACCTGTCTCCTCCTTTACTTCCCTTAACAGACATTCCTCCGGTCCTTCGCCCTCCTCGGCATGTCCTCCAACACCAATCCATTTGTCCTTATTAATATCTTTTTCCTTTTTTGTCCGATGAAGCATCAGATATTTCCCATCCTTTTCAATATAACAAAGTGTCGTCATTTTCATCGTATGTCACCTCTTTTTAAATTCATCAATCTGTTGTTGAATCGTCGTGTAATCCCGCTCAAACAGCTCATCACTAATTTGCTTTTGCAGCAGGTCTTCCGGTACTTTTTCCATGATTTTTTTACGGACAAAGTCTTTGCTTTTCTGCTTGTATGCCGGCAAATGATTCACTTTCTGAATATGTGCCAGTTCCGGACGCCACAACAATTTTATTTTATGAAGCATTTTCTGCTTGGGATTTTTTTCGGCTTTGCGGAGTACATAAAAATCGCATACTCCATCTACTTCTTCCACCGTAATAATGCCCCACCACTCCGGCACATGTTCTCCCACGTGATGAGCATGCTTCGAACCGGCAACGACATAATTTCGATCCAAAAAACGGTCATAATCTTTGACCTGATGTGAAAGTCTTGCGTAGGTGTCTGCATCGCTTTTGATTTCAATTCCCACCAGTTCTTCTTCCAAAACCATCACAACATCCGCTCTGGATTTTCCCATCGTTTTTTCCTCTATAATCCGAACTTTCCCGTACTGCTCTTCCAAAAAATCAAATAGCGGCTCCCTGATATCTTTATCTTTTAACATCGTATTCCTCCGCCTCCAAAAGTTCAAATTCATTTTTATAGAAAGAAAGGATTCCTTCTTCCTGCATAAGTCCTAACTCCTTTGACAGTGCACTCCGGTCTAAATTCAGGTAATCCGCCATCTGCTGCCTGTTAAACGGAATTTTGAATTTCCGGCAGCCGCTTCTCACCCTCTGCATCGAAAGATAGGTGTATACACGGTCCCTGATTTTTTTCGGCGTTGTGCAGAAAATACGATTTGACAACACCAGATTTTTCTTGCTGAGCATACGGATTATGTTCGCCTGCATTTTCCCGTACCAGGAATATCCGGCATTTTTTTCATGCATAAGCTGTTTCATAGGAAGAAACAGAATTACCGTCTCGCTTGTCGCTACCGCATCTACCGCCATTGCCTCGCCGCAGAGCGCATACGTCTCCGCAAATACATCCCCGGCTTCTGCATTTCCCAACAAACTTACATTGCCGGAAACATCCACGCTTTCTATATTTACGTTTCCCTTTATGACAATTCCCATCTCTTCTGTAATGTCACCCTGATGAAAAATAATCGTATTTTTTTTGAATTTTTTCTCTCGCAGACACAAAAGACGAACCATTTCATCCCATTCTGCGTCCGTTATTTCCATAAAAATCGGTATTTGTGGTTTTTGCATTTTCGCTCCTCAATTTCAAAAAAATAATTTTCGTTGTTATAACAACATAATTTTAGCACAGCCTTTTCTATAATACAACCAGAAACAACAATTACCCGAAAGGAAGGATAAACTATGATACGAAGAATTATTCACATTGATGAAGATAAATGTAACGGATGCGGTGCCTGTGCCAATGCCTGCCACGAAGGTGCCATCGGTATGGTAAACGGAAAAGCAAAATTGCTGCGCGACGACTACTGCGACGGACTTGGCGACTGTCTGCCAACCTGCCCGACCGGTGCCATTACTTTTGTAGAACGGGAGGCTGCTGCTTACGACGAAGAAGCTGTGAAAGAAAATATGAAAAAGAAAGCAAAAGAGGAAAAAACTCCGGTATTCAGTGGATGTCCGGGACAGAGAATGCGCCAGTTTGACCGCCGCAATTCATCACCTGCTGCATCTGCAGACACATCTCTTATATCCGAATTAAGACAGTGGCCGGTTCAGATTAAACTCGTACCGACAAAGGCTCCTTACTTTGATGGTGCCAAACTTTTGATTGCTGCGGACTGCACCGCCTATGCGTATGCTAATTTCCATCATGATTTTATCAAAGGAAAAATCACTGTTGTCGGCTGTCCAAAACTGGATGACATCGACTATTCAGAAAAACTAACCGAAATCATCCAGAACAATGACATCCAGAGTGTAACTGTTGTCCGCATGGAAGTACCGTGCTGTGGCGGACTTGAGCATGCGGCAAAGACAGCACTGCAAAACAGTGGAAAATTTATTCCATGGCAGGTTGTCACAATTTCTACGGATGGACAGATTTTAGATTAATTACAACACACAATACATGATGTGTATGTCTTCATAATCCCCGCTGCGGTTTTCAAAGCCGCCGGGGATTATTCCCAAATCCGTAAAACCTAATCTTTCATATAAATGCAGGGCATGAACATTGGATGCCACTACTGCATTAAACTGCATAATGCGAAATCCGTTTTTTCTCGCTTCTTCCAAACACGCTTTCACAAGGGATTCCCCGATATGCTCTCCACGGCAGTTTTCATCAACGGCAAAACTCGCATTACAGATATGTCCCACACGTCCAACATTATTGGGATGAAGAATAAACAACCCTTTCACTTCACCTAACTCATTCACGGCAACTGCACTTACTGTCTGTGCCTCAAAAAAATCTTTGGCGTCGTTATCCGTCAACTTCTCTTTCTGCGGAAACGCTGCGCCTTCTTCTACGACTTGATTCCAGATACGTGCCATTTCCGGTAAATCTTTTTGCTCAAATTTACGAACTGTAATCATTTGTTATTCCTCCATTTTCTTCTGATATTCTTCGCCCCATGTCCACATAGCGTCTAAAATCGGTTTCAAACTGTATCCCACATCCGTCAGTGAATATTCAACTTTTGGCGGCACCTCGGCATACACCTTCCGATTCACAAGTCCGCTCTGCTCCATCTGTCGAAGCTGTGCTGTCAACACTTTCTGCGAGACATGCCCGATTGATTTCTTTAACTCCCCAAACCGTTTTGTCCCAGGAAGTAAGTCTCTTAAAATTAACACTTTCCATTTATCACTAATTAAAGTAAGTGTCGTTTCCACCGGACAGGCAGGAAGTTTTTCTGCTGTTGATATATTTCCCATAGCAAAAGCCTCCTTTTTTCGCAATTGTTTCCTTTTGGTAACTATAGCACAAAATAGTGCTTACTTTACGAAAGGTCTCTATGGAGATATTATAATAGCATCAACAGGAAAACACAATATTTTTCCAAAAAAATTTTTAGGAGGTTTTATTATGAACAAAGTAATTGAATTTTTAAAAGAGAATCCGGTACAGTATCTCGCTACCGTAGGACGCGATGGAAAGGCAAAGTGCCGCCCATTTATGTTTGCCGGAGAAATGAACGGAAAACTGTGGTTCTGCACAAATAACACAAAAGATGTTTATCTCGATATGCAGAGCAATCCGGAAATTGAAATTTCTGTTTCCAGCCCGTCTTATGCATGGATTCGCCTGCACGGAAAAGCCGTATTTGAAAACAACATGGCTGCAAAAGAAATGTGTATAGCAAATCCGATTGTCAAAGGACAGTATGAAACTGCGGACAATCCGATTTTTGAGGTATTTTACCTGGATGAGCCACATGGTGTAATTGCTGATTTCTCCGGGAATCCACCGTATACATTTTAATTTCTTGACGCCAAAAGGTTACTCCCTTTATACTCAGATTATGAAACAGTTGTCTGCCCAAAACAAGCAATTGAAAAGAGGTATTAGCATGACAAAAAAAGAACGGCTTATCTTTCTCATCCAGACATTACTAAAAGAAAGTCCGGAATACCACAATACATCTATTCCGAAAAGTCTAGCGGAGCAGCGTATGCTTTTGCGCGCCCTGATGAATGTCCGGACACCAAAGCCAATCGATGAGAATTTTATACAGGTGCAAAATGAATATCTACAGGAAGTAATTGAGGAAAAGGGAGTGACTGACCTTGACGATTTAACTCCGGTCAAAGACAATTTGTATGTGTGGCAGGGAGATATTACAACACTTCGTTGTGATGCAATTGTAAATGCCGCCAACTCCCAGATGACCGGCTGCTACATTCCGGGTCATACCTGCATTGATAACTGTATTCACACTTACGCCGGTGTGCAGCTGCGCTATGACTGCTTTCAAAAAATGCAAAAACAAGGGTTTGAAGAACCAACCGGTCAGGCAAAGATAACGCCTGCTTATAACCTGCCCTGCCGCTATGTTCTCCACACTGTCGGTCCGATTATAAACGGACATCTGACTAAAAAGGACTGTGACCTATTAGCAAGCTGTTACACGTCGTGCCTGCAGCTCGCCGCAGATTACCATTTAGAAAGTGTTGCTTTCTGCTGTATTTCCACGGGCGTTTTTCATTTTCCGAATGAAAAAGCTGCCGAAATTGCAATCGCATCTACAACAGACTTTTTAAAGCAAAATGACACAACAATAAAGAAGGTGGTATTTAATGTTTTCAAAGAAAATGATAAAGAAATCTACGAACGCCTGCTCGGCTCAAATTAACCGGTTAAAAGAAAAACTGGAAAAGGCAGACGCCGTTATCATCGGAGCAGGTGCAGGTCTTTCGACCTCTGCCGGATTCACCTATTCCGGAGAGCGGTTTAACAGATATTTTTCAGACTTTATTGCTAAATATGGCTTTTCCGATATGTACTCCGGCGGCTTTTATCCGTTTGAAACCTTGAATGAACACTGGGCATACTGGAGCCGGTATATTTATATCAACCGCTATCAAAATGCACCCAGACCGGTTTATGAAAATCTGCTGAAACTGGTAAAAGATAAGGATTATTTTTTTCTTACTACTAATGTAGACCATTGCTTTCAAAAGGCAGGATTTGATAAAAAACGCCTTTTTTACACCCAAGGTGATTATGGACTCTTTCAGTGTTCCAAGCCATGCTGCAGCGAAACTTTTGATAATGAAGTTCAAATCCATCAAATGATGAAAGAACAGGAAAACATGCGGATTCCTGACCATCTAATCCCCCGCTGTCCGCACTGCGGTGCTCCTCTGTCAATGAATCTAAGAGCCGATTCTACTTTCGTAGAAGACAAGGGATGGCACGCAGCCGCCAACCGCTACGATGACTTTTTACGGCGTCACAAAAACTTAAACGTCCTTTTTCTGGAACTTGGTACCGGATATAACACACCCGGCATTATTAAATATCCATTCTGGCAGATGACTGCTGCCTGGCCGGATGCTTTTTATGCCTGTATCAATCTTGGACAGACAGAAGTTCCATTGGAAATCCAGAACAAGTCCATAGGCATTTCAAAAGATGCCGGAGAAGTGATAAAAAATTTGCTTACGGGTGTCTAATATACTCTAAAAAACACCCGTAACAAAAATTTCAATTCCAATTGCAATCAGAATCGCACCACCAAGAATCGTTGCTTTATTGGAAAATTTCGTTCCGAATTTTTTACCGAGAATCAAACCGGTAAAGCTGATTACAAAGGTCACAGCCGCAATAATCAGAGAGCACGCCAGTGCCATAATAAAATCGTACTCCGCAATCGTAAAGCCAACCGACAACGCATCAATCGAAGTTGCAATTCCCTGTATCAAAAGAGCGAGTGCACCAACTTTCGCTTTTTCTACTTCTTCGGCTCCATCCTGAATGCCTTCCTTCACCATTTTCCCGCCGATAAAAAGAAGCAGTATCAGTGCAATCCATGGAATGAATTTCTCAAACATTTTAAAATATTCAATAATGGTATGAACACATACCCATCCGGTCATTGGCATTAATGCCTGAAAAAAACCAAAGGTTCCTGCAATGGCACACATTTTTTTCTTGTGCATCCCCGGCTCATTCAATCCATTTGCCAAAGAAACTGAAAACGCGTCCATCGCCAGTCCTACACCAAGCAATATACTGTTGACTACAAAAAATAAACTCCATTCCATTTCACAATCCTCCATCTGTTTTCCATTCCGTAATTCCCCGGCTTTTGCATAAAAAAACGGGTACAGCAGACATCACTATACCCGGTTGAATTTCTAAAAATAGATAGACTTCACGTATAGGAATCCGCTATACATGAGTCTCGCAATTTAAAACAAGCCAGACCATTCGGTCAGTATGTTGACTTGCTACGTGTCGGACACGCTCGCTACTCCCTCATGGGAATTAATTGATAACAGAATATCATTAAAGTGGGGTTTTGTCAACTTTTGATTTTTTTGGTTTCCGTAATTTCGTAGAAAAACTTTGCGTCTCGTGGGCACTCCCGTTTGTTGAGTGCGTAGCGGTATGGGCACTGAAACTACCAGCGCCACATACCGACGTACTCAAACCCACGAGTCACAAAGTTTTTTTACGGAATTACTGGAAAGCCAAATAAGTCAAAGCAAAACACATGACACAATCTAATTAGACATTTCGGACTGAATTTTTGTTTTTGCTTGATAAAAAATAAAAGGCCAAAAGACACATGATTATCTGCACTGTGGATGAAATTGGTGTTGCTAAACCGATTTGGAACAGGGAGGCGTTGGCAAGTTTGCTGACGAAAAAGGCAACGGGTATGCGGACGCAGAATGCGCCTACCAATCCCTGAATCATTACGAATAATGTTTTTTCACAACCGTTAAAATAGCCAATAAAACAGAACAAAAATGGTGTGAGCATGCAATCAATGGCATATGCTTTCAAATAACTGTGGGAAGCAAAAATTACTTGACTGTCTTTGGCAAATATGCCACTTAAGAAATCTCCATGGAAAAATGACACGTAGCCCATAACAATACCTGCTAAAAACGCTGTTATCATTCCGGATTTTAATGCTGACTTTGCCCGTTCCGGCATTCCTGCTCCCATATTCTGTGCGGTGAACGCAGACATCGACTGCATGAAAGCGGATGGTAAAAGCATAATAAACACACATACTTTTTCAGCCACGCCAACACCTGCCGATGCAACTACGCCAAAGGTATTTACAATCATCTGCAATACTAAAAATGACGTGCCAACCAAAAATTCCTGCAAAGCCACCGGTGTTCCAATCTTTAATTCTTTTGCCGTCATATTTCGGTTGATTCGAATATCTTTCTTCTTAAGAATAAACGGAAGTTTCTTTTTTCTTATCAGCATATACGATAAAATTACGCTGACTACCTGTGCGGCAACCGTCGCAAGTGCCGCCCCTGCCGCTCCCATATGGAATACAGCAACGAACAGTAAATCTCCTGCTATATTAACCACGCAGGCAATAATTACTGTGATGAGCGGTGTTTTCGAATCACCAATTCCACGAAAAACAGCTCCCAGTACATTGTAAGCAACGATAAATACCGCACCGCCTCCGCAAATACGGATGTATTCTACCGTTTTTCCAAAGGCTTCTTTGGGCGCATGCATCATGCCCGCCAGTCCATTAGCAAATACAAGAAGAATCACTGTCAGAATCACACCGGCTATCGCAAAAAGACACATACCACTGCCAATCGCTTTTCCCGCTTCCCGTTTTTTCCCCTGTCCGATTTTTTCACCTACCAAAACGGTAATTCCCATGGATAATCCCGTCACAATATTCGTCACTGTCTGCAGCAGCATACTGCCGGTTGCAACACCGGAAACATCCGCTGTATTCCCAAACTGCCCGACAACGAGCAAATCAACACCACCGTATAACGCCTGCAAAAACAACGTAAAAAATACAGGTATTGCAAAGTAGATTAATGACTGAAATACCTTTCCTTCTGTCAGTGTCCTCGTCTCTTTCATCTTCTATTTTCCTCCAATCTCAAAAAAAGCCGGATAAAACGCAGATATTCCAATCTGCCGCCTTATCCAGCTTATCATTTCATCAGAATGACTCACCCTCCGTGCGAGCAATATGCATTATAACAAAGTGAATTGTTTTCGTCAAGGGAAAATCCCCTTAATTTCTTCCGCATAAATTAATTTTTTCAGAGCTACCACATAAGCCGCCATTCGATAGGTGCAGTCATACTTCTCTTTTGCTTCTGTAATCTCTGCAAACGATTTGGACATCAGATTTTCCAACATTTCATTGACGCGGTCGCGCTCCCATGTAAGTTCCTGAATGTTCTGTACCCACTCAAAATAGGAAACAATAACACCGCCGCCATTTGCAAAAATATCAGGAATTACCGGTATGCCGCGCTTTTCCAAAATCGCATCTGCCTCTTTGGACGTTGGACCATTGGCTGCCTCCACAATATAAGAACACTGCAGTTTATCCGCATTTTCTTCGGTAATCTGATTTTCCAAAGCTGCCGGAACTAACACGTCACACGGTGTTGTTAATACTTCCGAATTAGGAATATGAGTAATTCCTTCTGCGTCGTAATCTTTCAAAAGAGCCCCCGGTGTTTCCAGATACTCAGCAATCGTATCAACATCCAAACCATCCTCTTTGTATAAACCGCCGGACACATCACTAATTGCCACAACCTTGCTTCCCCTGTGCCGGAAAATTTTTGCGGCATTGCTTCCCACATTTCCCATACCCTGAATCACTACTTTTATGTCATCCAGTTTTTTTCCCTCTTTGGCAAGAAGCAATTTGGTACTTATCACAACGCCACGTCCGGTTGCCGAATTTCTTCCACGTGAACCACCAAGTTCAATTGGCTTTCCGGTAACAACGCCCGGGCACGGCTTTCCCTGCAGCTGACTGTAAGTATCCAAAACCCAAGCCATTGTCTGAGCATTTGTATTTACATCCGGTGCCGGAATATCCGAATCCGCACCGATAATTGGTGCAATCGCAAAGGTATAACGTCTTGTAAGCGCCCGCAGTTCCCGCTTGGATAATTTATGCGGGTCAACTTTGATACCGCCCTTTGCACCGCCGTATGGAATATTCGCAATCGCACATTTTAATGACATCCACGTAGCCAGTGCGCGAACCTCATTTAATGTAATATCCTGATGATATCGAATACCACCTTTGAATGGTCCACGGATATTGGAGTGCTGAACACGATATCCTTCAAACACATGAACCGAACCATCATCCATTTCAACCGGCAAATAAACTTTTGTCTCACGCTGTGGACATTTGATAATTTCCATATAAGGACTATCAATCCCTGCCATTTTCGCTGCATCACTCATTACATTTCTTACATTTTCATATGGGTCATAACTATGTGCCATAATAGCCTCTCTTTCTGCTTTCGCAACTTCCCATTTCCTGCTCCCTGCCGGATGCGCATCGGCTTTACGTCTAATACCTTATTCCTCATTTTTTCGAAAGTCAAGGTTTTCTGTTTTTTCAAATTTATTTAATAAAATTAATCGTTCACACTTAATCAAACAAACCATTTGGCATTTTCACGAAATAAAATTAAGTGAGTTCTTGACTCGCTCTTATAAAAGGAGTATGCTGAATTCATAACAATTCAGATTGGAGTAGCGCAATGAAAAAGAACGAACTTGACCATGTGGACTGTGAAATTTTGAATTTACTCAGTAAAAACGGGCGAATGAGTGTAAAGGATTTGGCAAACGAAGTTTTTCTCTCTTCTCCTGCTGCCTCGGCAAGAGTGGAGCGGCTTGAAAAAGAGGGTTACATTACCGGTTATCACGCCACATTAAATCCCGAACTTCTCGGCTTTCACATCCGGGCTTTTATTAACCTTGAGGTTGAGCCAAATCAGAAAGCGGAATTTTATCCTTATATCCGTTCCTGTCTTAATGTGATTGAATGCAATTGCGTAACCGGCGATTACTCGATGCTTTTAGAAGTTCTTTTTCACAGCACAACCGATTTGGATACTTTTATTGGTGAATTGCAAAAATATGGACGCACCAAAACATTGATTGTATTTTCAACTTCCGTAGACCACAGAGAAGTAACGATTCAGAATATACCAAAGGAGAAGTCAGATGAGTAATTTTATGACGAAAAATTTTTATAAACAGCGGGAAGACTTTGAAAAATCGGCAGCTGTGCGCGATAAAAAATTTTCTTTCCCAGATGGCGTAGTCGAAAACCGTGATATTCCCTATATTGCCGACGGCCAGAAAGAACACCTCCTAGATGTGTACCGCCCGGAAGGAAAAGAAAATGAAACACTTCCTGTCATCATCAACATCCACGGCGGCGGTCTGTTAATCGGTAATAAAGAATTCAACCGCTATTTTTGTGCCAGATTATGCCTTTTAGGCTATGTGGTATTCAGCGTGGAATATCGTCTTATCCCGGACTGCACCGTTTACGACCAGTTTTCAGATGTCTCAACCGCCATGACATTTATCCGTGACAATTTATCCTCCTATCAGGGAAATCCGGACAAAATCTATGGGGTTGCCGACAGCGGTGGTGCCTATCTTTTAACAAATGTAGCCGCAATGACAAAAAACAAGAAATTTGCCAAAGCTGCCCACACAAAGGCACCTGATTTTTCCTTGAATGCCCTTGGACTTATCAGTGGCATGTTTTACACAACCCGCTTTGACAAAATCGGTCTTTTCCTACCGTCTTATTTATACGGAAAAGGCTACAAAAAGAAAGCAATTGCACCGTATGTAAACATTGAAAATCCGGAAATTGTTTCGGCACTTCCACCATGCTTTTTAGTTACCAGCCACAGCGATAACTTAGAGCATTACACCGTAAAATTTGAAAAGGCATTGAAGGCAAACCGGGTATCACACAAGCTGCTCCGGTTTGGGAAAAACAAAAAACTCACGCACGCCTTTAGTGTATTCGAGCCATTCTATGAAGAAAGTACAAAAACACTAAATTCCATGCATGAGTATTTCCGGTCTTTTTAGGAGATCCTGGCTTTTATAATCCTAAATCCTCATAATCCTCCGGCAGAAACCGGTGGTAAATAATATGACAGCCTTCATCTTTGAAGCAATAGAGATATTTATCTTTGGAATCCACAAAATGAATCATGTAGTCAAATTCTCCATGATTCATTTTTTCTATTTCATAAGCATCTTTCTGTTTCGCAAACAATGCCTCAACTTCTTCCATGACCGTGCCATGCTTTGCTAAAAGCTCTACCAGGTCAAATATAAATCGGTTCTGTCCACCGTTTTCATGAACATACTCGGTTGCACGCTCGGATAAAAAGAAACAAAAGCGTTCTCCTTTGTGTGTTATTTCTACTTCACCGAATTTATCATAAGCAAAGGATTCAAACTTTGAAAGTTTTTCCTGCATCTCATCAGCGGAAGCGTCTCCTCCAAAAAAATGATTTAACGAACTCAAAGGATAATACAAACGGATTGGCTCTTTCATGTAACCAAGTTTCGCCTGCTCCTCTGCCACAATGTCACATAAATTATCCATTAATTTCTGATATGCCTCATTCTGCATGCTAATAATCTCCTTTGACGTACTATTTTTACTCTACATCGGGCATTATATAACGAGGGGAAATAAAAAGCAAGTGGTGGGGAGTAAGATTTTAGGACTCTAGAAAACTATCCAAAAACTTTGCGTCTCGTGGGCGCTCCCGCTAGACAAATACGCAAAAGTATCGGCATGTAAACTACACATGCCTGATACTTGCGCATTTGTACCCACTCGCCACAAAGTTTTTGGATAGTTTTCTGGGATACTAAAATGCTTACTATACGTTTAAACAATTTAGTGGGTTGCCAGTTAGGGTTTTATTCTTTAATATAGTAACTACAAGATACAAGTTTGGAGGGATTGGATGAATTACTATAAACGTGCGTTGGAATTAAAAGAGGAAACGATTGCGAACCGCCGCTATCTGCATGAACATGCAGAGACAGGTCTGCATCTTGAAAATACGGTGAAGTTTGTGATGAAGCGGCTTACGGAATATGGTCTTAATCCGGAAAGATGCGGGGAAGGTGTGACGGCTTTGATTGGACAAGGAGAGTCGGTTCTTTTGCTTCGTGCAGATATGGATGCGCTTCCTCTGACAGAAGAAAGCGGAGAAAGTTTTTCATGTAAAACGGGAAAAATGCACGCCTGCGGACATGATTTTCACGCCGCTATGCTCCTTAGTGCGGCTAAGATGCTAAAGGAAAATGAATCTCATTTATGCGGGCGCGTGAAGTTTATGTTCCAGCCGGCAGAGGAAACTTTTGAGGGGGCAGACAACATGATTGAACACGGCATCTTAGAAAATCCAAAGCCGGATGCCGCGCTTGCTTTCCATGTAACGACCGGCAGAAGTCCGGTTGGCACTTTTATGTACAATAGCAAAAACACCATGATGAACTCGGTAGACGGCTTTCAAATTACCATTCACGGAAAAGGTTCCCACGGTGCCTGCCCACATCAGGGCATTGACCCGATTAACATTGGCGTCCACATTTATCTTGCCCTGCAGGAACTAATTGCCAGAGAAAGCAATCCTGCCGATTCCTGTGTCCTCACAATCGGTCAGTTTTGCGCCGGTGAAGTTGCCAATATTATTCCGGAAAAT
Organism: uncultured Clostridium sp.; assembly: GCA_937902905.1. Lineage (GTDB taxonomy): Bacteria > Bacillota > Clostridia > Lachnospirales > Lachnospiraceae > Eubacterium_F. The sequence continues at coordinate 19,001 of CALELW010000030.1, read as the reverse complement.
GCCATTTTACAGGGAACACTGCGCACCAATAACGAATCTGCAAGAAAAATCCTTGTAAAACGAATCTGCGAAGTCAGTGAACGAACTGCTGCGGTATATAACGGAAGCATTGAGTATACTGTGCTTTCCGCCGTTCCACCGCTTATATGCAATCCGGATTTGACAGAGGAATTTGTTTCTGCCATGAAAACACTTGCCATTCCAACGCTAAATGGTTATCCGGATATTAACGCACCTGCTTCGGAAGATTTTGCCTCGATTGCAAACAAGATTCCAAGCAGTTACATGTACCTATCCGCCGGCTTTGAGGATGAGCGCGGCGATTACCCGGTGCATCATCCAAAGGCTCTGTTTAATGAGGACGTGTGCCCGATTGGGGCTGCCTGCTATGCACAGTGTGCAGAAACATTTCTAAAAAACCGAGGGAAGATTTAATCCCTCGGTTTTCTTATCAGAATGGAAATTCAAAACAATACCAGAAACGAAGAACTAATTTTTTTATGCAAGAAGATTTCTGCCACATCGTATTCTGAATTTCATTTCCATATTCTCTTAATTGTGATAACTCTTTCTCCGTTATTTCACCGTTCTCATCAAACCAAAAACGTTCCATGCCCTCTCGTATCTCCTGTGGCAAATCTTCTTCGGAAAGTTTTAAATATTCAAATAACATGGTCAAATATGAAATTATAAATCGGTAATTCGCTGCCATATCCGCCTGTAAAAGTATTTTTCTACGCTTGTAGAGTATAGTCTTTCTGCGAATCGCAAGCACTCCTGCGAAAAGAAAACTTAAAGCAAAAATGCAAATTACTATCCATAAAATGATTTGCTGCCACGAAATATATTTTTCCGGTTCCTCATTTTGTTTTGGTTTTTCTTTCTTTTTCGTAACCTTCTGCGAAGTCGAGGTCTGCTGTTTTTCTATTTTCTTCTGCTGTTTTGCTTTCACCGTAATCTTATCATAATGTCCCGGTGTCACATCCACAGGAAGCCATCCCACACCATCACAATAAATTTCCACCCATGCATGCGCATTTTGTCCGGTCACATCCGCACGGTAATTTCCTTTCGCATCCTTCTCATCGGAAGTAACCGCCTCATATCCCTCCACATATCTCGCCGGGATATTCGCTGCACGAAATGCAAGCGTACCAAGAGAAGCATACTGCAGGGCATCCCAGTCTTTTCTCTCTTTTCCTGCATTTTTTAAGGATTTGCGAAGTTTTTCTATAAACGAAACCAAATTATCTTTCTCTTTGGAAACATACGGTGCCACTTCTTTTTTTGCCTCATTTGAGAGGATAAGATAATGTTTTTTTACAAATTTTCGATAATCCATTTCCATATCCGCATAGGCTCGCACTTTTTCATCTGTAATCGTCTGTTTCTGCCAGTCAACTCCCGCCGTTTTTAGAAGAGAATCTTCGTCTATCATGCAAATTTTGTATGTATTTTTTTCATCTTCACGATTGTTCCAGAATTTTTTTTGCAAATTTAAATCCCGGTAAATGGTATCCAACGACTGAATACTCGAAAAATCCACACCGTAAGGCAAATACTCATACCTCTCATAAGCCCCCGTATTTTCAACCACAATCGTTCCTTCTTTTTTTTCTTTTTCCAACCCATTTTGCTGGCGGCCTGCCGCCTCACAGTAACTGTACAACTGCGCAAGTGGATGAAATCCATCCGCCCGGTACCGATTAAATATTCCCTCGTATTTTTCCCCGTATTCTTTTCCTTCTAATGGCTCCCACCGGTTTTCATGATATTCACTTCCTACATATCCCTTCAAATAATACTTGCCCTTTTCGCTTGCAAAGACGGTCAGCCGTTTTTCCTCACTTGAGGCAATCCCTTCTTTAATTTTTCCCTCCGGCAAATCTTTTTTCCCATATCGTATCACATTCGCTTCCTCTGTTATATTTTCCTTCAAATCCGCTATGATTTCATTTTTGTGATAAAGCTGTCGGTTCCATGTAAAACAGATAAAAACAGCCACTATAACAACCATTCCGCAAAATGCTGCCAAATAATTTTTATCTTCATTCACTTTTGTATGTGAGTAGGCATATATCCCTGCTAATGACAAAAAAGCCATTGCACCAACACACCATGCAGATGGCATTTCAAAAAATACAGCCAAAGAAACAAGTGCTACCCAGAAAATAAGGACAGGAACCCAGTGTTTTCCTTTGATTGCAATTGTCAAATATCCGGATAAAAACCATGCCGTAAGACAAAAGAATATCACCATCGCAAGTTCTCTGTTCGCATAATTCGGTACAACAAAATAAGAAGCCGATTCCCCGGTCACAGCGTTAAAGCCGGCAATCACTTGATTCACAAAATCCAGTGCGCCGGGAATCCATATTGAGCGAAATGTAAAAAGCAAAAGAATGCCCAACACAAAATAAACCAACACAATTTTTACACTTTTTGTGGAAAAAATTAAGACACTACAGATAACGGACACAAGCATCGAAACAAACCACCATTTTGTATCCACAAACATTTGCTGCACACAAAAAAGAATGCCCGCCACGGTAAATATCGATAAAATCAGGGCAAAATAACTTTTTTTCTGTTTTTTCTCTTCTACCAGTCGAAATCCTTGATTCTCCACGTTCTTTCCTCTTTCCAATTAAGATGCCGAAACCATAATCTGTCTGACATTGGCATTATCCATGCACCAGTCCGTTATTTCGTCATCCGTAATCAAAATTATATGTGAATATTTATGCAATACATTGTGATGCATCAGATAATCATCCACAAACGACTGCATAAAACTTATATTTCCATCTAAAATTGTTCTCTCATATCGTTCTCTTGTGCAGTCCTCTTCTACACTGAATGTCATATGGGACAAACCCTTTTTTTCAAAAACTACACTATCAAAAAATCGATCATTTTCCAATAAATTCCTCGACACCTGACTAATCATTTTCACTAATGAATCCCGATACCAAGGCTTATCTATATTTCCATCCGACAGTGCAAACAAAACCATTGTTTCCTGATTTGCCGGCGTATCCAATTCGCGGACAATCTTATGCCCCATTTTTTTCGATAATTTCCAATGAATCGTCTTAATGCTATCGCCCTTTTGATAATCTCTTAAATCAAGTATTTCTGTGATATCATTACCTTTTCTGCGCAGATAACGGTTTTCCATATTCTGCGCTGCCGGTGCCATTTCTTCTAAATGATATTCGCCTTCATCCGTCCCATCCGGATACACATAATAAACCGCCACTTTATGATTCTTTACCGGGCACCCAAAGATACCAAAAAAGTCTCGAACAATAAATTCCTCTGTTTCCACTTCAATTCTTCCACAATAGAGGCTTTCAACAGCAAATTCCACCTCTTTTTCCTGTTTCGGAGCCACTGATATCTCCTGATTAAAGCGAAAAGCAGAATCTGTCAGACAGTTTGCAATCGTTCCTTTCATTGACACCCGGAAGCAGGGAATAATTCCTGTATTTCTTACACAAATCAATATTGTGCTTACCTGATTTAAATCCTGATTCACCTGCAAATGCATTGTCAAATGTCTCGCTGCATACCAATTAAGCACAAAAGACAAAACGGCAAACAACAAAAGTCCAAAGAACAGATAAAATGTCACGGCCACATTGGTCCATATATAGAGAAAGCCCATTAGGACAAGAATTGCTATGTACCCGATTTTTGCTCTCATAATCTCTTCCTTTCCTCGTTGTCTGCCATTTATGTTTTTTTTGCTATTTTCTCAGCAGTTTCGGCTTTTCAATCTGCTGTGCAATTTCTTCCAAAATCTCATATGCTGTTACATTTTCCCTGCGTGCCTTTGTATTTAAAATTAAACGGTGCGCACATACATCCGGGAAAATGGCAAGGACATCATCCGGTACAACATAAGTTCTTCCCTCACACAGTGCGAATGCTTTTGTCATCTCCGCAAGTGCCCCAACACCACGCGGACTAATGCCAAGTTCCACATACTCATGTTCTCTCGTTTTCTCACATAGAGAGATGATATACCGAAGGATTTCATCATTTACCTGCATATTTTTCACATAAGATTTGGCCTGCTTTACATCTTCGATCGTCATAACCGGCTGCACCTTTTCAATCAAATCTCTGTCAGACACATTTTTTAAAATAGCTAACTGACTCTCAGCGTCCGGATATCCCATAGACAAACAAATCATAAATCGGTCTAACTGCGAATCAGGCAGTGCCTGCGTTCCACCACTGGTAACCGGATTCTGCGTTGCCATAACAACAAATGGCTCAAGGAGCTGGTGTGTCACACCATCCACTGTGACACAACCCTCTGCCATCGCCTCTAACAATGCAGACTGTGTTTTTGATGAAGTACGGTTAATCTCATCTCCCAATAGAAGATTGCAATTCACCGCTGCTCCCTCAACATATTCAAAAGCATTTGTCTGCTCATTATAAATTGACATTCCTACAATATCACTCGGCATCGTATCCGGTGTAAACTGGATTCGTTTGTTTGCAAATCCAAGTGCTTTGGAAAATGCTTTTGCAAGCGTTGTTTTTCCAAGCCCCGGAACATCTTCCAACAACACATGACCGGAAGCTAAAATTGCCATTATCACCTTTCGAATGACCTCATCTTTTCCCTTGATAACAGTCGAAACTTCCTTTTGAAGAATATCAATTTTTTCTTGAATTTCCCTTGCGTCCATATTTACCCCTTATTCTATCTCAACGTCTCCATCTTCATTGCCAGCCTCGCCATCATCTCCGTACTCGCTATTGTCTTCATCGTCGGAAACAATATAAATTATACTCTCATTCACTCCGATAATTCCGGTCTTCTGGCTCTCTGTACAACTAACCTGTTTCAAGTTCGTATTCGCTGATAAATCCAAAGCAGGAATTATTGTGCCGGCAATATTTAATGTTTCCAGTCCTGACTGTTTCTCAAGATTCACAATCTGCGTAACCGCACTGTTCGAAACAGAAAGATTTGCAACAGTGTCATTTTCCGGCAAAGTAAGTATATTTACATTAACCATTGACATATCAATGTCTTTCAATATAGCATTTGACTTCAAATCAATATCAATATTTGGTAAATCTTCATTATCTGTTGTATCATCAGGATTACCAAAACCTGTATTCATTGCATTTAACACCTTTAAATCCGGACAAATCGAGAAATCAAGTTCCGGCACATAAGAATCCGATACATCCAATGACTCTAACTTTGTTAATACTGCAAAATTAATTGTTTCAATTCCTAAACTTTCACTGCAATCAAGTGTTTTGATTTCATTTGTCTCAGGAATATGCAAATCCGTAATTTCGTTGCAGTTAATATTCAATGATGAAAGTTTTACCGCTCCATCCAATGTAATTTCGGATAAATTACATCCGGAAGCATCAATTGTCTCGAGGTTTGACAAATTTGAAACATCCAATGTTTCAATCGGACAATATGAGCAATTCAAGGTCTTCAGACCGGTACATGCCGAGATGTCAAATTCCATCGTATCATCTGCCGAAGTACCACCCTCTTCCGGCTGCTCAGAACAGTTTAAGGATTCCAGTTTCGTAAAACCTGCTAAATTCAAATTAATAAAATCATAATTTGTACCATTTAATGAGCAATCCAAATTAATAAGTCCGATACTTCCTGCCAAATGCAGGTTATCTTCTTTTAACATATTGCGGCTGCAATTTAAACTCTCTAATGAAGGCAAATCAGAGACATCCAAGTTGCTCATAAGGTTATTACTGCAGTCCACATCCTGCAGATTATCGCAGCCAGACACATCAAGTTCTGTTATTTTGTTATTCGAACAATAAAGGCGTTCCAGATTCTTACTGTCGTTTAAGCGTATCGTATTCGAAATCTGATTATTATGGCAGTCAAGCTCATGTAAATTTTTATTTGTGTCCAAAACTAACTTATCAATCTTATTTCCATAACATTTTAATTCCTTCAAATTTGCCAGTTCTCCGACATAAAGGGTCCCGGAAATATTATTGTTATTGATATCCAAAATTTCGAGTGCTGTAAACTCATTAAAATCCGTCATTTCCGCACCAATAATTTCTTTTTCGCCCCAGTAAATTTCTGTCAGACGTCCTTCTTTATTCCAATGATAAACAGATTCATCATCTAAATCAGTCGAAATATCGGCACCTTTTTGATTCAAAGTCTGAATCAATGCCTGTAATTTTTTCACATCCTGCTCATTTTTCTTTGGCGCATCCGGATCAGCCGCTGGTGTAGCTGTCGGATTCGTAGGATTATCCTTTGAGGGATTATCTTTCGACGGATTGTTTGTTGGCTGCGTAGCTGCATTATTCTGTCCGTTTGAAGGATTTTTCGTGGCTGACGGCTTATTTGCGTTAGCACCTGCGGACGTACTATTTTTAACTTTTTTCGCTTTTACTACAACCTTGCATACATACTTCTTTTTGCCAACCTTTGCCTGTACTTTTGCTGACCCTGCTTTTTTTGCAGCGACAACAACACTTGCTTTCTTTTTCTTTTGTAATTTGATTTTATCCTTGCCCGATTTAATCGACCATTTCGTTTTTTTCTTTGCATTTTTAATCTTTAGTGTCTTCTTTTTTCCTACGGTAAGTGACAGTTTTTTTACATTAAACTTCACTTTTTTTGCTGCCGCAGCCGGTTCTGCCGGTGAAAGCAGGCTAACTGCCATGGCTGCTGTCAACGCAGTAACAAATAACTGATTTCCTTTTCTCTTCATTTTTATGAATCCATCCTCTCTTTCTTTTTATCAAAAATACGTGTGCTAATTAGACAACACATATATTTTGGTCATTCGAATCCCATAAAAGAACCTCTCTTTTACAAGATATGGCGTGGCTTTTTTTGCATAAACACCACTTTCATCTGCCTCTTCCATTTCCACTGATTTGAGAACATATTTTTTGCCATTATACATCGTATCTTTATCCTGCAAATCATCTTTTCGAAAGGCATTTAGACTTATTCTCTCATCCGAGTAATAATCGTAATTTCCCGCATATGAATAACTTCCTGCCAAATCGGTAAGCGCCTCATCGCGATAATAATAGCTGCGAATCCGCATGTTTCTCATATGAAATGTACAGGTTCCGGTAGCGGTAAATGTTTTGTCAATTACTTTATCTTTATATGTAATCGTGAAAGTCTGCTGCTTGTCAAATAATTTTTCATTATATCCAGTAATTTCATATTTGGTAATTTTCTGTTTGGTTCCATCTGCCATCAAAACCTGAACGGTAAGTGCTCCATCTGAAAAATCTTCTTCTGCATAACACTCATCTTTTGTCGGCCATGAATAGGTCAATGATTTCGTATAATTATTAATTGTATAAGAAATCCGGCACTCTGCTCCACCACTTGAAATTGTCATATTATGCTTTCCAATAGAGTTATTGTTCAATCCACGAACCACATAAGCTCCTTTAGCCAGCTGGCTTGTTTTCCCGGACTCATATTTGGCAGTCACCTTCATACCATCCATGGAAATATCCTTACCATAAAGAAGATTATCCTTTTCACTCCACTCGCAGGAAAGAGATATAATACGGTCTGTCTCCTCAGGCTTCTCCGTATTTTTCGGATTATCATCCGGCTCTGCAGAAGGTTTTGGCGTTGGTGTCACCTTGGCATCATCTACCGTTTCTTCCGGCTGCTGTCCTCCATCACCCTCGGTTACCTGCTGGTCCGGCAAATCAGGCGCACCACTTCCGCCGTCTTTTCCCCCGGGAACAGACTCATCCCCCGTTCCATCCGTTTGCTTTTTATCTGCCTTTGATGTATTTTGTTTTTTTATGGAATTATCTTTTTTCTCCTGACGCTTCCACTGCTTTTTCGGCTCTTTTCTTGTCTTGGATTCTGCATCCTCTTCCTTTGACGCCTGACGGTTCGCATCTGCTGCTTTTATTTCTTTCGCCAGACTTTTTTTGTCATACTCATACAGATGCGGTGTCCGCTCCCAATTTGCCAAGCCAACATAAACAAGCATCCCGGCAATAAAGAGCGCTGCAAACAGTAAAACCGACTCTTTTTTCCTTTTTTTCAAACCATACCCTCTTCTCATACATTCTAATATAATTATACTACCATATTTATATAGAAAATTATAGGCAAATGTGTGGCAAATTTTCTTTTACTAATCTCTTTTGAATAATTTCCTCCTTTGCGGCAAACACTAACGAAAAACAACCGCAAAGGAGGTATTTTTATGGAAGATGATTCGGTTAAATTATTACGGGAATGCAATGCCGGCATCAAAATGGGCATTTCCTCAATTGATGATGTTATGGACCATGTGCAAAACGATGGTCTGCGCGGTGTCCTCAAAGACAGCCACGACATTCACTGCCGTCTCGGCGATGACACCCACAAAATGCTAATCAATTACCATGACGAATGCAAAGAACCTGCCCCGATGGCAAAAGCAATGGCAAAAATGAAAAGCAATTTCAAAACCATGGGCGAAAACCCGGACTGCGGCATCGCCAGTCTGATTACCGATGGCTGCAACATGGGAATCAAATCCCTGTACCGCTACTTAAATCAGTATCCGGCAGCGGATGATAAAGTAAAACATCTTACACAAGAAATTATCGATACCGAAGAAAAATTGCAGCAATCCATGCGCCCGTATTTGTAAAAAATAGAGGGCATTGCTTTTATGCCCTCTAAATCACTCTATAAACATCTCCAAGATATTTTCCTGATAAGCTGCAGTACCATATTCTATAATAGCCTCCGCCACAGGAATCAATTCTTCATCTTTAATTCTTTCTAATATTTTTTTTCGTTTGTCAGAAATATATTCTTGAGAAATACCTTTTCTATAATCCTCTAATTTCATATGCCAATAAACAAAATTTCCTCTGTAATATTGTCGCAGTTTTTGTGCAATCAAGAGTCCCTCCGGATCCAAATCTCCTGAATAATAGATTTTGACATTTGATTTAGCAAGCAAGTCAAGCACAAGAATGCTGGCAAGCCTTGGCTGCCCATTCATGCACATACACGATTTTTCTTTGCAAATAGCGGCAAAGACCGATGGATTTTCCACTACATAAATTTCGTTATCAATACACTCAATGGATTCCCACTCCGATATTATGTTTAATGGAACATGCACCATGTTTTTCTCTGAGAAAAATCCCAACATTCCCTGATGTTCACTTCTATTTTTTTTCATTGCCCTGACCTGATAAAGAATTGCATAATTTGAAATATCATCGATCAGGATACCGGCAAGCAGATAACTTTTCTGCCTTTTGTAGGCAGGAAATAGGTCAGATGATTCAACTACTAATCCTCTTTGCTCCAAACTAATTAAAATCACCTGATATAAAATATTTCCTTCTGTTGTTCCCATATCAAATGCATGTGGATTTCCGGATATCTCTGCTGCAAAAACCGGCAAATATAGTTTTTGATTTTTCCGGTATGGCAAAGCATTATATACTTTTGCACAAAGCCACAAAAGCCGGTGCCATTGCTGTAAACTGTTTTTCTCATATGATTTCAAAATCCTATTAAACAGTGCAAAACATTTAACCGCAGGCGTTTTGGCAAACTGTGCCAAGAAATCTTCTTCAACCATCTTTTTCTTTTGCTCTTTTTGTTTCACTTCCTCAGTTTTTCCAAGAAGTGTTTTCCCCAAAAAAGCAGTTAAAATTTCTTCTGGTGTAACCAAACTATATTTACTGTTTTTTAGTGCTTTTTCAAACTTTTCTGAGGAAATCGTCACGCTTTTTTTACCATGAAAACTTTCTGCAAAAAAACCTTCTAATTCTTCAATTTCAGAACAAGACAAATTTTTAAGCGTAATCCTGCCGGAAAATTTCCCGTAAGAATAATATTTTTTTTCAAAGCCCAAAAAGAGTCGTTTCCATACCGCATTTTGTTTAAAATACAAAACACACTCATTTAGTATGTGGTTATCATTTTTCTGATTTCTCAATTTCAATTCCTCTTTGCTCTACTTTCTCTTCATCATCCAGCAATTCTTTACCCTTTCCATTCCATAAGTATGGCATTACAGTTACAAATTTTGCATTTTCCGGGCGAATCAGCTGATAAATAGCCAATGCATCCAATGTATCACAGTCGCCCCACAGTACTTGTGAATTAATAATAAAATCAAACTCAAACTGTGTCATAAGACGGAACATATCGCGGATATTTCTATTATCTACACCTGCAAATGCCTCATCCAAAGAAATAAGCCTTGGTGCATCATCCCTGCCACCTTGGTATTTTGCGACAACTGCTGAAAAAAGTGGCACATACATTGACATCGCTTTTTCACCACCACTGAATGTACCGAACACACTATTGGTAAGTTCTTTTTGCCGTTCCCCACTTTTTTGTGAAAACAGCTGAAATTCAAACCATTTTCGATAATCCAGCGTTTCTTTCATAATCTGATAAAACGAAATCATCCCTGCGCTATCTCGTGCATTGCGTCTGGCTTCCTCAACTTTTGAGCGGAAATGAGCCGATAATCTTGCTGCTTCCCCTTCACTCATTAAACGATAGTCTTTCTTTAAAAGTTCAACTAATTCTCTTGTATCCAGCTGTTCTTCCTTTTCTGCTGTTTTGCTTCTCCACCTGAGACTTAATTTCAAGCCACTTGATGTATCCATACCGTTCATAAGAACATTCATTTTCTTCACCCAGGCATTGGAAGCATTTATTTTGCCTCTGATTTTACGGCTAACCGTATTTGCCAGAATATCCTCAAACAGCTCACGATCACCATCCTTAATCAGGCTTTCTAATTCACTAATATCCTCATCCAAATGTAAAAGCAAACTTGAAAAAGAAACCTTTACCCCCTGATACCGTGCGGTGATATCCAGACGTTTGGCTAAATACTCATCCGGCTTCTGCTCCCTGTCTGATTCAGCAAATAACTCGTTTTGTGTCAATTGATACTCTGTAAGAAAACCTCTGTTTTCAAAGTATACCCTGTTAAGATCACGTACAACATCATCCTTTTCCACATTTTTTACATCGGTTATTAAATACTCGTATACATGTTTGGCATCTTCTAAAAGTTCATCCGGAATAGCCACATACTGAAGTTTTCTTTCTTCCTCATAGCATTTCTGATAATACTCCATTTTCTTTTCATACTCTGCTATTTTATCCGCATTGTTTGTCCGGCTTTCTGTCAACAATTTTGCTTCATCCATCTTTTTGGTCTTTTCCGCAACACATTTCTGCAATTTTTCCGGATAAGAATGTAACCAAAAAACACAAGCATCCAATCGCTCTTTAATCGATTCATAATCCGTTAATTCCAACTGCTTTTGTATGGATGTTTGTTCCTCATTTTTTATTCGAATCTGCTTTTCGATATCTGCAATGTCGTAGCGAAGGTTGTCCATATCATAATCCAACATTTCCAGATGCTCTTTGCGCTCCTTAAGATATTCCACACTGCGCAAAAACATCTCATGATCGGATTTTAGAACTGTTAAATCTTTATCATATCGTTCTGCCGCCTTCTTTGCCTGATAGAAAACATCATATGAACAATGCAAATACAGTTTTTCTGCAATTTCCAACACCTCTTTTTTCTTTTGTTTTAACTCCTCTAGAAAAATTGATAATTCTTCACCCAATTTATCATTTTCTTCATGAAGAATCTCATATTTTCTCTCTTCTTCCAAAAGAATTTTTACTGCGTTACGCATATGGGTATCATCCGGAAACCGGTCAAATTCACTTTTAAGAGCATCCTTTCTTGTCTCTAAAAGCTGTTTTTGCTGTTCCAGCAGTGCCCGCCTTTCTTCCAATTGTTCTATTTGATTTTTACACTCGTCAATCTTCATCTGACGCTGTCTTTCCCGCGCCCTTCTTCCTAAAAAGCCCGCCTCATGTTCTCCCGTAATCGTTCCTGTCAGTATGCCCATATGGTAAGTACCATTTGAAGAAACAGACAATATGTTTTCTTCATCGTAAGCAATGTTTTTAAGAATTCCTGTCATACGATAATTGGAAAAAATATCATTTACTTCTTCATTTAGTTCTAATACGTCAAGCAAACTTTTTTCAACCGATGATTCACTGGCAAATAAATAGCAGTCCTCACAGCCTTTAACCGGAGCAAGTACTTGTTCTTTGTACTGCTCATCTACTACAATTGCATCCAAAATCCCCATTTTTAGAAGTGCCTCTTCCAAACAGCTGCATGCTTTCTCATCCAGCTGTTTTCCAAATTCTATGACTTTGTAAAACTCCTGATAAGGAATTTTCGCATCATCCAATCGCTTTCTGTTCCGCACTACAGCTTCACTTCTTTGTGGCGTTGGTTCCTTTTGATTTTCCCATTCGTTTAATTCAATTTCTGTTTCTTTTATTTCCTCTTTTACTGCCGCATATTCAACAAGAGCTGCACTTATTTTGGTCTCAAAATCTACCTTTTTTTCAATCCATTTGTCTGCCACTTTCTGGCGGATGCCGGCAAAATCCGAATCCAAATGATAGGAATCTGCAAACACACTAAACTCACGCAGCATATCCTTTTCAAGTTTTAATTCGCTATTTTCTTCATTCCATTTGTATATGGACTCTTTCCATTCATTTTCGGTCTGAACAAGCACCGTCTCACATTCGGATATTTTTCTTTGAATAGAATCCATTTCGCGAATCTGACGCTCTCTTTTCTGAATCATTTCCTCTTTTTGACGATCCAGTATCTGCAATTTCTGCAATAAATCTTCTCCCTCTGAAATCTGTTCAAAGGTATTCTTAAACTGCTCCTTATGAAGTTCAAATTTATAGGTATTTTCAATATGCCCCTGTAATTCTTCTGCCATAAATGCAAACTCCTGAAATCCCATTGTATCCGCTTCTTCCTGCATATCTTCCAGCAATGAGTTGATTTCTGTTTCTTTTTCAAACTTTCTATCTTCCTCATCTTTTATCTGCGTTTTTGCATCAACATACTGCTCTTGTTTGGATGCAAGAAATTTCTCTTTATCATCCTTATTTCTTCTCTGTTCTTCCAGTTCCTTAGAAAGCACGGAATCCCTCATTTTTAATGCAACCGCATCACTCTTATTTAACGATTCTTTTTCTTTCTCCATTGCTTCCCTTTTCGCGTTAATCTGTTCAATCTTACAAGTAAGTTGTTCGATTTTTTGAACACACTCTTCATGATTTCTTTCATGTTTTTTCTGTTGCGAAACAATCTCCTCTAATTTTAGCCTTGTCTGCTCATATCGTGCTGCTTTATCACAAAGAATAATCTTGTTATATTTTGAGAAAACAGCATTGATTTTTTCCGCTGCTGCTTTCGCTTCTTTTCTACTTTTAAGATTCATACTCATGGTATCCATATTCTCAATTGCTTCTGACATCGGACGCAAATCTTCATCAGAAAGCGGCTGCAAAGAATCACTTAATATATCATTAATTACAGACGGCTTAAAATCTTTTGACAATTTTGGCGTACGCAGCTGAATAAGCAAATCAACCATTTCCTTGTATTCATCCACAGTTTCAAACCCAAAAATCTGTTTATTAACATACTCCATGTAATCGGCCTGACGGTCAAATACTTTTCCCCCCTGTAAAATGCAGTTTTCCAGCTCTTTTTTTGAAAGGGTAACTTTTTCACCCATTTCTTTATACAAAAAGAAATCCTTTCCAATACGTCGTCCATCCGTAAGACTAAAGTACCATTTATCCAATGGTTTTCCCCGTCTTGCACGAATTCCCATTCCAATTGTAAGGTAAGTTTCACTATCTTTTCTCTTAAATTCTAAATACAGATAACCGGTTCTCTCTTCCCTTCCATCGTTTTCTTCTAAAAGGTAGCTGCTCATTTTACGGTCTCTTGAGCCAAAAGGATCCAGGCGCTCCGGACTCATATTTCCATCTAATAAAAGTGGCACAACACTCTGCATGGTTACTGATTTTCCAGATCCGTTGGAACCTCGAAGAAGCATGCGCCCCTTCACAAAAGGGAACTCCTGCTCATCGTAATACCAAAAATTTATAAGACCAATTTTATTTGCCTGCCATCTTCGATTCATCTTTGTCACCTCCTAAGTAATCCGCCGGGTAGCTGCCTTTCAACTTTCCGGCCAATGGACATACACGCACCTGCTGGGTATCTTCCTCGCTCTTTACAAACATAAAACGAGTCATCTCATCGATTACAGTCCGTACAAATTCGCCCTCCGGCATTTCTCTGTACAACTTTGAAAATCCCGAACCATATTGTTTCTTTACTTTACAAATGAGCGCTTCAAAATTTACTTTATCCACTACACACATCTCATCCTGACGCAAATTCCATTCTTTATTTTCTATTTTCTTCCTTATCTCGCCAAAACACAAAAGCAAAATATCCGCCAGCGAATTATTACCGGGAAAAACTGCACCAATCCTGCATTCTTCACCCGACAAGAAATACGCACTTCCACGATGAATATGAATATGACAGTCAAACATCTGCTCTAAGTCTTCCATTAATCGACGCCTATAATATTTTAGGTATTCAAAATCTTCCTCCGAACCATCTTCCCGATACATCGCCGGAGCAAATAAAAGCCTCTTATATACCCTGTGTCTTCTTGCAAATCCTCTATCCTCATCCACTTCATACCAGTCACTTTCCATAAAATCCGCTGCACATGTATAATGCATAATGTCTTTTGTAAAATTTCTCATAAAATACTTTGAGGCACCTGTGTTTTCATATAAAACCTCTCCACTCACATCGTCCATAAACAAATCATCTGTACCATCTGTCACCGTCACCATTCCCTGTCCGACAACATATCTCAATACGCGAATCAATCTTCGCCGATTCGTGTATACTGTCCAATCCGTAATCTCCCCCGGCATTACTGCTGTCATATATTCTGTAAGCTGTGAAAGCACAAACTGCTCCTGTGCATCTTTATCTTCCAAAAACATAAGTAGTATGCATAAATACACATATTCCTCTTTCGATGTAAATGATTGAATCCCCATAAACGTCTCCGGAATAACCGGTATTTTTTCCATTTTCACTAACATCGAATTATCAATAATCTGGCAGCCGAGTTTTTCTGTTGTGTACTTACGAACCTCACCGGCGGCATCACGAATCTGATAATATAAATCTTTATCTTCCGACTTTAACACCCAGCGGCGATTAAAAAGTATTTCTAATGCTTTCATATCGGTTCCTCCCCAAATATCAGTCTCATCTTTGGCATTGTAAAATTACCATCTTCACAATGAACGACGCATGTTTCACCACCACTTATTTTTTCTAATTGATAAGTTCTTCCATCATCCGTTCGTGATGAAAAATCAACGGATTCCATCGCATCTGAAATCCATTTTAACAGAATTTCCCGTATTCGCGGTTCAATAACCGGAAGTTCAGAAAAATCAATCACACCATCTTTTTCAAGAAGTCTTATTCTGTTCATTTCCTCTTTTTGCTGCTGCAGCATCTTCTTTCGTATTTCCAGTTTTTTCTCAGTCGATTCCACAATGGAACTTCTCTTTGTCTTCATGCGGTAAGCACGAATTCTTGGTTTCAATTCAATACAAATCGGTTCTTCTTCATATACACCCTGATTCATACTATCAGTTACCCTGTCATAATCACCTGTAATATGAACCGGACGTTCAATTCCAAATACCATTGCCGACATTTTATGTGCCTCATCCACATCCTCACATTTCATAAAAAGTTCCGCAACTTTTTTATATTCCTCTTTTCGATTTGCCCCCAGTGAATTTTTTTCGCTTAACTCCGCTGCATATCTTGTTATTCTTCTTATGATTTCGTTCGTTGCATCAAACAGCTTAGCTGCTTCATTTTCGTGTCCATCTGTTGCCACAAACCAATTATAAATACTTTCAAAACGACCAATTACATTTTCTTCAATCTGTTTTTTTGACAATTCAATGTCTATTCTGGGAATCGCAAATTGGTACGCTATTACTTTCTCAAATACTTGTTTTTTTGTCTTTTCATCCAACAGCCGCAAATATTCTTCAATCACTCCCACATTGCGCTGTAATCCCTTGATAAAACTGCGTAAATACTCAATCAAACGATCCTTAAAAACCATAAATTCTTTTGTATGCATCATTTCTTCCGCACGAACACTGTTCAAATCACGAATATAATCCTGGTAATTCTGATTTAGTCTTACAAAATCACTGTTCAAATCATTCCACCACGCATTTACATCTGCCTGTTCTTCCTCAACCATCTTGGAAAATTTTTCTACGTTTCTGCGAATAC
This sequence comes from uncultured Clostridium sp., assembly GCA_937902905.1. Lineage (GTDB taxonomy): Bacteria > Bacillota > Clostridia > Lachnospirales > Lachnospiraceae > Eubacterium_F. Next base: position 2,718 of record CALELW010000030.1, on the reverse strand, counting down.
GCTCCAAAAGTGTTGGTTCTAACGATGCTCCCTCAACCAGTAGATTTTCCAAGCGAAGCACCAAACGCTCAATCTGAACACTATATTCTGAAATCTGATAGCGATACTTTTTATTCTTAAATTCCTCAATAGAAGCAACTTTTTTTGTGTCCTGCATTGTATTCAAATTTTTCCATTCGACAAGCGAAGCCAAATCCTGCTGGCACTGTTCAATCGTATACTCAGACCAGTAAGAATCCTTTTTCATTTCCTCATATACATCTTCCTGATATAACCAGTAATTCAGTTTTTCGTTATTTTCATAAAAAATGCGCATAATACAGCGATATCTGCTAACATTATCCGCATTTAAATATTTTACTTCAGTTAATGGTTTTAGTAATTTATCTGATACCTGCACTTTTTCTATATTCCCTTTCTGAATGTGACAATGTCTCATTTTTTCGTACCTTTATTATACTTAAGCAGGGGAACATACGCAAGGGAATTTGCGCAATTTTCGAAAAATTTCCCTTTTTGTCATCCTATTCACCTGCTTCCAATTTGCTTTTAAGTTCTTCCAGACTCTCTTCTACACCTGTTATCATGTACTCTTTTATTTAAACACTTTTTCCATAACCCCATTCTCCATATCATCAATACTATAAATCGTATCCATGACCTCGAATGTTTCTCTCAAATTACCTCTTGCACTCTTCCAACCGATTCCGTCTGTAAACCACACAAAGGTAAAACCATCTATAGTATCCGCCTCCTGTGACAGCATCTTGTAGCTTCGTGCAGTCTCATTAAGTTTTGAACCACCGCCACCATAGAAGTTTGTCTCAATAGCATAAATCATCTTATCTGTCTTGATTACGAAATCAAATCTCTTAGCTGCCTTACCCTTATTAGAAAGTGCTGACAAATCAATGTTCCACTTTTCTTCAATATCCTTAAGATACATTTCCTTAAAGTAATTTACATCCTTCTCAAAGCCTGCTGCCACAATATATTTTTCAACCAAATCTTCCATCTGATGACCACCACGATTTTTACGGCCGTTAGAATCCAATCCAGTTTCGATACCCAGTGCATAATCTACAAGATTATTTACCAAATGATTCGCAATCATATCAAACAATCCTGTCTTTCGCATGAATACTTTATACTGCTCCACACTGTAATTCATCTTCTTAAAATTATACAAGAACGCTCCTTCTTCATCCTGGGCATATATTTCATGCCCTCTTACCGCAAGGAGCAGTGGAATACATTGTAATGTTTCTGGATACTTTGTCACTATTTTCTCAAATTCTTCCTCAATATTTTTTGAGCCAATCAAAGAATTTAAAATATTCAGTTCCACCTTGATTTTTTCTACATTTCTTATGACTTTTTCAAAGTCAATATAGTAATCATAACTTGATATACTCGGTCTGAATTTACTCAACCATTCATCAAAATTTCTATTTGTCATTTGCTACCTTCTCCAATCTTCTTTTTGATATCTCCATATATTCTTCATTTACATCGATTCCAATAAATTTCCTTCCAAATCGCATCGCCTCTACTCCGGTTGTCCCGGAACCACAGAAAGGATCCAATATCACCTGTCCTTCCTCAGTGGAAGCTAAAACAATTCTTTCCAGCAGATACTCCGGTTTCTGTGTTGGATGCTTTCCCTCCTTTTTTTCCGATGGCTTTGTCAATGAGCCTGTCCACACATCCTTCATCTGTTTCCCACCATTCATTTCCTTCATCTTCTGATAATTAAAAAAATGCTTGGACTTCTTATCCTTTTTTCTAGCCCATAAAATAGTTTCCGTAGAATGTGTAAAACAACGGCACGCTAAATTGGGTGGGGGATTTGTTTTCCGCCATGTAATGTTATTGATTATTTTGAAACCTTCCTGCTCCAATGCCATACCAATCGAATATATATTATGCAATGTTCCTGATATCCATATCGAGCCATTCGGCTTTAATACTTTTTTACATAACCTAATCCATTTTCTGTTAAACTTGTGTTTTTCTTCAACGGTTGTTTCGCTCTCTGAAAGTTTATCCCACGAGCCTTTATTTACTGAAACCATTTTCCCGCCCTGACAGGTAATTCCGTCATTACTTAAAAAATACGGAGGATCCGCAAATATCATATCTACAGATTCCGGCTTCATCTTTGTTAGAATTTTAAACGAATCCCCTACTATTAATTGAGATTCCTCTGTTTCAAAAAATAATGGCACCTTTTTTGTAAATAAGTTTTCCATTATCTCGACTCTCCTCTAATAATTACATATAATTACTTCTTCACCAACTCTGTTTGATGCATCTGAATTAATCATACGTTTTACACTTACAACATCTATCTTGTACCCCTTGTTTCCATACAGTTCATTGATTAACTCCGTATTATGATTTGTAAGCATGCAATAGCATCCTTTGGCTGTTAATTCGTCATAAAACTTTGATAACCGTCTATGGCTTTCTATATCAAAGCCTTCTTTTGTATAAGATTCGAAGGACGTTGGATTCAATGGCGCATACGGACTATCCAAGAAAATAAAATCTCCCTTCTTGGCACTTGCAGAAATCTCCTGAAAATCACCATTCATAATTGTTATTCCCTGAAGATACTCTGAAACCTCCATAATTACACTTTCGTCAACAGAGGACCTGCGGCTGTTATTATAAGGAACATTAAACAAACCTTTGCCGTTCACACGGTATAAGCCA
>CALELW010000029.1 GCA_937902905.1 uncultured Clostridium sp. | reverse complement strand
TTCCTTTTTCCATACCTAAAGGAACTATCGTTTACACAAAATATTATACACTATCAAGTTATTATGCAACGCTTTTCTTATTTTTATGAAATTAGCGTTGTTTTAGTGCTGTTTTTAACTTATTTTAGGCATTAAAACAGGAAAAAATGCAACGTTTTATGCTTTTTTACGCAATTAAAGTTGTTTTGGTATCTTCATGATAAATTGGTGTTGACACGTAAATGCGTGTGTGATAGTATATGTATAACAGTTAGGGCGATTTGTGCCACTGACGTTATCTATCAGTACGGGCTTGTACTGGTTTCGACAGGCCAGCTGAAGACGGTGAAGCTATCCGTGGACTGTGACCACGTTAAAACGCAGACTTAAATTTAAACGCTGATAATAATAAATTAGCTTACGCTGCCTAATTATGGCGGCTGTTGTGCTTAGGTGTCCTACAACCTAGGTTACAGCATCATTCCTTTGTAGGGAACCTTGCTGGTAAAGCTTTGAATCGGTAAGAGAAACATGAAGCTACTGATATTTAGTGGGTGTTAGTTCCCGCTATTTGGAGGGAATGGTTTTCGCAAGAGAACAAAAGAACTGACTATGATAGTAGAAGAACGTGGGATTCTGGTTTGGACGCGGGTTCGACTCCCGCCAGGTCCATTAAAACTGAACAAGTCGAACTCTGTGTATGATATTATCGTATATAGAAATATGTTTTGTTTGGTGTATCGAAGAAAAATAGCGGTGCTGTATATGAATAAAGATATACAGTGCCGTTATTTTTATGGTATAATTCAGATATGAATTTAACAAAACGGAATTTGTGGAAGAGGTGTAAAGACAATCGGTTAACATATTAATAATGCATTAAAGAAAGAGTTGGATAATTCAGTTGTCGCAAAATTTGCGACAACTGCTTCAGATGGAAAAGAGTTTAATAATGAATTAATTAGACAAAGCAATGTGCATAAAATGCACATTCCAAATTCTCAACAGGATTGAGTGTTTTATGGAAAGGAAATCGCAATGCAGACAACAGACTCGGTCCGCAGCGTCAAAGGTGTTGGCGAAAAAGCGGAACAAAATCTTCACAAATTAAAAATTGAAACGGTGGGAGAACTGTTAGAGCACTACCCAAGAAACTACGATGAAATCAAGCCGGTATGTCCGATTGAAGCATTGGAAGAAGGAGATATAGCGGCTGTAGAAGGTGTGCTTTTGGCGCGGCCGCAGATTATGAAACGCGGCTCAAAAAGTATTTTAACGATAACGCTGCGGGATACGACCGGCACTTTGTTAATTACGTGGTTTAATATGCCTTTTCTGCGAAATCAGTTAAAAATGGGGACAAGATATTTGTTCCGTGGAAAGGTCGAAAAGCGAAATGGGCGGTTGCAGATGGTGCAGCCAAAGCGTTACACAAGGCAGGAATTTTACAAAATTGTAGGAAAAATGCAGCCGATTTATCCGCTTACGGCGGGGATTACCAATCATGCTATGGCAAAATTAATGCAGGAGGCAATCACGGAGGTAGAGGATTTTAAAGAATTTTTACCGGCGGATTTGCGTAAACGCCAGCAGCTGATTGAATACAAAAAAGCGATGCGTCAGATTCATTTTCCGGCAAATCATAAGGAATTGAAAGAGGCGAGAAAAAGACTTGCCTTTGATGAGTTATTTTTATATACAATGGCACTTAATTATATCCGTGAAAATGGAAAAGAAATTAGCACACACCGGATTCAAAAGACAAAAGAGGCGGCTGAGTTTTTGGAAAATCTGCCATTTTCGTTGACCGGCGCACAGAAAAAAGTGTATGAAGAAATCTGTGCGGATATGGAAGGCGGTTTTGTGATGAATCGTCTAGTGCAGGGAGATGTTGGTTCCGGAAAAACGATTGTTGCCGTGTTAGCCCTTTTGGAAGTCGTTAAAAACGGATATCAGGGAGCGTTCATGGTACCGACGGAAGTATTAGCGGCGCAACATTATCAAAATCTAACGAAATTATTGGCAGATTACGGCGTGACGGTTGGATTATTGTCCGGTTCTCTTACAGCTAAAGAAAAGCGACAGGCTAAAGAAAAAATTGCTTCCGGGGAATGGGATATTGTGATTGGAACGCATGCGCTTATTCAGGATGGTGTTGCATTTGCTGATTTGGGACTTGTGATTACCGATGAACAGCATCGTTTTGGTGTGAAACAACGCGAGAAACTTTATCAAAAAGGAAAAGAACCGCATGTTCTTGCGATGAGTGCGACGCCGATTCCAAGGACGCTTGCGTTAATTTTGTACGGCGATATGGATTTGTCTGTGATTGATGAAAGACCGGCTAATCGTCTGCCGATAAAGAACTGTGCGGTCAACACGGATTATCGTCCGAATGCCTATCGTTTTATGCTAAAACAGATTGAAGAAGGGCGGCAGGTGTATATTATCTGCCCGATGGTGGAACAGGACGACGAATCCGAACTGGAAAGCGTAATGCTTTACACCGAGGAACTCAAAAGCCAGTTTCCACCTTCGGTAACAATTGAATATCTTCACGGGAAAATGAAACCGGCGCAGAAAGAAGATATTATGGCGCGTTATGCAGAAGGTGAAATCGACATTTTGGTTTCAACAACAGTGATTGAGGTTGGAATTGATGTGCCAAATGCCAGCGTGATTATGATAGAAAATGCAGAGCGTTTTGGACTGGCTCAGTTACATCAGCTTCGAGGACGAGTCGGACGCGGCAAGTGGCAGTCCTATTGCATTTTGATGTCGACAAAAGAAACCAAAGAGAGCAGGGAGCGGCTGCAGGTTTTAGTCAATTCCAACGATGGATTTTATATTGCAAAAGAAGATTTGGTGCTCCGCGGGCAGGGGGATTTATTCGGCATCCGCCAGAGTGGAGAGCAGGTGTTTTTAATTGCGGATATTTTTGAAGACGCGAAGTTGTTGCAGCAGGCATCCAAAGAGGCAAAGGAGATGTCGGCGGATGAAAAAGCACTTCTGTATAAGAAAAATGAACGTTTGAGAAACCGTTTGAACCGGTATTTGGGGCAGATTACGCTGTAAGGTGAATGTTTTCCTTGAAAAAAAGGCGTAAATCATATACAATAAAAACGATAAGCATTGGGAAGGAAGAATTGGATATGAGAGTGATTGCAGGAAAGGCAAGGCGGCTTCCTCTAGTCTCTCCGGAGGGCAGGGGGACAAGACCTACGACCGACCGGATTAAGGAAACGCTTTTTAATATTTTACAGGATGACATTCCCGGCTGCCGTTTTTTGGATTTGTTCAGTGGAAGCGGAGCAATTGGGATTGAGGCAATCAGCAGAGGTGCCAAAGAAGCAGTCTTTGTTGAATTTGGCAAAGAAGCACTTTCCTGTATTCGGGCGAACTTAAAAAAAACAAAGTTAGAAAGCCAGGCAGTTGTATTTCCGGTGGAAGTCAGTTATGCGATTTCCAAACTGGCAAGACAGCAGGAAACATTTGATATTATTTATGCCGACCCTCCCTATGAGAGAGGTTTTGAGCCAAAGATTTTAGAGTGGCTCAGTGATGCGAAAATCATGAATCCGGATACGATTCTGATTTTAGAAACGTCGCTAGATACACCGGTCGATTATGTCGACACCGAGCAGTTTGAAATTGTGAGAATTAAAGAATATAAAAACAATCAGCATGTGTTCCTTCGTGCAAAATAAGGGAGCCGGAAGAACGAGAAAAGGAGAAGAATATGAATCCATCCAGAATTGAGCAGGCAATTGACGAGATTTACAATTATGTAGAAGAGTGTAAACCATCAAAACTTTATCCAAGTAAAGTTGTCGTAGACCGCGAGCAGCTTTATGATTTATTAGACGAGCTTCGTCTGTGTGCACCGGAAGAAATTAAACGCTATCAGAAAATTATTACAAACCGCGATGGCATTTTAAATGAGGCGCAGCAGCGTGCGGAGGACATGCTTTCTCAGGCACAGCAGCAGACCGCACAGATTCTTGACCAGAACGAGATTGTTCAGACCGCATATCAGCGTGCCGAGGACATTATGCGTCAGGCAACGGAAGAGGCAGAGCGTCTGGTGAATGCTGCACAGGAAGAAAGCGATCAGATGAGAAAAGCGGCACTTTTGTATACAAATGATTTGCTGAGCGAGGCACAGGGACATGTGGAAGAATCATTAAAAGAAATTGATAATAAATCCCGTATGCTTACCAGTGCACTTAAAAACAGTATTCAGTTGATGAAGAGCAATAAGGAAGAACTTATGATGCAGCTTGAGCCGACCAAAGCAGCCGCAGCCAGTGAGCCGCAGGTGTCGGAAGAGCCGGAACAGCTTGAGCCACAGCCACAGGGACAGGAATCCTTTGAGGTTCCGGAAGATGCCTTCTTAAAAAATGCAGAAGAGTAAATAAACCAGACCGCCGGCAATTACGGCATTTATCAGTTTGGTGATAAGATATGGGAAAATGGGAAGTTCTGACTGCGATAGAACACTGCTCGTTTGTGCGGCTGCACACAGACCGCCAAAGGCAAGAATCGAAGCACTTAGAACTTCTTTTATTTGCAGAGAAAGTGGAGCAGTCTCAACATAGGACATTCCGGTTGTGATTTCCATAGAACCAAGACAGGCAATGCCGAATAAACTGGAGGTAGGCAAAAGCATTTTCAAAAAACAGGCAAAAATCGAAAATAAAATCACATAACCGCCGATTTTTGTAATTAGGATAAAACTATCCAAAATGATTTTATCCATTAGTTTGGAAAAAGAAAGCTTTTGCAGGGAACATTCGTTATGCGGACTGCTGCCATGGGAAGTGTTTTTATTTCTGACGGTTATTTTCAGAATAGAAGAAACAAAAAAACTTCCTAAAAAAGCGGACAGAATCAGCGTGAGGAAAAAAAGAATTGCTTTTGGTGTCGAAACATTTAAGATGGTGCTGCAGCTGTACCCCATGATAAACATGGGACTGGGATTATTGACAAATCCAAGATAAAAATAGGCTTTGTCCTTTGTCAGCAGATGTTTTTCGTATTGTTTGCTCACCAAATCCGCACCGGCGGGATAACCGCACAGCAGACCAAGAAGGAGAAATGCCGGGTGTTCGGAGGCTTTTTTTAATTGCAGCCGGAAGAAATTTAGGGCAATAAAAAATGGCAGAAGTGTCGGAATCAGTTCGCGAATCCACAGAGAACAGCCGTATTTACTGCCGGAAATAGCCGCTTCCGGGCAAAATAAAAGGAAGCCGATAAAAAGAAGTGAGCCGACAATCATAACAACACCTCACGGTTTTTACTCTATCTTATGCGGTAGAGATGGACAAATAGAAGTGTTTTGTGTTACGATAATCAGAAAGGATGGAAAAAGAATGGAGGGGCAGACTTTGAGTGAGAAATCAGAGAAAATGATAGAAGCCATATTAGAAAGTTACAAGGAGTATCCGGTGACAGTCCGGATGGATACGGAGAATATCGTAAATAAAAATGTATTGATTCAGGTATTGGAAGAACTTCGTCGGATTTTGTTTCCGGGATTTTTTGATACCAACCGTGTGAGAAGTGAATATATCAAATATTTAGTGGGCGACCGCATGGAATTTGTCCAGTACCATCTCCGCAAGCAGATTGCACGCGTGTTAGGAAATGATGAGACATGTGACCAGTGCCCAAAATCGGATTTATCAAATAAAGCAGAAAAAATTGTAGAAGAATTTTTCTCAAAAATTCCGATGATACGAGAGTATTTATACACGGATGTTCAGGCAGCATATGATGGTGACCCGGCAGCATACAGTACCGATGAAGTTATTTTTTCTTATCCCGGTATTTTTGCCATTACGGTTTACCGCATTGCCCATGAACTGGTGCTTCTTGGTGTGCCGTTGATTCCGCGTATTATGACAGAGTATGCACACAGCCTGACAGGAATTGATATCAATCCTGGGGCTACCATCGGCAAGTATTTCTGCATCGACCATGGAACCGGTATTGTAATCGGTGAGACAACAACAATTGGAGACCATGTAAAAATTTATCAGGGTGTTACGCTCGGTGCGTTATCCACAAAACGCGGTCAGCTCCTTAAGGGTGAAAAGAGACACCCAACAATCGGAAACAACGTAACGATTTACTCCGGAACCTCGGTACTTGGCGGCGATACCGTCATTGGCGACGGTGTTACAATTGGCGGTAATGCATTTATTGTTAAATCAGTTTCCGCCGGCATGAAAGTAAATGTGAAAAATCCGGAATTGCAGTACAGCAGAGATTCAAGAAGCGAGTTAGAGCAGGATGGATTCTGGGATTGGGTGATTTAAGATTATCCATTGCATAAATTTACAAATGTACGCTTGTTTTTTTGAAAATTCAGGCGTATAATAATACGGTATGAATAACAGACATAGTATTTAGCTACGCTCTGAAATGGAGGTTATGATGAAAGTATTAGTTATTAACTGCGGAAGTTCTTCACTGAAATATCAGTTGATTGACTCCGAAACAGAGGTTGCATTGGCAGTGGGCCTTTGCGAAAGAATTGGAATTGACGGACGTTTGAACCACACACCAAATGGTGGAGAAAAAGTAGTAATTGAGCAGGCTATGCCAGACCATGAAGTAGCAATCCGTATGGTATTGGATGCTTTGACGAATGAAAATTATGGTGTTATCAAAAACTTAGATGAAATTGATGCCATTGGTCATCGTTTGGTACATGGTGGCGAGAAATTTACAAAATCCGTTATTATAGATGACGAAGTAATCGCCGGTGTAGAGGAATGCAGTCCTTTGGCACCATTACATAATCCGGCAAACTTAATCGGTGTCCGCGCTTGTCAGGCAATTATGCCGGGCGTGCCAAACATCGGTGTATTTGATACCGCCTTTCATCAGACTATGGAACCGGTTGCTTATATGTACGGTCTTCCATATGAGTATTATGAAAAATATAAAGTACGTCGTTACGGCTTCCATGGAACAAGCCACAGCTTTGTTTCCAAACGTGCGATTCAGATGTTGAATTTAGACCCGGATAATTCAAAAATTATTGTCTGCCATCTTGGAAACGGATCCAGTATTTCCGCTGTAAAGAACGGAAAAGTTGTAGATACCAGCATGGGTATGACACCAATGGAAGGTCTTGTTATGGGAACCCGCTGCGGTGATATGGACCCGACTATTGTTGAGTATCTTGCACACAGCCTGAATAAATCCTTAGAGGAAGTTATGGTTATCTTAAATAAGAAATCCGGTGTACTCGGTATTTCCGGCGTATCCAGTGACTTCCGTGATTTGGACAAGGCTTCTAACGAAGGAAATGAAAGAGCAAAACTTGCCGTTGAAGTATTCAGCTACCGCACAGCAAAATATATCGGTTCTTATATCGCAGCCATGAATGGTGTAGATGCTATCGTATTTACCGCAGGCCTTGGCGAGAACAATATTGTTGTACGTGAGCAGGTTCTGAATCACTTTGGTTATATGGGAATCACATTGGATAAAGAAGCAAACCAGATTCGCGGTGAGGAGAAGATTATTTCTACACCGGATTCTAAGGTTACCGTTGCTGTCATTCCGACAAACGAGGAATTGGCAATTGCTCATGAGACGGTTGCTCTTTTGAAATAAGATTTTGTAAAATATAATTGGAAAATTCGACTATTTTTTCTAAAAAACTGTTGACAAGACTAGGTCAAGCAAGTATAATGGAAAAAGTGTTTGAGTAATTCAGAGGAGGTGTAATCGACATGAGTATCTGTCCTAAGAATAAATCTTCGAAAGCGAGAAGAGATAAGCGTAGAGCAAACTGGAAGATGACTGCTCCAACTTTGGTAAAATGCAGTAAATGTGGCGCTTTGATGGTACCACACCGTGTTTGCAAAAATTGCGGAAGCTACAATAAAAAAGAGATTATCTCTACTACAGCAGAATAATTGTGACGGCTTAGCCGTGTACAGATAAAATAAAGACGAGAGGAGAA
>CALELW010000028.1 GCA_937902905.1 uncultured Clostridium sp. | reverse complement strand
TGGATATGCCTTTAAATGGCAGGATACGCAAGTAGAAACGACATTGAGACGGATTGAATACAGCCCATCTGTCAATTCACTTAATCCTGTTGCAGTCTTTGATTCTGTAGAATTGGAAGGCACAACTGTTTCAAGAGCGTCGTTACATAATTTATCATACTTGCTTGATAAAGACTTGAAAATAGGGGATAAAATCACAGTATATAAAGCAAATATGATTATTCCTCAAGTAGCCCGAAATAAGGATGCTACAAGGGAGTATAACAATGATTATGGGGCATACGATGATTTGTTTGAACGTCACAATATTCCGCATGTTTGCCCGGTTTGTGGCGCACCTACAGCTATCGTAGAAACAGGAGAGACAATCTCAGAAGCAGAAAAAGAAGAGTTGGAAAAGGATGGCATAACTGTTGTACCAAAGAAAACTTTGATATTAACCTGTACAAACCCAGATTGTACAGCAAAAAAACTGAAACGTTTTTCTCGTTTTGTGCAGAAGGGATGCATGAATATCAAAGGTATCAGTGAAGAAACTATCTGCAAATTCATTGAAAATGGATTCCTTAAAGAATTTGCTGACTTCTATAAGTTGAGCAGATATGAAAAAGATATTGTATCCATGGAAGGATTTGGTGCGAAATCTTATAAGAAACTTATAGATGCAATAGAAGCTTCACGAAAAACAGATTTTGTATCGCTTGTCAACGCTCTTGGAATTCCTAATATTGGTAAAGGGCAGGCAAAAATTCTTGCAAAAGAATACAATGGAAATGTTCTGAAATTCTTCGATGATGTGTATGCTCGTCACGATTTCACACATATTGAGGGAATAGGAGAGGTGTTGCATTACAATCTCTTGGATTGGGGCAATGATTATTTAAGATATATTCCTTTTGAAAAAGATGATACAATGCCAAACGGAATCAACGTTGAAATTTGCAATCTGCTTAAGGAATTGGATATTGAGATACCACAGCAGAAAGATGGCACAGGTATTTTTGACGGCAAAACATTTGTTATTACCGGAAAACTGGAACATTTTGAAAACAGAGATGCATTGGTTTCTAAAATTGAAAGCCTTGGAGGAAAAGCTTCCGGTTCGGTATCTGCAAAAACGAATTATCTTATTAATAATGATGTGGAAAGCACGTCTGGAAAGAACAAGAAAGCAAAGGAATTGGGAATTCCTATTATTTCAGAAGAAGACTTTCTCAATATGATAGGAGAATAAAAGCGTCTCTTCTGTGAAATTGTTATTAAGAAAAAGAGCAGGTAAAATACTTGCTCTTTTTTCTTGCAATTAATTTGTTGCAATAATGGTGTGAGTATGGTATAATGTACTTACAACATAAGAAAGGAGACTAAGACCAATGAATAAAGCTGAGTTAATTGCAACTATGGCAGATAAAACCGAGTTAAGCAAAAAAGACGCAGAAAAAGCTTTAAATGCTTTCATTGAAACCGTTACAGATGAATTGAAAAACGGCGAGAAAATCCAGTTAATCGGATTTGGAACATTTGAAGTTTCCGAGAGAGCGGAGAGAACAGGTCGAAACCCTCAAAGTGGAAAAGAAATGGTTATTCCTGCTTCAAAAGTTCCTAAATTTAAAGCAGGAAAAGCATTAAAAGACGCCATTGCGTAGAAATATCTTTTAACATATGAAAATAGCGAAGTTAAAGATATATAGGAATGTACCAAGTAAAACACAGTATTATTTTTCATACTACATTTTGTAAATTACATGTAAACTTTTTTAGAAAAACCCATTGCATTTGCTTTGGGTTTTTTTGCTATACAAAACGATATATTTGTGATACAATGTATCCGTAAACTAAAAAATAATCAAACAAAAAAGAGCAGGTAGGAAATACCTGCTCTTTTTTTGTTACCCAGAAATGGGAGAAAGTGAGGAAAACATGAAAATAGTAACTATTAAAAACAAAGAAGCCAGAGAGTATGAAAAAAAGGAGGAATTGTACAATCACTTTAGTTATTGGTGTACAGCAACAGGAGACTTCTTCCACAATGGCAATTATTGCGAGGAGAAGGATGTTCCAGAACCTCTTGTAAAAGCATACAACGAACTCTACAAAGAGGGAAATGGATGCTACGAGTATCTTGCCGAGTATAACGGTAAGTATTATATCGCTCTAGTTTCCGAATTTGATTCGGAATACGCAGAGGACAACGATATGTCAATGGACGAGTTATTTGAAATTGGTAAAGACAATGCCTTGAATTTATATTCAAGCGAGTTATTTGCCAATACAATGCTTGTCATTGGCAAAGGAACTGGTGTCGATGGATGCCATGAAATCATGTTTCTAATTCCAGTAGAAACAAAAGAAACCGTATATGATGAAATTGAAAAGACCATATACGAAAAAATCTATCAAATCGGTATAGAAGATTTGATAGTCAACGATTACGCTACGGACGGATTAAATCCAACGAGAACGTTGAAGTTTACCGTCAATAGAAAAGAGTTGGCAAAATATCTTATAGATAATAATGACGAAAGGACTATCAGTATGTTTCTGGAAACATACGATAGTGACGAGTCGGCATATATCTATGAAAAAGCTGAAAAAATCATATCGGAAGAAATCACATACTGCGATGACTTCAATGAAAGGTATGATGATTTCGTTAAAAATCCAGAGATGGATTCAGACGAAAGTTTTAGTAAAGAAGATTTCTACTGGAACTTTTACCGAGAATAGAAAGGGGAAAATAATTCATGGAATACCAATTAAACAGACCATCCTTCGAGACAATTATAGATTATTGTAATAATCTTGAAGGAGATGAAAAATTAATAGTTTTCGAGTTTGGCGAAAACTATGATTTAGTTCTTCATATTTATAAAGATGAAGAATTTAATTCGAAAAAAGATACGGACTATGCAAATATAGTCCGTATAAGCACTGCGCAAAATGGTGTTTTTGTTGACGACACAGAAGATGTGTACGTCACAGACGGTTCTCTCCGAAGGGAATTGGAAAGAATTAATAAATATCAAGATTTCTCAACATTGTAATTCTTGATATAATAAAAAGTTTATGATAAAATAAATTCATAAACTAAAAATAATCAAACAAAAAGAGTCATGCAAAAAGCGTGGCTCTTTTTTTGTTGCCTCAAAAGAGGAAGAAAGGAAGAAAATTATGAGAATGACTACCTATAACATGGAGTACAATAATGACCGTACTCCAACGCTTGTAAAGGAAAAAACAAAAATTTACCCGGAATATGATAAACTTAATACACCTCATATTCTTACAAAATTTATGAGTGCTGAAATGCACGCAGATAGGCTACCAGAAGAACACTGCTGGATGATAGCCATATCAACAGCATGTAAGCCGTTAGGCTTATTTGAGATAAGCCATGGGGGTTCGAACGCGTCTATAATAGACAGTAAAGCAGTGGCAACAAGACTGTTGCTCTGTGGTGCTACAGGTTTTTTGCTGTGTCACAATCACCCAAGTGGTGATTTAAAACCTTCTCAATCAGATAGAGAGGTTACACAGAAATTGGTCGAATTAGCAAAAGTCATGGACTTAAGCTTTACTGACCATATTATCATCGGAATGGATGATAACAGACATACAAATTTTTTTTCATTCCGCGAAAGCGGATTGATATAGTTTTTAGTTTATGATAGAATATATTCATAAACTAAAAACTATTCAACCAAAAAAGAGTCGTGCAAAAAGCATGGCTCTTTTTGTTTGCCCGAAAATGGGCGGAAAGTGAGGACGAAACATGGCAAAAATGAAAGAATTAAGAGAACAGATGGAGATTTCTCTGGAAAACGCAAAGTTTTACAAGAGAATGGCGGAAGAAACAGTTACTCTTTCTGATAAAGAAAAAGAGAAAATTGATTCACTTGAAAACCGCAAGAGGGTTTTGAAAGAATCAATCAAAGCACACAGCAACGAACCGCTTTATAGGCGGGGATTAGCTGATGAATACTTTGAGCTAGAGCGTATCAATGAAAGGTTGATAATGCTCTATAACAAACTTAATGGCATAAACAGTGTGGGATGTTATGCCAGAGAACGCATGATAAAATCTGCATCGCAGTTTGAATCATGTGGGAAAGCAATTTTGAAAAGAGGTGGTACAATATGATGAAATTATACATTGTGCACTTCATGCAGAACGGAGAGGAAAAATTACAAAAAGTCCTTGCCGTTAACAAAGAAAGGGCAAGAAGTAAATTCTGCCAGAAAATGGACAGTGCCGAGGCAGACTATGAAATCGAAGATGTAGTATTAGTTGATACTAACATCTGGTGCTAGGAGGTGGCAGTTATGAATAAACTTCCAAGTCATAATCATCTTTATGCTTACATCATAAAGAATTATGATAAATACGGATTGAATTTGCAGTCCGAAAAGGAGATGATTGCGCTTCTTAATGAACTAGAAGCTCATGGAGAAACACTATCGCATCTCCAAGATAAAAACAAAAAAAGTTTTTGCAACTTGTTCTTCGATTCAATGAAGAATGACGCACAGGTTGCAAAACAGATTTTAAACACAAATTCATTTTATCGTTCCAGAGAATTATACATTCAAGAATGTATGAAAAATGGAATGACAAGGAATGATGCTTACAGAGAAGCTGAAAAGCTAATTCCGACAACGGATGGATTTGTTGAAAAATCTGCATAAAAAAAAAGAACGCCAGTACAATTGGGTATTGGCGTTCTTTTTTTATAGATAAATATATTTAAGAGAACAAATACAACAACATTTATTTATTATATTTATTAGTAGCGTCTTAAATCCTTGAATAATAAGGCTTGTACGGTTTTTTGACGGTTAATATTACTAAGCAGAACGGTTAAAATGACTTATAAAGACGTTATATTATACTTTCCGGTAAGGTTGAATAAACAACTGGGTACGTTATGAAATACTTATGCATCTATTAATATAGCCAGATATAGTAGAATACGGTTGTGTTTACGCTATGCATGTAAACAAATGCGGTAAAAAATACTTGGAATAAGTAATTTTAAACGTACCTAACACATAAACAAGTAAATTCAAACGTTGTAACAAGTAGATTTCAACGTAGCAGAATCATCAAAACAACAGAAGTATAGGCAAATTCTTGTACAACCAAGTAAATTTCAACGTAGTTAAAATATAATGAGTAAAATCTAACGCAGTGGGGAAATAAGTAAATTCAAACGTAGCATAGGAATATGTAAGTAAGATGTACCGCTATAGCCTCTGAAACAAGTAAAAATAAACGTATATCGTCATTTACTACGTTTGTTTTTACTTAAGACTTGGCAATTATTATGATGAGATACGTTTTGTTTTACTTGCAAATGCCTATTGTTTTGGGAAAATGCAACAAAAAATAATGATAGCGTTTAAAAATACTTGCATTAACGTTTGAAAATACTTAAAATATAATTTGTCAAATACGTTTAAAATTACTTATGGAGATAATTATGGAAATACAGAATGAAGAGTTAACTATAAGAAAGTCGAATACTCTTATAAGCGGTAAATATAAAACATCAATTTTAGAGAATAAAATCATGGCAATTGCGTTAACAAGGATAGAGATTAAGGATGGTTGTCCTGTTGCAAAGTTATATCCGGGCGAAATCAGACAATTACTTGGGAAAAAGACAGATACAAATATTTATAAATCTCTAAAACGTACTGCAAAGCTTATGACAGGGCATCAGATTGTCATTGAAGATAACAAGGGAAATTTCTCAATATTTACTATGGTAAATAATGCTGACTACATAGACAAGCAGTTTGTGATTACATTTAACAAGAATATGACACCGTTTGTGCATCAATTAAAAAATAATTTTACTACTTATGAAGTAGCAACGTTGATGAAAATTGAAAAGGCACATTCTTACAGATTGTATGAATTATTAAAAAAAGAAATCTATCGAAGCGACCCGGCAATTAACAATGGTGTCGTTATAAAAGAATATGGTCTAAGCGAACTTAAATGTACGATTGGACTTGCCAATACAGACGAGGAAGGCGTTAGAAGGGCGATTGCTGACGGAAAATCATGGGACGACATCTATTATAATGTCGTTAAAGATAAAAGCTTTGAAGTATGGTACGAATTTAGACGACAAGTATTAGATGTCGCACAAAAAGAACTGGCAGAGAAAAGCGACATTGTATTTGAATATGAACCATTGAAATATGGCAGTGGTGCAAAAGTAAGAAGAATTCGATTTTATATAGCCAAAAATGAGCCTTCAAAGGCAAAGCCAGAAATGGAAAGAATGGTAGACCTTATTCATACCATGAATGAGGAACAGGCAGTGTCAGATTCCGATAATGAGGGAATATATTCATATATTGGTCACAATAAATTAACCAGAGACGATATTATAGAATTCATGAGAGTTGCAGAGGAAAACGAAGAAAAAGTTGAAAATGCAATTAAGCTTGCAGATAAGCAGGACTACATTAAAAATTACGTGGGGTGGATAATTTCTTGTATAAAGGGTAAGTATGAACAACCAACGGAAGTTATTCAAGGAAGCAGTGAAAAGGCTGATACTGTTAATAATTTAAAAACAGAGATTGAAAATAATGAAGCCGATATTGCGGAAAGAATATGGAATAAAATAAAAAATAAAGAAGATTATCTTGAGTTTATTGCATATTTGAACAGTAAGGGGATAAAGGAAAATACCTTGGATGTTGTTTATGATACCAATGAAAGAATAGACCTTTATACAAACTGGAAAACCAAACGGAAATTATAATTTCGAATAACCTATACAAAAGCCCGCAAACATGTTATAATGAAACAGTAAACAAAAATAATAAACCAACAAAGAAGACAGATGTGAAAAAGCATCTGTCTTTTTTTGTACCCAGAATTGGGAGAAAGCGAGGAAAAAATGAAAACAGAAGTAACAAAGGACAGATTAAAAGAAAATTTTTATCCGTCAAAAAATTTTTACAGAGAAGCATTAGATGGGGCAATCGTTGATTATGCGGAAATTGAAATTAATCCAAAAGGAATAAAAAAATTGGAAGACAATCTTGACAGATGCGGAAATCAATCTGATTTTACAGAAGAGGAATGGAAAGATATTAATAATCCTGATTCTGATAATTATGAGCATATCATAGCCTATGTGCATTTTGATGCAGGAACTGACAACTTTAATAAGCTGTTTATTTCTGTAATTACAGTTAACAGTGAAGCTGAGTTAGAAGTGGTTCAACTTTTGAATGATGAGGAAAAAAATAATATCATCGAGGCTGGTTTAGAATCTCTGCATAAGTGGAGAGGAACAGATGCAATGACCGACCAAGAAGGATATGAAATAAGGCGGATAATTCAAGAAAAACAAACGGAGGAAGTAATTAATGAATAGTAAATATAAAGTTGGTCAGAAAGTAACTGTAGCCATGCGGGAAGGTTATCATTTATCCAAAATCGTCAAAAGAGAAATAGAAATTTGTCGAATTGACGAATGCACTGGATTGATATGGATTAAAATTCCGTTAACACACGGTGCATACAAAAAAAATGTTCGGCTACGAGCGAGAACTTGATGCAATGATTGTTAAAGGCGATAAATGAGTATTATTCAACGGAAAGGATGATAACATGGAAACAGTGAAAATTGTAAGAAATTCCCCTAAATATGGATTCAAAAAAGGCGATGAATTTGTAGTAAAGAGAAATATAATGGGTGAATGTGTGATTATTATGACAGATGAACACACACCAAATTTGATTTGGAGCGAAAGCAAAGTAAAAAACTATGGCATTCTTACAGGCAAACCACAATTATGTTTCTCATAATGAAACTAAGAATTCTTAGGAAGGAGTGAAGCGAAATTTTCTTGTAATAAGGATGCATTTGCAGTATAATGTACCCATAAACTAAAAAATAATAAACAAACAAAAAAGAGTAGGTAGCCACCTGCTCTTTT
>CALELW010000027.1 GCA_937902905.1 uncultured Clostridium sp. | reverse complement strand
TTAGTGCAGTGTTTTTGCTTTTTTATTTTGCAGATGATTTAGTTTCTGAAAAAAATGGGGAAACTCAAAAAAATGATATCTATTGCATAATCGAAAGAAATGTGGCATAATATAGTACAGAATTGCGGTGGACGTCTGCGGACTATGCCTAAGGGAGTCGGATGCGTCTGGCTTCCTTTTAAATTTGGTAACATCGATATTAGCAAAATGCTTGCTCCACGCTTGTTAGGGAAAATTTATTTCCAACAGGCGTGTTTTTATTTTGAGGAAGGAGGAGAAAATGAGTTATAAGTATATGCGAATACAAGGTAGAGAAGATTCTTATATTACCAAGTATCCTAAAGGGATTTTTAGCCTTTGTTGGAATCTTGTAAATGCAGGGGTCATGGATGAAAGTGAAAAAGAGATGTTTGTGTGTATTGATGAGTGGTTTAAGAGTCACTTACCAGAGCCTGAACCATGTGTAAAAAGGGAAAAAGTTATTACTTTTTTTAAATGTGATACTACAAAGGAAATGTACGAAAAATTGAGGCCGGCAATACATTTGTTAGATAAATATAATAGGGCATACGATGTTGTCTATACAAATTTTGTAGGTGAAATTGTGTATGAAGATAAATGGCAGATTGCGGTTAAAGTGGAAGAGGGCAGGATGATTTAAGGTGTGTGATAAATGAAGTGCAGCATGAAGAATATGATGTTTTTCATGGAATTTAGATTAAGAAAAAGAAGTGAAAAAAAGATGAAATTAATGAGGCCTTGTTGGGATATTTCTAATGTTGCAAGGTCTCGTAATGTTGTGATAATATAAGATAAAAATGAAGGAGGGGACTATATGAATCAAGATGAAAATATCAGCAACATAGCGATTATTGAATACTATGATATTAAGGAAGAAGAACTTTACAAAAATAAGAATACTATGCCAACAAGTGCTTATGCTATCATAAAAATTCAGGGACAGTTTCTAATAGGATATAATAAATATCGTGAACAATGGGAGTTTCCGGTGGGGAAAATAGAATCAGGTGAATCAGCAATCGAAGCAGCGAGAAGAGAATTATATGAAGAGACGCATCAAATTGTGGACAAACTTAAGTTTTGCGGACTGTTTAAGGTTTATGATAAAGTAAATAAGGAATACCGTTTTCGCGCGATGTATAAGGGCGAGGCAGATTTGTTAAGAGAATTTATTCCGGTGGAGGATGATGAAATGCTGGGGATTCGGCTTTGGGATTTTTGCGATAAAAGTATATATGTCGATTCTGTTGATACAAAAATGGTAGAAACATTAATACAAAAGAATCATATACAGATGTAACGTGATTCAATGCAACACTTTAGAAAGGAAACAGGGATATGAGCGACAAGCGATTTGCACTGCTGATTGATTCAGACAACATATCAGCAAAATATATTGACAGTATTCTGGATGAAATGACAAGGCATGGGGTGGCGACATATCGACGTATTTACGGCGATTTCACTGATTACCACATGAACAAATGGAAAAGTGAACTGGCAGAGCGGTCGATTACGCCGATTCAGCAGTTTCGCAATACGACGGGGAAAAATGCGACGGATTCGGCGCTGATTATTGATGCGATGGACATTTTGTATGCAGGAAATGTAGAAGGATTCTGTATTGTGTCATCGGACGGTGATTTCACAAGATTAGCGAGTCGTCTGCGGGAATCCGGGAT
Source organism: uncultured Clostridium sp. (assembly GCA_937902905.1). Lineage (GTDB taxonomy): Bacteria > Bacillota > Clostridia > Lachnospirales > Lachnospiraceae > Eubacterium_F. The sequence goes on along the minus strand of CALELW010000027.1, from coordinate 21,658 downwards.
GGAAGTGATTGGCATGGGCGAGAGCAAGACGCCGAAATCATTCCGTGGGGCATGCTCGGTATTTACAAATATTGAGCTTTTACTTGAGAGCGACAAAGAGGAAAATAAGAAAGAAAAGAAAAATGCCGTATCCAAAAAGAAAATTTCGGATGCTGTTTTGGAAGTTATTACGACAAACGAAAACAATGGAAAAGATACGGGACTTGGTGAAATTGGAAGTGCCCTTGTGAAAAAATATTCCGATTTCGATGTGAGAAATTATGGTTATAGTTCGCTGTCCAGATTTATTGAGGATTTGGATAATTTTGAATTGAAGAGAAATCATACCAGTATTCAGGTGATTCTGAAAAATGATGCCAAAGAAGTGGAACAATTTATGGTTGACACGGTGAAAAAGGCGGGCGTTACAGGAATTGATATTGGGCAGCTGGCGCAGAAGGTGTATGACCATTTCCCGAATTTCAAGGTAAAGAAATTAGGATATGCAACGTTTCAGAAGCTGGTGCACTCCATCCGCGCACTTCAGGTTGAAAACGTGGGTAATAATCAGAAGAACGTTTATCTGAAAAGATAATGAAATAATTTCCCATTTATGAGCAAATGTGATAAAATAGTATCATTAGGGTTTGGCAGAGGAGCTAAACCAAGGACAAACAACTAGGAGGATGAAAACAGACATGGCGAAACAGAAGATTATGTTAGGAAATGAAGCGATTGCCCGTGGTGCTTATGAAGCCGGGGTAAAAGTATCGGCTGCTTATCCGGGAACACCGAGTACAGAGATTAGTGAGAATCTTGTACAGTATGACGATATTTACTGCGAATGGTCGCCGAACGAGAAAGTTGCTACTGAGGTGGCAATTGGCGCATCCATCAGCGGTGTCCGTGCAATGGCATCGATGAAGCATGTAGGGTTAAATGTGGCGAGTGACCCATTGTATACCGCTTCTTATATTGGAGCAAATGGCGGTCTTATGATGGTTGTAGCGGATGATCCGGGACTTTACAGTTCCCAGAACGAGCAGGATACCCGTTGTGTAGCGCGTGCTGCACTGGTACCGGTATTGGAGCCGTCTGACAGCCAGGAAGCAAAAGATTTTGTCAAAGAAGCTTACCGAATCAGTGAGGAATATGACACACCGGTAATTCTTCGCACGACGACAAGACTGGCACATTCACAGGGACCTGTTATATTAGAAGACCGTGTGGAGCCGGAAGATAAACCATATGAGAGAAATCCGGGCAAAAATGTTATGATGCCGGGTAATGCGATTAAGCGTCATCTTCATGTGGAAGACCGCATGAACCGTTTAGAGAAAGATGGTTCTGATTTTGCAATTAACAAAGCAGAATACAACGATACATCCATTGGGTTCATTACCAGTGGTATTCCTTATCAGTATGTGAAGGAAGTATTTCCGCAGGCATCTGTGTTAAAACTTGGTATGGTATATCCGCTTCCGAAAAAAATGATTGAAGAGTTTGCAAAAAAGGTAGACAAACTTTACATATTTGAGGAATTGGAGCCGGTAATCGAAGAGCAGGTAAAAGCCTGGGGCATTGAGTGCATTGGCAAGGAAATCTTTACTCGTCAGGGTGAGTACAGTGCAAACCTTTTGCGTGAGAAAGTATTGGGACAGAATGTTGAGACAAAACCATATCCGAACCTTCCGGCGCGTCCGCCGATTTTGTGTCCGGGATGTCCGCACAGAAGTACATTCTCTGTACTGAACAAATTGAAAATTCACGCAGCCGGTGACATTGGATGTTATACACTTGGTGCGGTAGCTCCGTTGAATGTCATTGATACAACGGTCTGCATGGGTGCCAGCATTTCAACCCTTCATGGTATGGAAATGGCACATGGCAAAGATTACATTAAAAACTGGGTAGCTGTAATTGGTGATTCGACCTTTATGCACACCGGTGTTAATTCGCTGATTAACATGGTTTACAATCAGGGAACCGGAACGGTTATCATCATGGATAACTCCACAACCGGTATGACCGGACATCAGGACCATGCGGCAACCGGAAAAACGCTGCAGGGTGATGTAGTACCGGCAATCAGTATTTACAACTTGTGTAAATCCATTGGTGTAAAAAATGTAACGGAAGTCAATGCATTTGATTTGGCAGCAATGGAGAAGACGATTAAAGAAGAAGTGGCAAAAGATGAAGTTTCCGTAATTATTGCCTGCGCACCATGTGCACTTCTTAAGGGCGTGAAGTTCCCGAATAAGTGTGTGCCGCTTTCCGATAAATGTAAGAAATGCGGTATGTGTCTGAAACCGGGATGTCCGGCACTTACGAAAAACGAAGATGGAACGATTGCAATTGATGAGACGATGTGTAATGGCTGTGGACTTTGCAAACAGTTGTGTAAGTTTGACGCCATTGATTGTGTGGCACGCTAAGCAAAACGGAGGAATTGATTCATGGAAACAAAAAATATAATGATTGTAGGTGTAGGTGGTCAGGGAACACTCCTTACCAGCCGCATTTTAGGTGGAATTATTAAAGCGGGAGGCTTTGATGTAAAACTGAGCGAGGTTCATGGTATGGCACAGCGAGGCGGAAGCGTTGTTACGTTTGTCCGCTACGGTGACAAAGTATATGAGCCGATTGTAGAAGAAGGACAGGCAGATGTGCTGATTGCTTTTGAAAAATTAGAGGCAATGCGCTATGCACACTTTTTGAAAAAAGATGGTGTTATGATTGTCAATGACCAGCGCATGGACCCGATGACGGTTGTGACCGGCGTTGCTGAATATCCGGAGAATATTTTGGATACACTGAAAAAAGACCACAAAGTGGTTTCGATTGATGCGATGGATGAGGCGAAAAAACTTGGCAATTCCCGCGTGTTTAACACTATTATTATTGGTGTGGCAGCGAAAAATATGGACTTTGACAAACAGCAGTGGTTAGATGTTATTGCGAACACTGTTCCGCCAAAAACCATTGAAATCAACCAAAAAGCATTTGAGGTAGGTTTTGAAAAATGATAATTGATGCACATACGCACACGTATCCGGAGAAAATTGCAAAACGGGCGATTGAAAAACTTGAAAAAAATTCGGGTACGAAGGCTCACACCAATGGTGTGCAGTCCGGCTTAATGGCGTCGATGAAAGAGGCAGGGATTTCTTATTCCCTGCTTCTTCCTGTCGCTACGTCAAAAAAGCAGGTAGATACGATTAATGAAGTGGCAGCAGAAACAAATGCAAAGGCTTTAGAGACCGGACTTCTTTCGTTTGGCGGAATTCATCCGGAGACCGAGAATGTTTCGGAAGAATTAAACCGTATCAAAGCACTTGGGCTTAAGGGAATCAAAATTCATCCGGATTATCAGGAAACCTTTTTTAATGATATACGGTACAAGCGGATTGTAGAAAAAGCAACGGAATTAGGACTGTATATTACCGTTCACGCCGGCGTGGATATTGGAATGCCGGACCCGGTTCACTGTACGCCTGACCATGTGCTTGAGGTGTTAAAGGATACAGAGTCGGACCACTTGATTCTTGCCCATATGGGCGGATGGCGTTTGTGGGACGAAGTGAAAGAAAAACTGATGGAAAAACCGCTTTACTTTGATACTTCTTTTTCAGGTGATTATCTGCAAAAAGAGGGCGTTTCGGGAATGCTTACAAAAGAAGCATTTGTCGATTTGATTCATGCGATGGGAAGTGACCGTGTCTTGTTCGGAACGGACAGTCCGTGGAGCGGGCAGAAGGATGCGGTGCAGTGGTTTATGGAAACCGATTTAACAGAGACAGAAAAAAAGCAGATTTTATCTGAGAATTTCATTCGAATAATTGGAATTTAAGAATAACAAAAGACCCACCAGTTGTCGGGAGCAGACAGGCTTTGGCGGGTCTTTTCATATGCAGAAAATTTTTCTTATAAGAAAATGTATTTCAAAACAAACAATACTGCTAAGATATACATCAAAGGTTTAATTTTCTTAGCTTTTCCACTACATACGTTAATTACAACGTAAGAAATTACGCCGAGTGCGATACCTTCGGAGATGCTATACATCAAAGGCATTGCAAGCATAGCAAGGTATGCAGGAACAGCTTCTGTAATATCTTCAAAGTCAATCGAGATGATAGAAGAAATCATCAAAAATCCAACGAAGATTAATGCCGGTGCAGTGGCAAAGGATGGAATTGCTGTGAAAATTGGTGCAAATACGATAGCCAATAAGAACAGCAGACCCGTTACCATTGCAGATAAACCGGTACGTCCACCGGCTGCAACACCGGCGGATGACTCAACGTAAGTAGTAGTAGTTGATGTTCCGAAAATAGCACCAACCGAAGTTGCGATGGCATCTGCCAGAAGAGCCGGACGGATGCGAGGAAGTTTTCCTTCTTCATCAAGCATATTCGCTTTGGTGGAAACACCAATCAAAGTTCCGAGCGTATCGAAGATGTCGACAAACAAAAAGGCAAATAAAACAGTGATGAAGTTCAGGATATCAACACCTGAGAAATCAACATTGAAACACTGGCCAAATGTCGTTCCGAGTGCACCCAAGTCAATCATGCGGAAAGTTGGGTAAAGCGAGAAGAAAGTTTTGTTATCCGGAACATAAAGTCCGATTGCTTCGCAAATCATACCAAGAATCCATGTGGCAAAAATACCAATCAAAATGGAACCTTTGATATTTTTGTGATGCAGAATAACGATGATAAACAAGCCAATTAAGGCAAGCAGAGCACCAATACCGATGGTGCGGAAGTTGCCTACGAATTTTACATAAGTTAAAAGAGTGGAATCATCGTTGACAACAAGCTTTGCATTCTGCAGACCGATGAAAGCAATAAACAAGCCAATACCGGCGCTTACGCCTTTTTTCAGAGCCATTGGAATGGCATTGAAGATAGCTTCACGTACATTTGTCAAAGATAATACGATGAAAATCAAACCTTCAACAAATACGGCAAGCAAAGCAATCTGCCAGGAATATCCCATATTGCCGCAAACGGTGTATGCCATGTATGCATTCAGTCCCATACCCGGTGCAAGGGCAAATGGATAATTGGCTAACAAAGCCATAGCCATACAGCCGACAAAGGATGCCAGTGCGGTTGCCAAAAGAATGGCATCGGAATTCATTCCGGTAGTACTTAAAATATTTGGGTTGACAGCGAGGATGTAAGCCATAGCCATAAATGTTGTCAGACCGGCAACAACCTCAGTACGGAAAGAGGTATTATTCTCTTTCAGTTTGAACATTTTTTCTAACATGAAATGCTCCTCCTTGTAAGTGATAGATATATTGCGCTCACGTGCTCCCTTCGCGAGGCGGTAAAAGGCAGCAGATAGCCGCCTATTTCCCTTCGTAAATAATTAAAGAAGACACGTCGTACTGCGACAATTGTTCTCTTCCCTTTAAGCCGGCAAGTTCCATCAGAAATACGATTTTAGCAACTTCGCCACCTAATTCCTCAACTAAGGAGGCACACGCTTTTACTGTACCGCCGGTTGCGATGAGGTCGTCCACGATAACAACTTTCTGACCTTTTTTAATGGAATCTTTGTGAAGCTCAATTGCTGCACTGCCATATTCCAAATCATATTCTGCAGTTACTGTTTCGCAAGGCAGTTTTCCCTTCTTGCGGCATGGAACAAATGGTTTGCCCATTGCATAGGCAATTGGTACACCAAAAATGAATCCGCGGGATTCTGTTCCGACGATTACATCAAAATCCACATCTTTGAGTGTTTCAATCATAGAATCAATCGCAAGTTTCAATCCTTCTGCGTCCTGCAGAACCGTTGTAATGTCGCGAAAAATGATTCCCTTTTCCGGAAAGTCAGGAATACTCCGGATGTATTCTTCTAATTTTTTCACAATGAGTACCTCGTTTCTTTTTGAATGTTTGGTGAAAAACTACTTTCTTTTCCTTTCTATTATAATAAGAGATAAAAATATAATCAAGGTAAAATATTGGTTTTGCGGGGCGTCTCGGGGAAGGGGCCGATGAATGGCGCTCCCGCTCGACAAACACACAGGGGTATCGGCGTGCAAAATACGCACAGCCTGATACCCGTGCGTTTGTAACCATTCATCGAAACCCCTTCCCCAAGACGCCATCGTTCCTGCAAAAATAATATTTTGTGTAGAGAGTGAGAAAAATATGGAGTATAATCCGATAAATGCTTTGAAAACGAAAATTTTTCGGGGTATACTCCGAAAAACTATGTTGATACAAACAGAAATATGGTGTATACTTCTAATATAAGGAGGTGCTTGATATGATTGATAGACCATTATATATAGAAAAGATTATGGCGTATACAGATACACCATTTGTGAAAATACTTACTGGTATTCGCAGATGTGGGAAGTCAACAATACTTAAGATGATTACGGAGAAGTTGCATAAGGAGCGAAAAATTCCAAAGGAACAGATTGTGAGTTATCGGTTTGATTCTATGGAATATGAAGGAATGACAGCCAAGCAAATGTATGAGCAATTGAAAGCAGGGCTTTGCGAGGGCAAAAGGACTTATTTGTTTTTGGATGAAGTGCAGGATGTGGATGGATGGGAGAAAGTAGTAAATACACTTTTGGCGGATTTTGATGTGGATTTGTATGTAACCGGTTCAAATTCACGGATGATGTCTTCGGAAATTTCAACATATCTTACCGGAAGATATATAACATTCCGGATTTATACGTTATCATTTGAGGAATACTTGACGTTTAAAAGTAAATATTCAGTTATTGCTAATCAGAAAGAAGAACTTGCTTCTTATGTGAAAAATGGTGGTTTTCCGGCGACACATTTACGTGATTACAGCAGTGACGAAATCTATACAATTGTTAAGGATATTTATAATTCCACCATTTTTTCGGATATTGTAAGAAGAAATCAAATTCGGAAGATTGACCAGTTAGAGCGAGTTGTGAGATATACATTTAATAATGTTGGAAATACGTTTTCGGCGAAAAATATATCGGATTATTTGAAGTCGGAAAAAAGGACACTCGATATTGAAACGGTTTACCGTTACTTGGAAAAATTAGAAAAAGCATATTTGCTGCACCGCTGCTATCGTTATGATCTGCATGGAAAAGAAATGCTGAAAACACAGGAAAAATTTTATTTGGCAGACACTTCATTGAGATACAGTGTGCTGGGATATCAATCGGATACCGTTGCGTCTAGTTTGGAAAATGTAGTGTATCTTGAATTATGCAGAAGAGGATATCAAGTTTATATCGGTAAAGCAGGCGTATATGAAATTGATTTTGTTGCTATGCGTCAGAACGAAAAGATATATGTTCAGGTGACACAGCGGATTGATTCGGAAAAAACAGAAAAGAGAGAATACGAGAGACTCTTGGAAATTCCCGATAACTACCCAAAATACGTTCTTAGAACCGATGAGTATGCAGGAGGAAACTATGAAGGAGTCAAGACAATGCACGTAGCAGATTTTCTGCTGAGCAAGGAGTATTAGGGTTGAGAACTGTCGAAAAACGTGGTATTCTATTAGAGGATTTAACCCATTACAACAATGAATAGAGAACGAGGAGGACATCATGGGCGGTTTTTTTGGAGTGGCATCGAAGGATGACTGCGTATTTGATTTGTTTTTTGGAACCGATTATCATTCCCATTTGGGAACAAGACGTGCCGGAATGGCAGTGTACGGAGAGGCCGGATTTGACCGTGCAATTCACAACATAGAAAATGCACCGTTTCGGACGAAATTTGATAAAGACATGCAGAAAATGAAGGGATATTACGGAATTGGCTGCATTTCCGATTTTGAGCCACAGCCATTGATTGTGCGTTCCCATCATGGTACATTTGCCATTACGACCGTGGGAAAAATTAACAATGCACAGGAAATTGTGGATGAAATTTTTAATGACAATAACACTCATTTTCTGGAAATGAGTGGCGGAGATATTAACCCGACAGAGCTTGTGGCAGCGATTATTAACCAGAAAGAGAATTTGATTGAGGGCATCCATTATGCATTAGAGCGGATTGATGGTTCTTTGACGTTAATGATTCTTACACCAAAGGGAATTTATGCAGCACGTGATAAATATGGAAGAACGCCGCTAGTGATTGGACATAAAGAAGATGCTTATTGTATGGCGATGGAATCTTTCTCGTTCCAAAATTTAGGATACCGTCCACTGAAAGAATTAGGACCGGGTGAGATTGTAATTGTAAATCAAGAGGGAATTAAAACGCTGATGGCACCGGGAAGCAAGATGCGGATTTGTACGTTCTTGTGGGTGTACTATGGTTATCCGTCCAGTTCCTACGAGGGAATCAGCGTCGAGCAGATGCGTTATAACTGCGGAAAAAATATGGCAAAACGTGACCATGTAAAACCGGATATTGTTGCCGGCGTTCCGGATTCCGGTACGGCACATGCGGTTGGTTATGCAAACGAGTCTGGAGTTCCGTTTTCCAGACCATTTATCAAATATACACCGACGTGGCCGCGCTCATTTATGCCGACGGTTCAGAGTAAGCGTGATATGATTGCGAAAATGAAAATGCTTGCTGTGCATGATTTGATTCAGGATAGAAGTATTCTTTTGATTGACGATTCCATTGTCCGCGGAACACAGCTTCGTGAAACAACGGAATTTCTGTATGACAGCGGGGCAAAGGAAGTACATATTCGTCCGGCGTGTCCACCGCTTGTATATGGATGTAAATTTTTGAATTTCTCGCGTTCCTCATCGGAGATGGATTTGATTACCCGTCGTGTGATTGCGCGACTGGAAGGAACGGAGGATGTATCGGAGGAAGTATTAGAGCAGTATACAGATCCGGAATCAGAAAAATATGATCAGATGGTTGAGGAAATCCGCAAGGAGTTAAACTTCACATCTCTTCGATTTAACCGCTTAGATGATATGTTAGAGGCGGTTGGAATTCCGAAAGAAAAACTCTGCACGTATTGTTGGAATGGTAAAGACTGATAGCTTAAGGAAGGAGGAACTTCCATGACGAAAAAGAAAAAAAGACTGCTGGTTGTCGTGGTTTTGGCCGTAGTGCTTGTGGCGCTGCTTGCAAGACCGGTTGTGAATCTGGTGATTGAATGGCTGGACCCGGGACAGGCACCGCTGAATGATTTATTTAAACTAAAGAAAAATGAAGTGGCACTTGTGATTAACGATGAACAAAGCAAAGAGAAAGGATATGAAGCAGAGGGCGAAATTTATGTACCGGCATCGGTTGCGTCTACTTATATGGACCAGAGAATTTATGTCGATACAGTGGAAAAGAGCCTTTCCTATGTGACAAGTGGCGGCGTGATTTTGGCGCAGGCAGGAGAAGTTTCTTATCAGGTTGGCAAGGAGACGCAGAACGCAAAGAAACCAATTTTGCAGAAAAAAGATGATGCATTTTACGTGTCCCTTTCCTTTATCAAAGAACACACAAGCTGCTATTATAAAACTTATCAAAATCCAAAACGTCTTGTGATTATGTCAGACCGGAGTGCATCCTATACGATGGCATCACTGACAGAAGATACCCGTGTGCGCAAGGGACCGAATAAAAAATACAAATATTTTGTGGAACTGGCAAAAGGCACCCGCGTATTTGTGGAAACGGATAAGAAAAAAGAAAATGATTATACGGCAGTTACCACACAGGATGGAATTGCCGGCTATGTACCGAGCGACCGCCTGCAGGGGCAGAAAGAGACGGCTTGGAAATTTGACAAAGAGCCGGAATCTTTTACCCAGTTAAAGACAAAAGGACAGGTATGTTTGGGATGGCATCAGGTAACGAATGAAACGAGCAGCGGACAGCTTCCATCACTCATTCAGAGCGCAAAGGCGATGAATGTCATCAGCCCGACGTGGTATGCGCTCAGCGATAATACCGGCAAGTTCAGCTCGCTGGCAAATTCTTCTTATGTTACTCAGGCACACGCACAGGGAAAACAGGTGTGGGGACTGATTAATGATTTTGGCAAAGGAATTAAATTAAGTAAAGTGCTCGGTGTGACATCAAACCGGAATCGTTTGGTGAACGGTCTGGTGGCAACGGCGATTCAGCATGAATTGGATGGAATTAACATTGATTTTGAGCATGTAACAAAAGATACCGCACCGGCATATCTGGAGTTTTTACGTGAACTTACTCTTAAGTGCCACGCAAATGATTTGATTGTTTCGGTAGACAACTATTCACCGGCAAGTTACAATGCGTATTATGATTTGGAAGAGCAGGGACGCATTGTGGACTATGTGATTTTGATGGCATATGATGAACATTACAACGGCAGTGAAGAAAGCGGTTCAGTTTCGTCGCTTCCATTTGTAAAAGAGGGCGTCAAAAATGTGCTGGCAAAGGTGCCGGCAGAACGCACGGTAGTTGCACTTCCGTTCTACACGAGATTGTGGAAGGAAGTAAAAGGCAAAAAGCCACATCCGGAAGCTTATGGCATGAGCGGTGCCGAGAGTGTTGTCCGGGCAAATGATGCATCGCCAAAGTGGGATGAAGCAACCAGTCAGTATTATGCGGAATTTAAGTCCAGTGGTGCAACTTATAAAATCTGGCTGGAAGAAGAAACTTCGTTAAAGAAAAAACTGGAAGTTGTGAAGAAAAATAAGGTAGCAGGTGTGGCGTTCTGGAAACTTGGTTTTGAGCGTGCCGTTACCTGGACGACGATAGCAGATGCCATTCGTGGATGGTAAGACTATTTGAAAGGAAAAAGACATACAATAGTACCAAAAAGGATGCGGGAGTCCGTTATGTCGAAGGAAAAAATAGAACAAACAAAGAAAGCAGCTATGGTAATCTTTTTTGCCGTGGCTGCTTTTTTGAGTGCGTGGTACAAGTTTGTGTCACCGTTTGAAAAACCATTTTACAAGACGCTTAACCAGACTGCGAAAGGAACGAAGGCGACAATAGTGATTGACCCCGGACACGGTGGTTTTGACCCCGGAAAAGTGGGAGTAAATCAGACATTGGAAAAGGATGTAAATCTTGCCATCAGTGAGAAATTAAATCAAAAACTGGCGGCAAGTGGTTATACGGTTTATATGACAAGAGTGAGTGATGAGGCACTCTGCCGTGGTGATGAATCCTCAAAAAAGCGGGCGGATATGCAGAATCGTGTGGCGCTGATTGAAGAAAAGAAACCAGATTTAGTCGTGAGCATTCACCAGAACAGTTTTTCTGCATCCACGAAAGGGGCGCAGGTTTTTTATCATAAAAGTTCCGAAAAGGGCAAGCGTCTTGCCGGTATTTTGCAGCAGTCCATCAAAGAAAAAGCGGACAAAGAAAACCACCGCGTGGAAAAAGCGAATGACAGTTATTATATGCTTCGGAAAGTGAGCTGTCCGATTGTTATCGTAGAGTGTGGATTTTTGTCAAATCCTGATGAAGAGAGGTTATTAAATGACGAAAAATATCAAAAAAAGATGGTCGAAGGGATTGCAGAGGGCATTGAAAATTTCTTGTATAAATAGGCAGAATATGGTATGATAATTCATATGAGTATTTGAGAAAAAGCGAGATAGAAGGAATCGTATATGGATACAGAATGGATTTGCTTCGATGCGGTAACAGGGTATGACAAAGGAGAATTAAATCATGCCGCGCAGATTTTACGGCAGGGCGGGCTGGTTGCCTTCCCGACGGAGACTGTGTATGGACTTGGCGGGGATGGACTTAACCCGCAGGCGGCTAAAAAAATATATGAGGCAAAAGGGCGTCCGAGTGATAATCCACTGATTCTTCATATTAGTAAGAGAGAAGAACTTGACGCAATTGCCGCACGGGTACCGGAAACGGCAGAGAAACTTATGGATGCATTCTGGCCGGGACCGATGACACTGATTTTTGAAAAGACAAAAGATGTGCCTTATGAGACAACCGGTGGACTTGATACGGTTGCTGTTCGGATGCCTTCACATGAGGGAGCCAGACAGTTGATTGAAAGTGCCGGCGTACCGGTGGCAGCACCGAGTGCGAATACGTCAGGCAGACCAAGCCCGACGACGGCAGAACATGTAAAAGAAGATTTGTGGGGACGCATTGATATGGTTATCGATGGCGGTCCGGTTGGAATCGGTGTGGAATCAACGATTATTGACGTCACAGAAGAGACGCCGACGATTCTGCGTCCGGGACATATTACAAAAGATATGATTGCTAAGGTGATTGGCACGGTACAGATGGATGCCGGTTTATCCGGATTAGACCCATCGGTAAAGCCGAAAGCACCGGGCATGAAGTACAGACATTACGCGCCGAAGGCGTCGATGACGGTGATTCAGGGAGAAAAGGAAGCTGTTATCCGCCGGATTGAAGAACTTGCTGCAGAATATCCAAAAGAAAAAGTGGGGATTCTTGCTGCGGATGAGACGTTATCCTGTTATACACATGGACAAGTTGTGTCAGCGGGATCGCGGAATGAACATACGATTGAGCAGGGGTTATACCGTGCATTACGCGAATTTGACCATATGGGCGTTTCGGTTATTTTTTCTGAGAGTTTTGCAGATGATGACCGGAGCGAGGCAATTATGAACCGTTTATTGAAGGCAGCAGGACAAAAGATTGAGTATCTTTCGGATAAGTGATTGGAGGAGGCATACGGATGGATTACACAAAAATTATTTTTGTATCGAAGGAAAATGTCCTTCTTAGTCCAATGGCAGAGTGGATTATGAAAAGTATTTTGATGGATAAATCGAAGCAGATTATGTCACGTGGACTGGTTGTGCTTTTTGCGGAACCGAGAGACCAGCGGGTGACGGAACTGCTTATGAATCATGGGGTTCCCTGCGAGGAGCAGGTATCGGAAGAATTTCATGCCGAGCAGGTTGATGAGACAACGCTTGTGCTCACGATGAATTTTACCGAAAAAGTCAAAGTTCTCGAAGATTATGGCGTGACGGAACACGTTTACACGCTTCGCGAATTTGTGCAGGAAGAAGATGGAAAAGAATTTGACCCGGATGTGCCGGACCCATATGGAAGCGGGGATGAGGCATATGAGGAATGTTACTTAGAACTCAAAGATTTATTGTACCGGGTGAAGAAAAAATTACAGTGGAACTAAAATATGAGGAGGGTGTTACAATATGATAGCATTAGGCAGCGACCAGGCAGGATATGAATTGAAACAGGTGATAATGCGCCACTTAGAGGAGCGCGGGCTTTCCTACAAAGATTACGGAAGTTACAGTCCCGACCCTGTGGATTATCCGGTGTATGGAAAAAAGGTAGCACATGCCATTGTCGATGGGGAATGTGACAAAGGAATTTTGATTTGCGGGACCGGCATCGGTATCTCGATTGCGGCGAATAAAGTACCGGGGATTCGTGCAGCCGTTTGCAGTGACTGCTTCAGCGCAGAGGCGACCAGACTGCATAACGATGCCAACATTTTAGCTTTCGGTGCGAGAGTCGTGGGGCCGGGACTTGCAGAAAAAATTGTAGATATCTTTTTAGATACAGAATTTTCCGGTGTAGAAAGACATAAACGCCGGGTTGATATGATTGAAGAATAAGGAGTGAAACAACGTGTTAGGTTTTGTCGGATGTGGAAATATGGCACAGGCGATGCTGAAAGGGATTTTGGCAAAAGGCTTGTACAAAGCAGATGAGATTATTGTATCGAGACGTACTAAAGAGGCGTTAGATGCACTGCACGAAGAACTTGGCGTGCAGACAACAACAGATAACAAAGAAGTGGCAGAAAAAGCAGATGTGCTGGTACTTGCGGTAAAACCGTATCAGTTTGCAGATGTGATTCCGGAGATTGCACCGGTTTGTAAAGAGGATGCGTTAGTCATTTCGATTGCGGCAGGCCAGACGATAGCGAATATCGAGAAGTTATTTGGAAAGACTATGAAAATAGTACGCACGATGCCAAATACACCGGCGCTTGTGTTAGCAGGAGCAACCGGGATGTGTTTCCATCCATCGGTTTCAAAAGAAGAGAGAGAAACGGCAATTACCATATTTGAAAGTTTTGGTGTAGTTGCAGAAGTTTCTGAAAATATGATTGATACCGTGATTGGCGTCAGCGGCAGTTCGCCGGCTTATGTATTTATGTTTATTGAGGCGATGGCGGATGCGGCTGTAGCAGATGGTATGCCGCGTGCTATGGCTTATGAACTGGCGGCACAGACGGTGTACGGAAGTGCTAAGATGGTGCTTGAGACCGGAAAACATCCGGGTGAATTAAAAGATATGGTCTGCTCACCGGCGGGAACGACAATTGAGGCAGTTCGTGTCTTAGAGGAAAAGGGACTGCGCAGTGCTGTCATAGAAGGACAGATGGCATGCGTGAAGAAGGCGAGAGAATTATGAGAAAACGTGACGAAGCGAAAAACCGGAGAGAAATCATACATGCCTTATCGATGATTATGCAGATTGGATTATCAATGATGGTCTGTATGAGTGTCAGCCTGCTGATTGGCTATGGCTTAGACAAGCTTTTTGGTACCAAATGTTTTATGGTAATCATGATGTTTATCGGAATTTTGGCATCGCTTCGCAGTATGCTTGTATTGACCGGACAGTATCACCCGGGTAGTACAAAAAAGGAAACACAGGAAGGAAAACAGGATGGAGACGGCGAAGATTAGTTTATGGGAAGTCATAATCGGCATATGGATTCTTGCCATTGTGGTAATTCTTGGCGGCATCTTTTTTGTACCGGAGCCGTTACCGTATGCTTTGGGAGAAATCGCTGGCAGTATCACGGCGAGTGGACTTATGGTTCATTTATATCGAAGCATTGACATTGAGTTAGACCTTCCGGAAAAAAAGGCAGTAAGTCACTCCAGAGCGATGGGGCTTGTACGGAGCACCATTGAAATCGGAGTGCTTGTAGGAAGTTTTTTTCTTTCAAAATGGGTTATGCCATATACTGTTTTGGCGGGACTGCTTGCAAGAAAGGCAGCAGCACTTATGGTTCCATGGATGGAAAAAATAAGACTTCGTAAAAAGAAATCATTATAGGAAAGGAGAGTGAGAGCGTGGATGGAGTAGATTTTTATGTATATGGGCATCTGCCGATTCATATTGGCGGCGTGACGGTGTACATCACGACGACCCATATATGTCTGGCTATCGTTATGGCGGCTCTGATTATTTTTGCGATTGCAGCGAATCGTAAAATCAAAAAAGCAGACCCGACGAAAGCACCGACCGGATTTTTAAATGTCATCGAGCTTTTAGTGGAAACCCTTGACAATCTGGTTAAGAGCAACATGGGAAAGACGCTGGCGCCAAAGTTCAAAAACTATATCGGTGTGATTTTCATGTTCCTTGTGACATGTAATTTATCCGGGCTTTTTGGACTCAGACCACCGACCGCGGATTACGGTACGACACTTCCACTGGCGTTAATCACTTTTGTGATGATTCAGTATCAGGGAATCAAATGGCAGAAGTGGGGAAAACTCAAAGGTTTGTTTGAACCGATTTTCTTGTTCTTCCCGATTAATGTAATTAGTGAATTTGCCACACCGGTATCTCTGTCACTTCGTCTGTTTGCCAATATTTTATCGGGAACCATGATGATGGCGTTGATCTACGGACTTCTTCCTAAGTTCCTTTTGTGGGTCTGGCCGGCTGCACTACACGCTTATCTGGATGTATTTGCCGGCGCATTGCAAGCGTATGTATTCGCTATGCTGACAATGGTATTCATTGCGAATGCCGCAGATTTGGATGATTAATTTTATCGCGCATAAGCGCAGAAAGTGAGGAAAAGATATGAATATTTCAGGAGCAGATTTAGTACATGCAGCATCAGCAATTGGTGCAGGATTGGCAGTTATCGCAGGTATCGGACCTGGTGTTGGACAGGGTATTGCAGCCGGATATGGTGCAAGTGCCGTAGGACGTAACCCGGGTGCCCGTGGTGAGATTATGTCAACCATGCTTCTTGGACAGGCAGTAGCCGAGACAACTGGTTTGTATGGTCTGGTTGTAGCCATGATTCTGCTGTTTGTAAATCCATTTGGAGTATAATGCAATCCATCCGAAAATTGTAAGAAAGGAGGGACTGTAATTGGATCCAAGAATATTTGGACTTGACCCGCAGACGTTATTTGATACATGCATTACGTTAGTTGCCATGCTGGCATTGTTTATCCTTTTATCGTATCTTTTGTTTAATCCGGCTCGCAAGCTGATTCAAAAGAGAAAGGATTATATTGAGAGCCAGCTTTCGGAGGCGGCATCCGCTAAAGATGAGGCACTTGCCATGAAGAAAGAGTATGATGACAAACTGGCAAAGGTGGATGATGAATCCACAGAATTGATTTCACAGGCTCGTCAAAAAGCAAAAGAGCGCGCCAATGAAATTGTAAATGAGGCCGGAGATGAAGCACATCGTATTCTGGCACGTGCAGAGAAAGAAGTGGCACTTGAAAAGGATAAAGTCCGTGATGAAATGAAACAGGAAATGGTTCAGGTGGCTTCTATGATGGCTGGCAAACTGGTGTCAGAATCTATCAGTGAAGAGGCGCAGGCCAAGCTGATTGAAGAGACATGCAATGAAATGGGGGATTCGACATGGCAAAGTTAGTTTCAAAAGTGTACGGCGATGCTTTGTTTTCTCTTGCGGTGGAAGAAAATCGTGTGGATGAACTCTGGGACGAAACGCGTGCGATGAAGCAGGTGCTTTCAGAAAATCCGGATTTCATGGCGATTTTGGAACATCCTGAAATGACGATGGAAAAAAAGATGGATGTGCTGCAGGAGGTTTTTCAAAAGGAACTGTCCCAGGACATGATGGGGCTTTTGCATGTTCTTGTAAAAAAAGGAAGAATCGGAGAACTAATCCCTGTGTTAGCATATTTTAATGAATGTGCCATGGCATACAAAAAGATAGGAAAAGTTCAGATTCAGACGCCGATGCCACTATCGGAGGAACAAAAAAAGAAAATTGAACAAAAACTTCTTGAGGTGAGCGAGTACGAAACTTTGTCGGTGGACTACGAAATTGATAAAAGTCTGCTTGGCGGCATAGTGATTCGTATTGGCAACCAAGTTCTTGACAACAGTATCCGTGCAAAACTGGATGCGATGACAAGAGATTTGAGTAAAGTAAGGCTGTCAAATTAGACGGGCGGCTTTCAGAAAGAAGGTGTGTTGGAAACATGAATTTAAGACCGGAAGAAATTAGTTCAGTCATTAAAGAAGAAATAAAAAAATATAGTACGGAGTTTGAAGTTGCCAATGTAGGAACGGTAATTCAGGTTGCCGATGGAATTGCCCGTATTCATGGACTGGAGAAGGCAATGCAGGGCGAGCTGTTAGAGTTCCCGCATGAAGTGTACGGAATGGTCATGAACTTAGAGGAAGATAATGTTGGTGCGGTTTTACTTGGTGATTCGGCAAACATTAACGAAGGTGACATGGTTAAGACGACAGGACGTGTGGCAACGGTGCCGGTTGGCGACGCAATGTTAGGACGCGTTGTGAATGCGCTCGGACAGCCAATTGATGGTAAAGGTCCGGTAAATACGGATAAGATTCGTCCGATTGAGCGTGTGGCATCAGGTGTTATTTCCCGTAAATCGGTAGATACACCGCTGCAGACAGGTATTAAGGCGATTGACTCCATGGTTCCAATCGGAAGAGGTCAGCGTGAGTTGATTATCGGTGACCGTCAGACCGGTAAAACGGCGATTGCGATTGATACCATCATTAACCAGAAAGACCAGGATGTACTTTGTATTTATGTAGCAATCGGGCAGAAAGCGTCAACGGTTGCGAATATTGTAAAGACACTCGAAGAGAGTGGTGCGATGGATTATACAACGGTTGTAGCAGCGACCGCAAGTGAGTTAGCACCACTTCAGTATATTGCGCCATATGCAGGCTGTGCGATTGGTGAAGAGTGGATGGAGAGCGGCAAGGATGTTCTTATCGTTTATGATGATTTGACCAAACATGCAGCTGCTTATCGTACACTGTCACTGCTTCTTCGCAGACCACCAGGACGTGAGGCTTTCCCTGGCGATGTCTTTTATCTGCATTCCCGTCTTTTGGAGCGTGCAGCAAAATTGTCAGATAAATTAGGCGGCGGTTCTTTGACGGCACTGCCGATTATTGAGACACAGGCAGGCGACGTATCAGCATATATTCCGACTAATGTAATTTCGATTACAGATGGTCAGATTTATCTTGAGACCGAGATGTTTAATTCCGGTTTCCGTCCGGCGGTAAATCCGGGTCTGTCCGTATCCCGAGTTGGTGGTTCGGCACAGATTAAGGCGATGAAAAAGATTGCGGGACCGATTCGTATCGAGCTTGCACAGTACCGCGAGCTGGCTGCATTTTCCCAGTTTGGCTCCGATTTGGATGCCGACACAAAACGCCAGTTAGACCAGGGTGAAAGAATCCGTGAGATTTTAAAGCAGGATCAGTATGCGCCGCTGCCGGTATGGTATCAGGTTATTATCATTTATGCAGCGACAAAACAGTATCTTTTGGATATTGCGGTAGAAGATGTCCTTGCGTTTGAAAAAGGTTTGTTCCGTTTTGTGGATGAAAAGTATCCGGAAGTACCGGCTGCCATCCGCGATGAGAAACAAATCAGCGAAGAGACAGAGAAGAAATTGATTCAGGCGATTGAGGAATATAAACGCAATTTTATTCATGAGAAATAAAAGAGAGGTGTGATGCTATGGCCTCAATGAGGGACATCAAAAGAAGAAAAGAAAGTATACAAAGCACTTCTCAGATTACAAAGGCAATGAAACTGGTTTCAACTGTAAAACTTCAAAAAGCGAAGGGAAGAGCAGAAGAAACACAGCCTTATTTTAACAAAATGTATGAGACGGTTTCGGGTATGCTTGCCAAATCCGGCACCGTGAGATATCCCGGAAAACGAGAGAAAAATCCGGATGAACCATGCAAAAAAGGTGTGATTGTAATTTCGTCAAACCGTGGACTGGCGGGCGGTTACAATTCCAATCTTGTCAAGTTAGTTACCAAAGGTGATTTTGACCGAGAAAATACGATTATTTTTCCGGTTGGAAGAAAGGGCTTGGAAAGCCTTATGAGACAGGGGTATACCTGTCAGGGCGATTTTTCAGAGGTGATTAACAATCCTTTGTTTGGAGATGCGGTAAGCATTGGCAAGACCGTGATTGGTGCGTTGGAAAATGGTGACATTGATGAAGTGTATTTAGCGTATACGGTATTTAAAAATACCGTGACACAAATCCCTACTTTGATTAAAATTCTTCCATTTGCAGAGGATGATATCAAGGAAAATGCACAGGAAGAGGATGAGAAAGATAAGGGTGCTGTGGCACAGATGAATTATGAGCCGGAGGAGGAAGAAACTCTGGGTTATATCATTCCTTTGTATGTAAACAGCCTAATCTTTGGTGCACTTGTGGAAGCAGTGGCCAGTGAAAATGGTGCGCGTATGCAGGCGATGGATTCTGCAACAAGTAACGCAGAGGAGATGATTGATACCTTGGGATTGCAGTATAACCGTGCAAGACAGGCTGCAATTACTCAGGAATTGACAGAGATTGTTGCTGGTGCGTCAGCGATAAGTTAGGAGGTAGAAAATGGCAGAGAATAGTAAGACAAGTCTCGGCGTAATTACCCAGATTGTTGGAGCCGTACTGGATATTCGTTTTCAGGACGGAAACCTGCCTGAGATTAATGAAGCAATCAACATCAAACGACAGGATGGGGATAAGCTTGTAGTTGAGGTGGCACAGCATTTGGGTGATGATACCGTTCGCTGTATTGCCATGGGACCGACAGATGGTCTGGTCCGCGGCATGGAAGCAGTGGCAACGGGAGCTCCGATTTGTGTGCCGGTAGGTGAAGAAACATTAGGACGTATGTTTAATGTTCTTGGCGAGCCGATTGATGAAAAAGAGCCGCCAAAAGTAAAAGAGTATGATCCGATTCACAGAAAAGCACCTTCTTTTGAAGAGCAGTCTACCGAATCGGAGATTTTGGAAACCGGTATTAAAGTAATTGACCTTTTGTGCCCATATCAGAAGGGTGGTAAAATTGGTTTGTTTGGTGGTGCCGGTGTAGGTAAAACGGTACTCATTCAGGAGTTGATTACAAACATTGCTACAGAGCACGGTGGATATTCGGTATTTACCGGTGTTGGTGAGCGTACCCGTGAGGGAAATGATTTGTACTATGAAATGATTGAGTCCGGCGTAATTGATAAAACAACCATGGTGTTCGGACAGATGAATGAGCCGCCAGGAGCGAGAATGCGAGTAGGTCTTGCCGGACTTACGATGGCAGAATATTTCCGTGACAAAGGTGGAAAGGACGTGCTTTTGTTCATTGATAATATCTTCCGTTTTACACAGGCAGGTTCTGAGGTTTCGGCACTTTTAGGACGTATGCCGAGTGCGGTAGGTTACCAGCCGACACTGCAGACAGAGATGGGTGCCTTGCAGGAGCGAATTACTTCGACAAAGAGCGGTTCGATTACATCCGTTCAGGCGGTTTATGTGCCGGCCGATGACTTGACAGACCCGGCTCCGGCGACGACTTTTGCCCACTTGGATGCGACAACCGTATTGGAGCGTTCCATTGCAGAACTTGGTATTTACCCGGCAGTAGACCCGCTGGCTTCAACATCCCGTATGTTGGATCCTCGTGTGCTGGGTGAAGAACATTATCAGGTTGCCCGTGGTGTTCAGGAGATTTTGCAGCGTTACAAAGAGTTACAGGATATTATTGCCATTCTTGGTATGGACGAGTTGTCGGAAGACGAGAAAATGCTTGTCAACCGTGCGCGTAAGGTGCAGCGATTCCTGTCGCAGCCATTTAACGTCGCAGAACAGTTTACTGGTCTTCCTGGTAAATATGTTCAGTTGTCCGATACGATTCAGGGATTCAAAGAAATTCTGGATGGTAAACATGATGAGATTCCGGAAGGTTATTTCTTAAATGCCGGAAGTATTGATGATGTTGTAGCACGATACAAAGAGAGCCGCCAGTAATTTCGGGCGGATAGGAAAGGAAGTGGTTACAACATGGCAGAACGTAAAACATTTCGTCTTGAAGTGATTTCACCGGAGCGCATTTTCTATACCGGAGATGCTGAGATGGTGGAACTTACGACGACGGAAGGTGACATCGGAATCTATGCGGATCACATTCCGCTTACGACGATTGTTGCGCCGGGTGTAATGACGATTACCGAGCCGGGAGGCGTGCTCAAAGAGGCAGCAGTGCTAGAAGGCTTTATGGAAATTACACCGGATAAAGTTACAATTCTTGCCCAGTCATGCGAGTGGCCGGAAGAAATTGACATCAATCGCGCGGCAGAGGCGAAGGCGAGAGCCGAGCGCCGCTTAAAAAGTGCCGATGAAAATGTTAATATGGCACGAGCAGATTTGGCTTTGCGCAAATCGTTGATTCGGTTGCAGTTAGCTGAAAAATAAAAAGAATCCCCCAAAAAGCGGGATATTTGCGTTGCAAATATAGCTTTTCGGGGGATTTCTTTTTACTTTTTTCTTTTGGGAGAGAAGAGGAGACTGGTGAGAAGGCAGGGACAACTGTTTTTGGTTGGTTTATTTGGATTCCAGTAATTCCGGAGAAAAGTTTTGTGACTCGTGGGTTTGAGCGCGTCAGCAGGAGGTGCTGGTAGTTTCAGCACCCCTGCTGCTACGCAG
>CALELW010000026.1 GCA_937902905.1 uncultured Clostridium sp. | reverse complement strand
AAAAAGGAATCTGAAAGCCTTGTATTTATTGGCTTAGAGATTCCGAGAGATCATATATATGGAAAGGAGGTTTTCTATGTCTTGGAATTTATCAAAGGAACGTCCCATATATATACAATTGGTAGAACAGATTAAGTTACAGATTCTGTCCGGTCACTACCGCCCCGGGGAACGTTTTCCCTCGGTAAGGGAACTTGCCACGGCGGCTGCGGTAAATCCAAACACCATGCAAAAAGCACTCGCAGCCCTTGAACAGGAGGGGCTTTTGATTGGCAGTCGGACAAACGGACGGACCGTAACAAGTGATGAATCACTGATTGAGTCCATGCGTGATGAATTAGCGGACGGCATTGTAGAAAACTGTTATCAGGCTCTTGCAAAATTAGGATTTTCAAAAGAAGAATGCATTGCCTGCCTGCGCAAGCAAAGGAAGGAGGATTTATGATTTTATTAGAATCAAAACACATCTGCAAAAATTTCGGTCCGAAACCGGCATTACGCGATGTAAATGTAACAATTGAATGTGGAAAAATAGTTGGTCTTTTAGGTCCAAACGGAAGCGGAAAAACCACTTTTTTGAAATTAATAAATGGTTTGCTCACACCAAGTTCCGGCGAACTTTTTATTGGAGGGGAGCATCCCGGCGTTATTACTAAGCAGCACATTTCCTATCTGCCGGACCAAACAATTTTTCCAAAATGGATGAAAATATCAGATTTGTTTTCCTATTATAATGATTTTTTTGCAGATTTTGACAAAAACAAAGCCGAGGAAATGTTAAAACGTCTGGATATCGTTGAAAACATGCGTTTAAAACATATGTCAAAAGGAACACAGGAAAAAGTCCAGTTGATTCTGACTATGAGCCGAAACGCAAATCTGTACTGTCTGGATGAGCCTATCGGCGGTGTCGATCCGGCAACCAGAGATTACATATTACAGACGATTATTTCGAACTACAGCGAAAATGCCTCTGTACTGCTTTCCACACATCTGATTTCTGATGTTGAGAGCATTTTAGATGATGTTATTTTCCTGCAGGACGGTCAAATTCGCCTGCAGTCATCCGTAGATGACATCCGCGAACAACAGGGCAAATCAGTCGATACATTATTCCGGGAGGTGTTCCGATGCTAAAGAAATTAATGAAACACGAATTTAAAGATACCATGCGATTATTTATCCCAATGTTTGGATTCATCGTTATTTTAACACCTATTTTCAGCCTGATGATGTCTTTGGGCTCACAACCATATGATGAAGAAACAGCCGATGCTCTTTCACTCGTATTCGGAAGCGGCATCATCGGTTATTGTCTGCTGTTGTTTGGCCTGCTCATTGTGACTCAGGTGTTAATCGCCATACGCTTTTATAAGACCATGACTTCTCAGGAATCTTATTTAACATTTACTCTTCCTGCCAAAACAGGTCAGATTTTATTTGCCAAATGGCTGGTTTCCTTTGTGTGGTATATTCTTGCCTGCACAATTGCACTGATTTCTATGTTTATTGTTATATTAATTGCTACGCCAATTACAATGTCAGATATTATTCACGGCATTGGATTCGTTTTACAGACAATTAACTTGAGCGACTTTAGTGCACTGGTTTTGTTTGGAATTTTTATATTAATCAGCCTTTCGTTCTCAATTTTGATGATGTACCTTTCCATCATGATTGGACAGTTAGTACAGACACACCGTGTCGCATTAAGCATTGGTGCATTTCTTGGACTTTCTCAGGGATTACAGATTGTGATTTCGTTGTTGTCAATCCCATTTGTCCTGATATTCCCTGATGTAATTAACTCCATCCATATTGTCCTTTTGCTATTCTGCCTCCTGTATGGAGCTTTGGGAGTCATCTTCTATTTGCTGACTTACTTGATTACAGCAAAGAAATTAAACATTAAATAGTATCCGTAAAACTAAGAAAGGCGTTCGAATCAACTACGATTCCAACGCCTTTTTTATGAATCTATTCTTCTGTTGCACCAAATTCACTTAACTGCAATCCTTCATTTCGGTCAAGTGCTGTCTGAACACTCCATGGATGAGTAAATAAAAGAAGCGGTCTGTCATGCAAATCTTTTACCTTCTTTGTATCGGATGTAACCGAAAGTGCCGCTACATCGATATCCTTATTTTCTATCCAGCGTACATGTTCATACGGAAGCTGCTCCATACGAATTTCTACATTATACTCATTTTCCAGACGGTACTGAAGCACCTCAAACTGCAGGACGCCTACAACACCCACAATAATCTCTTCCATACCGGTATTAAATTCCTGAAAAATCTGAATCGCACCTTCCTGTGCAATCTGTGAAATTCCTTTCATAAACTGTTTGCGCTTCATCGTATCCACCTGACGGACTCTTGCAAAATGCTCCGGTGCAAATGTCGGGATACCTTCAAAGCGAACCGGCGTTTTTCCTTTATACAACGTATCTCCAATTGAGAAAATACCAGGGTCAAACACACCGATAATATCACCGGCATATGCCTCCTCGACATGTTTTCTCTCCTGTGCCATCATCTGCTGTGGCTGCGCAAGACGAATCTTTTTACCACCCTGCACATGCATAACTTCCATGCCTGCCTCAAACTTACCGGAGCAGATACGCATAAAAGCAATTCGGTCACGATGCGCCTTATTCATATTTGCCTGAATCTTAAATACAAATGCCGAAAATTCATCCGAGAATGGGTCTACCACTTCGCCACCGGATGTACGAGGCAGCGGAGATGTTGTCATATCCAGGAAATGCTGCAAAAAGGTTTCTACACCAAAGTTTGTCAGCGCCGAACCAAAAAATACCGGCGAAAGCTGTCCCGCGCGAACCTTTTCCAAATCAAAGGCATCGCTTGCCCCATCCAGCAATTCAATTTCATCAACCAAAATATCATGGTATTCTTTCGTAATCAAATCATCCAAACCGGCATCTCCAAGGCTTGCTTCTACCGTCTCTACTTTATGTCCATTGTCCCCCGCAATAAATCGGGAAATTGTCTTTGTGTTACGGTCATACACACCTTTAAAGTTCTTTCCGGAACCAATCGGCCAATTCACCGGACAGGTGCGGATACCAAGCACATTCTCAATCTGGTCAATCAATTCAAATGGGTCCATCGCCTCACGGTCCATCTTGTTAATAAACGTAAAAATTGGAATCCCGCGCATGACACAAACCTTAAACAACTTAATCGTCTGTGCCTCAACACCCTTGGAACCATCAATTACCATCACGGCAGAATCTGCCGCCATCAACGTACGATAAGTATCTTCTGAGAAATCCTGATGTCCCGGTGTATCCAGAATATTGATGCAAAAACCATCATAATTAAACTGCAGAACCGAACTTGTTACCGAAATACCTCTTTCCTTCTCAATTTCCATCCAGTCGGAAACCGCATGTTTCGCCGCTTTTCTTCCTTTTACCGAACCAGC
This sequence comes from uncultured Clostridium sp., assembly GCA_937902905.1. Lineage (GTDB taxonomy): Bacteria > Bacillota > Clostridia > Lachnospirales > Lachnospiraceae > Eubacterium_F. The sequence continues at coordinate 1,243 of CALELW010000026.1, read as the reverse complement.
TAGATTAATTGCTCCTCCATATAAAAGAAATTTTTCCGTCAATGTCGTCTTTCCGGCATCCGGGTGGGAAATAATCGCAAAAGTACGTCTTTTCTCAATTTCCTGTCTCTGTGAATCACTCATAAAATCCTCCATTCTGTCATGGATATACTATCCATCCGCTGATTTTCAATCGGTATACAACAAATGAGCTCTGACACATATGTATCAGAGCTCTTCAAGCTGGGCTACAAGGATTCGAACCTTGAAATGCTGGAGTCAGAGTCCAGTGCCTTACCATTTGGCGATAGCCCAATCACAACCACAAGCGATATTATACATGAATCCTTTTCGGAATGCAAGCATTATTTTAAAATTTTTCAAAAAAATTTTTATTTCCCCAATTTATGTTTTTTTTCACCATATAAACGCACTGCTGTGCTCTTCTCTACCGTGTAAGTCTGAACCTGATAATTCGTAGGAAACTTCATGCCTAACGCCTTTGCACGTGCAAACAAATCATCATATGAAATTGTCACATCCGCTTCCTGCTTTTTCAGCGCTAAATTTTCTTTTTCTAATACATCAACCTGAGAGGCCAGCTGATACACCTGTTTATTCAAAAGCACTTCCTGATTTTCCATACGAACAATTTGGAAACAGCTGAGAATCAAAACAAGGGATGCTGCACTTGCAATAATCCACTGCTTAATAAACTTTCTTTTCTTCTTCTGTTTTTCCACGTCAACAATTTTTACTTTTTTCCCCGTATTCACAATTTGTATGGCGGTATTTCCCACCACGTAATCCATCGTAACCTTCACAATATCCTCCGTTTTTCAAAACAATTAACCCAAAGTATCCCACTATTTCTTTTGTTTTGGCTCCTCTGTAGCCTCCACAATCAACATCGTAATCGCACCGGAACGGCTGGTATAATGCTCATCTGCGTACTGGTCAATTCTCTGAATCACTTTATCTTCTAACGTAATATTGACCCGTTTTTTCATCTATCAGCCCTCCAATCCTCATTCTATGTGTAATTTATACACACGATATAGATACATTATACACACTTTTGGTGTAGAGTTCAACTATTTTCTGTGGAATTTTCACAAAAAAAAGGAAGTTCAATCGAATTGAGACAAGATAACGCTTTGCGTTATAGTCTCTCTCGAATTGAACTTCCTTTTTTGCTTATATAATTAGCCGAGACCTCGAACTTCGAGCCACGGCGGGGCTCGAAGTAAAAAAGAGTGATTCC
>CALELW010000025.1 GCA_937902905.1 uncultured Clostridium sp. | reverse complement strand
GCCTAATATTGCGACAAAGATAATAATACTGCTTCCAGCTATTACAGTCTTAACAGGAGAAATATTTCGCGTTTTGCTGAATAGGCTAGATATTTACTTTGTACCATCTAATGTAGGATTGTATACGCTCGGCAGTATGGTGGGTGGACTTTTAGCAGCGTATTTTTTCGAAAAATATTTAAGAAAAAAACAACAGCAGGGGTACGCATACTTAAAACCCATGGGATATATGGGAGAGGCGGAATTAAGGCTGATATTAAGAAAAGCAAGAATAACCGGAATGGTGCATTTTTTGGGAAAACTTATAATCGGGGCTACGGTACTGATTATGCCATTTATTATAGACGGGATGGGAAGTCTTTTTTGTGTGCTCATGTATCCAGTTTTATGGGCTTTTCTAGGGGTTGTATGTTTGAATCTTAATTCCAGAGAGCGCAGAAGAGCCATAAAAGAATTCAAACAACAATACAATTTATAGTGTGTGGTCAAATTGAACAAAAAAAGAACAAAAAAGGAACGGGATTTTTCTAGGGAACTTTGAAAAATTCCGTTCCTTTTGCCACTTTCTATGATACAATGAAGAAATGACATTTTAGATTGATGAGAAGTACAAACAAGGAGGAAGGGTGACGATGTTTAGTTTATCGGACATCCGTGAGGAGGCATTCCCGGCGACGTTTCGCAAGGGAAAAGAATATTATGAAAGAGGTGCGGTTAGAGAATTTTCCCATGAAATCTATACCGTAGAAAATTTACCGGTGGCGGACATTACCGCAACTGTAGATGGGAGCATGGCGAACAGCTATCAGGTGAAGGCAACGATTGATGAAGAATTTGGCGATATTCAGTCGTACACCTGCGAGTGTGATGCGTTTTATAATTACAATGGTCTTTGTAAACACTGCGTGGCAGCGTTGATGACCTATATCAATAAAAGGACTCCAAAAGATATTTTGGACGCGAGACGCGGCGAGAAGGTATCGGAGGAGCAGGAAGAGGAATTGCAGGAGCTTGCACATACAACTACAAACGGTTTGAAAAATCTTTTGAATCAGTATGCACTGCGCAGCAATACTGCATTTCTTCTGCCGGAGGCGATTTACGGAAAAGTAGATTTAGAGCCACATTTTGAGATGGACTACGGCTA
>CALELW010000024.1 GCA_937902905.1 uncultured Clostridium sp. | reverse complement strand
TAAAGGATGACTCCTGCAAACCATCTTCCGTAGATTGTTGTGTTTCACCATACTCACCAACAAAATATGGATACTTTATTTCTGATGTCCATTCCATAAACTCATAATTCAAACCAAGGCTTTCCATCGAATCCGATATGATTTTTAGGATTTCTTTTGTCATTTCCCCAGTCCTTTCAATATACTTTCAAGTCTTTTCTGGATGGCATTCTTTTTTGCTAAATATGCGGTGTAAAACGGTCTTTTTGCCCTTTTGCCGGAAGTCTCAACATAGTCCACACCGCCTTTTCCATGCACAACTTTCATCCCGTAAGCATCAACTACATTTTGGGAAATCTGACCCTCTGCATTACCAATAGGTATATACCATTTTCCTTTACGGCCATCGCCATTCAATGCATATTCACCGGTTCCAAACTCTTCCCAAATTGCATTTTCCATTGGATTTCCAATAGCAGCCTCCAGTTTTGATTCATCTACCTGGTAAGTCCATTCGCTTTTGGTTTTACCACCGCTAACCCTTCCTACGGCGGTATTCCTTTGCGTCTGCGAAACCAAAGCACCTGCTGCCTCGTGGAGAAACGCTACTGCTTCGCTTTTCATATCTGCTTTAATGCGTATATGATTATCTTCAAATTTCACGGACATCCTAATCACCACCTGTATATTTCAAATAGATTTCTATCTGTTTATGCATTTCCATCGGAACATCTATCAGCATCACATCATATGGCTTTGAATTTACCATCATTCTTGTACTTTCAGCCGATACCTTAACAACTTTTCCATCAACTTCAAAAACATCAGGAATCGGCATGTAATCCATCAAGAACACATGCGTAGATTCCTGTATTTTTGCATTGAATGTTGCATACTTGGAATCTCCTGAAGAAAGGTCAAGCCATCCACGCAACGCCATAACATCGTGCCATGATTTCACGGATTCTCCGATTTCATTCTTTGTGGTGGCAGATACTTGAAGGATTGCCGTAATGTTTCCACCAATCATTCAAATCCCTCCTAAAACCTTGCTTTCATGTAAGGCTTCAAAAAACCAAGCAATGACTTTGGATAGCCCATTGAAGAATTATCACCATCCATATTGAAATACGTTACTGAGTGTCTGCTGAGTGTCTCCGATTGAATTCCCACTTTATCACGGTTTTCCAAATCCCATTTCAGCATGTTAATAACTCCCATCTGAACGTCCTTCGGATATTCAATTTTGGTACAAAGAACACGTCCTTCATCCAATACAGTCTCATTCACGGTAAAGATATCCTTTTCCGCTTCTTTGACCGTATACAGCCCTTCATTTAACTGTGATTCTGTAATTTGCACCGTATCACCAATCTTGAAGGGCGTTATGTCATCGACAAAGAAAAGACCGCCAACAATATCAGCGGTTCTTCTGTATGCTCTTTTCTGAAAATTGTTATTCGTGTATCTCCTGATAAGCAGTTCAAGTGCCTGAAGTTTCGCTTCAAGCACATTGTCTGTCAAGTCGGATTGCACAAATGTTTTAAACTCTTCAACTGACATTATCATAAGGGAGCCTCCTTATTTACCAAACTTACCAAGAACAACCTTTGCGGAGTTTGTAAGTGCAACACCGTAATACTTAGCCGCCGTAATATCATGGCGCTGTTTCTTCGGCAGCCACTCGTGGTCAACCTGTGTATCTTTCTTCAAAAAGATTGTAAGAGCCGGAAGCTCATCTTCCGTATACTCAGTCTCAGGAGAATCCGGCTCCATCTTAATAACAGGGCAGAGATAAGCAGCAGATGCAGCGGCTACCCCTTTTGTAGTAGTTGCTGTTACTACTTTCATAGATCCTTCTGTCACAACTGCCGGCAGTCCGGAGCCTTCTTTTCCAGAGTCTTCCGTTGCTGTAATCGTAGTTCCTGAGGATGTCCACGTATAGCAGGAAAGCACCTCATTTTCTGAATCATTCAGTTTGGCAGTCAAAGCAGTTGCATTACCGGTCGCAGTATCCGTTGCCAACAAGAAATCCGTTCCGGCTACAAATGGTACTCCATTAATAATAATTTTGTCGCCATTCGATGCCTTTGTATCGATTTTGATTGTGTAAACACCGGCAACGGCATTTACTGCGTCAACTACTTTTACCTTTTTCGATTTCTTAATCCAACATCCTGCAATTTTACCGATTGCACCATTTACTGCAACACCTGCCTGGAATTTATCAGCAGATAAGAAATCCTTGTCTTTCAAAAGTGTTGTTTCCTGTCGTGGATGAATGAACATAACTTTATCAATACCATCCTCTTCATCCTCGAACTTCGTCACACAGTCAACCACAGCATCATATCCAATCGGATTATCTGATTTGTTTACTGTAATCGGTGCTGTATACGCTGCGTCAAGCAAATCATTGTCAACTTTTCCGATGATGGAGTCTGCAAGCTGTTTTTCCAACTGTCCAACTGGATTTCCAAAACCTGAATTAATTGCCGTCTGCAAAATGCCAATGGATTTAGCGGCACATTTAATCGTGAAGGTTGTGCTGCCTGCTGTCAGATTGGTCAATTCAATCTCATCACCATCTTCATTTTCAGGATCGAAATCCTGCGCATCTCCAATGTAATTCCACGAAGGAACCGTTTTGGTATCTCCCGGTACTCCCTGAAGCGTAGTATCCACTTTGGCATAAGGAATAAGTTTTGCCTGTGCATTGATTTTCGCCTCAATCATGTCACCCATAACCTGTGGGTTAATAACGTCATTTAATTTTGTTGCTGGCATATTTTTTACCTCTTTTCTTTCTTATTTACGAATTCATTGCAGCCGCATACGCCTCCGGATTTTCTTGTGCAATCCTTGCACGTTCCGCATACGGTTTTTTCAGCAATTCGCTCTTTGTTAATGTGTCCTCGTTGTTATTGTTAGGAAGCGTATTTGGTGTGATGATTCTTTCACCACCTGAAGCACTTTCAAACATTGCCGGGAACTGTGTCTTGAGACCTGCAAGCATATCATCCCAACCTTTGATGTTATCATTTTCATCCAGTTCCAGAGACGAATTCTTTTCCTTCATCTTCTCCTTTAATTTGAATGACAAATAGTCAACATCAACAGCATTCTCAGAAAGCAGGGCAACCTTAACTGCGGATTGCAATTTGGTTTCCGCAAGCTGATTCTGCAGGTTTGCAACTTCTGTTTCATAACTGCTAATCTTCTGCTGCAATCCTTCTTCCCCTTTGGTTGCTTTTTTCAAATCAGCAATCAATCCATTTGCAGTTGCAAGTTCTGCATCTTTTCCGGTAATCAGATTATTCAGTTTTTCAACCTCGGATTCATACTTGCCCTTTCCCACATATTCGCCTTCTGACAAGTCAGCATATCGAACATGCTTTAACTTGTCGGGTTCCTTTGCATTGACCTCGTCAAGTTTAGCCTGTACTTGTGCATACAACTCTTCACCTAACAAATCTTCTAACTTCATATCATTTCCTTTCCCATGCCGACAAACTTGCAGCATGCGTGACAGTTTTATATCCTTATCACAGGGATAGATTCAGCATAGTTTTCATGTCATAAGCCTATTTTGGACATATAAAAAGGACACCATTTCTGATGTCCTTATTCGTTAAACCAGTGCTTTCGCAATTGCTTCTGCACATTTTGCCGCATCCCATTTCTTTGCATCATCTTTGTCATCAACAAAGCAGCATTCAATCAACATTGCAGGGGATTTTGTTTTTCTAAGCACATACAATGATGTGTTTACCTTTACGCCTCTGTTTGTGATGCCTAATGCTTTAGAAATGTTTTTACAGACCTGTTCGGCATCTTTCTTTGCTTTGGAAGTATTTGAATAGATATATACTTCAACACCGCCCGTTTTTCCGTCGCCTTTTAAATCATCTCTTCCTGAGTTCAGATGGATGGACACATCACGCTTCACTGTATGTGCATTGCATTTTTTCACAATCTTTGTCAGGCACCCTGACTGTGTTGTTTTCTCATCGCATGTGCAGTCATAAGCTGTATGACCTTCCTTTTTCAATAATACAATTACTTTGTTTTTTACTTTGCGTGCTTCTGTAGATTCTTTCAGGATGCCAACAGCACCTGATGCACCTTTTCCGTCAGGACAATGTCCTGCATGAATATTAAATTTTGCCATTTCTTATTCTCCTTCCTTTGTTTCAACTTCCGGAATACCTGCAACCGATGTCAACATTGACAAAACACCTGCCAGTGCCGATGCAGATACTACCATCAACCAATTAACCTGATTAATCACTGCCGCTGTTCCAATTGTCGCCACAGCAGTTTGTGCGGCAGTCTTGATTGCTCGAATTCCTGCCGCTTTCAACCATGCTTTGTTCACCATTTTCACCTTCTTTCTTTATATATATAAAAAAGACAGCCTTTTTGACTGTCTTTGATATCAATTTTATTATTTATCTCGCCTATGGTCTGATAGTGGTTATCACATTGCCGATAAACTTTGCTGTCTTTTTCATAATGGAATTTTCTTGTAAATATTCTATTCCATTTGGTGTTATCCTTGTATTACTCTGTAACCTGACAAGCGGTTCTGCCCCATCAACCGGCACAATAGATAAGTTCTCAACCAACCCATCTTTGACCATATTCTCCCATATGTATGACCAATAACCATATTCTATTGGAAAATCTTTCGCTTGTGGTCGCAGATATTCTTCATCCGGTTGTTTTCCATACCTTATACATCGATACAAATACGATAATATTCTATATACCATCAAAAAATAATCATCTCGTGCCATATAATCTCCTTTCAAAAAAAGCACCTTGCAATTAACCGCAAAGTGCTTTTATAATACTTTTTTTATATCAACGATACTGATTTCTTCCGTGTCAATATCACCGTTCCTCTCTATATCAGCAATAAATGATTTTTCATCTTCAAATATTTCAACTATTGATGCCTTACTTCCATCTTGCATCAAGACTCTATCGTACTGTTTAATTTTCATTTTGTCACCTTCTTTCTTGTTATGTAAACACTTGTCAGTCTCTTTTCGCCACATTATATCCTATCAAGAATTGATTCACACATTTTACCATGTTCGGTTACGGAGTAATCAGTATTAAAACCTTGTTTTTGCAAGTATTCCGTCACTTTGTCTTCTATAACTTCATACTCTTCATCAGAAATATCTGTGTCAAAATTGACTGATACTCCAATATTTTTCATAAATTCGATTTGCTTTTCCGAAAATTTCATATCAATCCTCCCTTTCTAAATACTTTAATACCACATATACACGTATTCAGTCGGATATTTGCCATCAGCAATAACTTTCTTAATTGCATCAATTGCTTTGTTAGCATATGAATGTAAATATGAGTTTTCATCTGTTTTACAATACTCTATATTTTTCTCTTTATTTTTATCAATATCAAACAAAATCCTTCCACAATCCAAATCATCACCTTCAGCATGGTAGTTGAACGACACTATATTATTTTCTTTTTTTATTTCCTTTAATATTACCATAGTATTCATCAACTCCTTTCTGATGATTATACTTCTTCGTTGCCATGACTGAGCGATTATACTAAGCCTTTTTTAATATATAATCTTCATAATCGGTAGGGATTCCAATATCATAGTTCTCGTAATAATGTATAAAATCAATAGGAAATGCAAAATCTCCATCTTCAATAATCCCCGCCTGTTCAAGCACTTCGCCTGAAAAAATATCTTCAGTCGTCATCGGTGCAACACCAGCAATCGGCAGTGACTTGATATACTTTAATACCCTGCTTTTCTCCATATTGTTTTTGATTTCCCTATACGAATCAAAATCATCTTCACATTTTCCATACTTCATCCCCTTGAAAAAGCCAAAATATTTCATATATGTCACTTCCTTTTGGTTTAAATGTTATCATCTTACCAGAACCATCATACCCAACTTTATATTTACCATCTTGCGAAACATTAAGAACATCATTAGGTGCTTCAACATCAACGCCCAATGCATTAGCAAGTTGTTGTTTTAAATGTTACTGTTATTCTTCCATCTTTCTTTTGCCATGAAACAAAGGTAAAGAAATCAATCCAATCATCGTCAGCTTCATCTTTCTCCCACACAGTTTTAAACTCATCAACTTTTGATGATGGAATAAGCCAACCTGTTAAATCTTCACCTTCCATATCATTAGTTTCAAAATCTCTTCCATCACCCGCATCCAAGAAAAACACTTTTTCTTTTTTTGCAGCTTCATTTTGAACCAACTCTATAAATTTCTCAAATTTTTTTGTTTCTTGCGTTTTTAACCCTAGCATTATTCACACCACCTTTCAAAA
>CALELW010000023.1 GCA_937902905.1 uncultured Clostridium sp. | reverse complement strand
GTTGCAAGAAGTCCGGTGGACTTCTGTTATGCAACGACCGTAGCGGAGCGGAGACCACTGGTAGTTTCAGTGCCCATACCGCTACGCACTCAACAAACGAAAGTGCCCACGAGATGCAAAGTCTTTTTTCTAAATTACGGAACCCAAAAAATTAGTTAAAAATCAGTCATATTTTTTACTGGTACATTTTGGGGATTTCGATGCGGTAAAATGATGTGTTTTTTTCATCACCGAACTCGATTTCAAAAAGTATGTATAATACGGTGTTTTGTTGGTGTTTGTGCCATTGACAATCGGGTCGTCAAAAGTCACATCGATGTGATACCACTTACCGGAAAGTTTCACCATATTCCACGCGTGGCCGACACCACCGCTTGAGCCGGTCACGAAGCGGCACGGAATTTTAAGTTTACGCATTACCATCTGAAAAGCATGCGAATAGCCATCACACACTGCTACTTTTTTCAGCAGCGCTCCCTTTGCCGTGTGAGATACACTCGGCACATATCCGCGTTTCAGACTGTAATAATCATATTTTACATTTCGAATCATCCAATTATGTACGGCCTGTACTTTTTGATAATTCGTCATATCTTTTTTAATAACCGATTTGATAATCTGGTTTACCCGTTTTCCAACTGCTTTTCCGTATACCGTTACTTTGTACTGATATCTTTTGCCGCCGGCAGATGCCTGGATTGTCGCTGTACCCTGCTTTTTTGCGCGGATTTTACCACTTTTTGTAACGGATACCACACTCTTTTTCTTACTCTTATATGTTATCGTATTGATGCAGTTGAGCAAAGGAATCGTGTCAGTATCTCCTGCAAGAAGATAAATGTGGGAAGATGAAAATTTAATTTTGTTTGTTGTCGTAACGGCAATTCCCTTTTTTACAGCATACGAATATGCCTTGCTTGATTTTGGTGCTACAAAATTTAAAATTTTTCCACAGTCATATATCATTTTATCTGCCAATGTTACAGTTTCTTTTGGAAAAGAAACCACACGAAGTGATGAACATTTAGCAAAAGCATACTTTTCAATTGTTGTTACACTTGACGGGAGAATAATTTTCTTCACTTTTGAATTGTTATAAAAGGCAAGCGAAGAAACCACCGTTACCGTATTTGGTACGGTTACGGTCGTATCGCTTCCCCGATAAGAAATCAATCTGCCATTTTCAATCAAAAAATCCGAATTATCATAGGTACTGTCGTTGTTTTCTGTCGTTACCTCTCCTGAAACAACGGAAAAAGATGCCGGCATGCGCTCTCCTAAGATTTCTCTTAAAATCGAAACCAGCACATCGGTATCTGACTGGCTTTCGTAAATTCTCGCATACTCGTCTTTTGTCACCTCGTAGCGGGTGTTATCCAGATAAACATAATAATGCGTCACCTCTGCCGCTCTGCTGTTTTTACAAAATACAGGCAAAAGCATACCGCATAAAATTAATAAAACAACTATTCCTCCGATTCTTCGGATTTTCTGATTTGTATTCATTCTAACCTCTTTTCCAATGCCTCCACAACAATTTCAAGGACTTTAATCCTTGCGTATAACTTGGAATTTGCCTCAATAATATGCCATGGGGCTTCTGTCGTCGATGTGCGCAACATCATTTCATCGACTGCTTTTTCGTAATCATCCCATTTGTCACGGTTGCGCCAGTCTTCATCTGTAATTTTCCACTGTTTTTCCGGCGTTTCCATCCGCTGCTTAAAGCGTTTTTCCTGCTCATCTTTGTCGATGTGCATCCAGAATTTCAAAACAATTGTGCCGGATTTTACCAAATGGGCTTCCATATCATTAATTTCCTGATAAGCACGTTTCCATTCTTCTTCTGTGGCAAAGCCTTCCACACGCTCAACTAACACTCTTCCATACCAGGTACGGTCAAAAATTGCCATGTGTCCGTCTTTTGGAAAATGATTCCAGAACCGCCACAAATAATGATGTGCTTTTTCAATATCATTTGGCGAAGCAATCGGCACCACTTCATAACCACGCGCATCCATACACTGGGTAATGCGCTTAATGGCACCGCCTTTTCCACCGGCATCCCAGCCCTCGAAGGCAAGTACTACAGGCACACGCTGCAAATACATCTGATTGTGAAGTTTCTCCATCCGCTTTTGCAAATCTTTTTTCTTTTTCCTATATTCCTCAGGCGTCAAAGACAGCGTTAAATCCACACCTTTTAACACACTGTTTTGCAGGTATGCATCCGTATCCTCGCTTTTAAAATCAGTTTCCTGATTCTCTTTTTTCTGGTTTTTCTCTACCGCCTGCTCCAGCCGGTTTACAATCGTCGTTAAAATTTTATCTACTGCAAATTTTTTGTCCATTGCCTCAACGATTGTCCACGGCGCATTTGCCGTATCGGTCTGTACCAGCATAGTATCAAATTGTGAGAAACATTTGTCATAATTCTCATTATTTTTCCAATCTTTTTCTTTGACACGCCAGCTTGTGTCCTCACTGCCTGCCAAATGATTCAACCGTTTTTTCTGCTCCTTTTTCGTAATGGCAAGAAAAAACTTAATCAAAACAACTCCATCGTCGGTAAACTGTTTTTCATACCGGCAGATTTCGTCCGCCTGTAAAACATCCGGGAACCCCTGGTACCAGCTGTGGTCAAAAATATGAATCCTTCCTTTTGCCGGCATTTTCGTCGCATAACGCCACAAGTAGGGATGTCTCTTATCCTCTTTGGTCTCCTTTTCCATCGTAAAAACCTGAAAACCTCTTGGGTCAAGAGGACGAATCATCCGTCCAATCATCGTTCCTTTTCCGGACGCAGAAAATCCCTCAAATACAACAACAATCGGAATCCCCATACTCCGGCACTGCCGCTGCAGTTCTCCCATACGAATTTCTAAATGCGCCAGTCTGTCATCATAGTCTTTGCGAACTTCTTTTCGTTCCATCATTACCTTATCAAGCATAAGTAACACCCCTTTTCACTATCTTCTTTGTCTACCCCACATCTGATTTTTGCGGAGCATTTGGTACTTAGCATACGCCTGTTCCAAAATTTTGCGCTCATTGGCAAACTTCAGTAAATGATATGCCTCATGGTATTTATAATACCCCGAATCCTGAAAATATTCCTCCCTTTGCGGTTTTGAATAGAAACTATCCGACTGCATCAAAAACCAATGGACATCTTTGGATACCGTTCCCTCCGGCACTTCAAATGTGTAATGGCTTCGGTCAACATAATCAACAATCCGGCACAGTGCACTTGCCTCCTCCTTTACTTCACGCAATGCCGTCTCCGGAAAACTTTCGCCCTCCTCTACTGTTCCTTTCGGAAGAACCCAGCCTTCGTATTTGTGTTTCACATTTTTATACAACAACAGTATCTTACCCCGGAAAATTACTACTCCGCCACAGCTTGTTGCTTCTATCATTGCAATCCCTCCTGCGTGGAAATCACGTTCCTTTGTACACGTGTTTTTTCTTAGTATACCCCATTCTACCAATAAGCGTCAAACACCTTTTTGGCAATCGGAACAGCATAGGCACTTCCGGTTCCCGCAGCCTCTACAACTACGCTGACACAGAGCTTTTTACCATTTTTTTCCGCATAACCGACAAACCACGCATGAGAATCTGTCGAACCATTTTGAAACTCCGCAGACCCCGTCTTTCCTCCTGCCTTGTATGGCGTTCCATAATATAAAGACGTCGCCGTTCCCCCTTTTACGGTTCCCCTCATTAATTTCTTTAATTGTTTTGCCTCTTTTTCTGACATTTTCTTTCCGAGTGATTTCGGTGCATTTTCAGAAACCGTATTACCGTTTGCATCCTCAATCCGGTCAACCACATATGGCTGCATCAATTCACCGCCATTGACTGACGCACAGACAAGTAAAATATTTTGCAGCGGCGTAACCAGTGTCTGCCCCTGTCCAATTGATGCCTGTCTTACATCGCCCTGTTCCGTCTTGTTATCAATCGTGAAACGGGAAGACTTCTGCTCCATTTTTTCAAGCGGAATGCTTTTGTTATAATAAAAGGATTCACACAACTTGCGCCACGAATTCCGGTTCAAGCCATCTCCGATGGAACAAAATGCCGCATTACAAGACTCGGCAAATGCCTTTGCCAAATCCACTTTTCCATGCACTTCACCGCCATAGCACTTAATCTGCTCGCTCCCTGTTCCAATTTTTCCGGTACAGGTATAATGAAATTTTGAATAATTATCCTGTTCTCTCATAAATTCAAACGCTGTATACAATTTAAATGTAGAGCCCGGCGGATACAACCCTTGTGTCGCCCGGTTATAGAGTGCTGACTGCTCACCGGAATCCGATGTCAGTTTGTTCCATCTGGCATCCGTCAATTGATTGGGGTCATATGACGGTTTACTCACCATCGCCAGTATCTTTCCGGTTTCCGGATCCATCACAACAACCGCTCCACGCTTTGAACCAAGCGCATTACTCGCCGCCTTGGAAAGTTCGACATTCAATGTGGTAACTACATTATTTCCCGGATTTTTTTTACCCTTTAATTCATTAATCGTACTAAGAAACGGATTCAATCCGGAAGTCAGCATCGTATAACTCTCCGATGCCTCCAAGCCTGTTTTTCCGTGCGAAGAACGTCCAACAACATGTGCAAACAAACTGCCATACGGATACTTTCTCGTTTCGTTTCCCGAAGAATCCGTAACCGTCTTTGCCAGCACTTTTCCTTTGTCCGATAAAATTTTACCTTTCGTCACACGCTTGGCTAAAAGCTCCTGACGTTTATTTGCCGAATTGTTTAGCACCTGATCCGAATCGTGAATGATAAAATAAACCATATATCCGGCAAGGATAAAAAAGATTGCCATCACAAGATAGGTCACAACCGCCATTTCCCGATTCTGACGTTTACTGCCTTTTTCCGGATTTTCGATTGATTGCTGCCGCTTGTCCTTCATTTGCCGTGACCTCCTCTCTTCGGTTTCTAACATACATTCCCTGAATAATACTAAAAATCACAATCGTCGTTATAATGGAACTGCCGCCGTAGCTGATTAACGGCAGCGTAACACCGGTTGACGGAATAAATTTTGTTACTCCGCCGATACTCAAAAACACCTGAAAAATCAAAACCACACTCAATCCGAATGCACACAGTTTATAAAAATTCTTTTTCATTTTTAAGGCAATATTGACAAACATAATAAAGGAACTGATGTAAATCAAAATTAAAAAGATACAGAAAATGACACCCATTTCCTCTGCAATTGCAGAAAAAATAAAATCACTTTCCACAACCGGCACACTCTTTGGCATGCCCTGTCCTAATCCCATACCAAACAATCCTCCGGTTCCAATTGCAAACAAACTCTGGCAAATCTGGTAACCGCCCTGATTCATGTTCGACCAAGGGTCCTGCCACGCCGCCACACGCACACGCACATGGGCAAATAACTGATACGCCACAACAGACGCCGCCGTTCCTGCAAAAGCCCCCGCCGCCAGATAGCGCAGTTTCATCGTTGCCACATAAAGCATCATAAGATATGTTACAAAATAAATCAGTGCTGCTCCCAAATCCTTTTCCAATACAAGGATTCCTACATGTACTGCCGCCGCAATACTTATCACAGCAACACTCTTAAAATCCGTCCGCTTTGCCAAAAGCGATGCGATGAAAAATACGTAAATAATTTTCACAAATTCGGATGGCTGCAATTCGAATCCACCAATCGAAATCCAGTTTCTTGCGCCGTATTTTTCCACACCAATGACAAACACCAAAAGCAAAAGCAGGACGCCGGCAAGCGCATACTGCCAGCCGATTTTTTCCCAAATCGTAAAACGCTCAATAAACAGCGGCACTAAAAGGCACACCCCCAGAGCAAGCGATGCCATCACAAGCTGTCTGATTGCATAATCATAGGAAAGTCTGCCCAGCATAATAAATCCTATCATCATACAAATCATCATGTTATTCCAAATTAGTTTTGACATTCCTTTGTAAAACACCTGATAGATTTTCGTAAAAAACAGAAAAAAGAACAACTCAAGTGCCCACAAAACCACATATTTGATTTCTTTTTCTTCCACTAAAATAACCGCACTGCAAACCAAATGAATCATCACGGTAAGCACGCGCTGTGCCCGGAATACTCCTTCGTTATTTCCAGCCGCCCGTCCGATAAACGCACGGTAACTGTAAAAGGTATACAGAGCAAATAAAATAACGATTATATATCGTGAAAGTTCTGCTATAATAAGTTCCATGTTTCCAAAACCTTTCTCATTTCATCGGCTGGCTCCCATGTAAAATGGTGCCATGCCGGCTTATCAAGTTCCGGCTTTTTCTCGCCGTTTTTTGTATATATCGTATTGTAGCAAAAATCACAATTATTTACCACATAGAATTTGTCCCCTTTGCCACTGGATACTAAAATTCTCTCTTTTTTTCCATCGCACCTGCCAAGCGTCCGCTTTAAGCAGCCTTTCGTCACCATCACTTCTTTGCGTCCATAGCCACGCTTAATTGCCGGGCAGATACCAAGCTCTGCAAGCACTTCTTTTGCACGCTCATTTTCATGGTAAAATGTTTCGGCAGCAATCCACGGATATTCTTGAAACTGCTTTTTTGCCACAAGCAGGGCACGGTGGCTGTTAATCACAACTGCACCGACAGACAGCTTGTTTATCAATGACCTCCACTTTTCTTCCGCTCCCGCTTTCATAATCCGTGGGAATGAAAGAAGCACCGGACGGTTTTGAAGAAGTTTGATTACCTCATCCTCTTCCTTTGCAAATAAAGCTACCGGCAGTTCAATCCATACATCGTTTTCATCCGTCTCCACCGCTATCCTTAACTGCTCCATCGTAGAAACTTTTAGAATGGAGGCATTTTCCCAGACAAGAAGTTCTTTCTTTTTATGCGGTTTTTGCTCTCCCACACTCCGTCCCGGCACCGCCTCTCTCTCAAACGCTGATAATGCCTCTCGTTTTAATTTGGCAATTTCTCCCATTGGAACAAACGAATCTTCATCTAAAGTAATGGAAAAATCCGTGAGTCTATAATTCGTATTTCCCATCTTTCGAAGACGCTTTTCAATTTCCTCTTTTGTCACGGGACGGTTCACGGCTCTTTGTAATGGTTCACCAAACACCGTAACTTCATGCGAAAGTCCCTGTAGTTTCAGAGCAATCGGCTCGCCGATTTTCGCAGTCATTTCCCCTTTCAAAGAAATTTTATCATCGACGACACTTTCAATTTTTTCATCAATCCATGACAACAGTGCCGCATTTTTTGTACGGTAAACTTTCTGTCCCTTAAATATCGTACTGCCTCTTTTTACATTGCACGTCACAACATCACCGGGTGCTGCTTCATTTTTTACCGTATACTCGTATGCTTTTGTATCATCTTCCAAGCGAAACTCTAAAATATCCTGATAGTGCAGAGCTTCTTTTACACGGAATACCGCCTGTCCTTTGGACGCTTTCAAAACAGTACCAACACACGTACCAAAATGCCCGTTTTTTTTCGGATACATAATATTTTTCTTATCTGTCTCAAAAAGATATCCGGCAGAAAATCCACCACGGTTATAAATGTCTTTACTCCTCCTGATATCCTTCCACAGCCTGCTTTCTTTATTCTGTACTAATGCCTGAAAAGCCTCGTTCCCCTCGCTCTCATAAACATCAACATAATGGCGGTATAACGAGGACAAATATGCGCTGTACTCCTTCTTTTTCATGCGCCCTTCAATTTTGAAGGAATCGATTCCGGCATCCACAAGTTCCGGAATATGCATAAGCGTACACATATCTTTTGTGCTGAATAAATGTCCGTTTCCGTATGCACTTGTAAATGGAAGTCTGCACGGCTGCGCACACATTCCCCGGTTTCCGCTGCGGCCTCCAATCTCCTCACTCATCAAGCACTGTCCGGAATAACAATAACAGAGCGCACCATGCACAAACACCTCTATTTCCAAATCGGTCTGTGCTCTCATCGCACGGATTTCCTCAATCGTACATTCTCTGGCAGGAACAAATCTTGTAACACCATAGTTTTTGTATAACTCTGCCTCATCCCCGGATAAAATCGTCATCTGCGTACTGGCGTGCAAATCCATCTGTGGAAAATTTTCATGTAAAAAAGACAACACACCCAAATCCTGTACGATACAGGCATCAAGTCCCGCCTCATACAACGGAGCAATCAATGGAAATAAATCATTTTCCAGCTCCCTGTCCGAAAGCAGTGTGTTGACCGTCAGATATATTTTCTTGTCATGCATATGTGCATACACAAGTGCCTCTTTCAGTTCATCGACACTTGGATTTTTAGCAAAAGCACGGGCACCAAATCGGCTGGTTCCCACATAGACTGCATCTGCTCCCATTTGAAATGAAGCATATAAGCCATCGAGCGAACCTGCCGGTGCAAGAATTTCTACGTTACTCATTCGATTCCTTTCTCCCTCTATCTTGTAAAGAAGGACTGCATTTTCAGCAGTCCTTTTTCTATCTTTTTTGTTTCAGTCTGGTTTCTAATTCAACCTGTTTTTTCTCTAATTTTTCAACCGAATCATGAAGCTCATCGCGTTCTTTTTCAAGTTTCTTAATGGTATCCTGCAACTCAATAATCTCGTGCTTCATGTCTAACACCATTTTGTCTTTTAACTGAGTCTCGGTGCGGTATTCACTTGCCTTTTTCTTCTCTTTGTAATAATCATCGGCAATATTAATCGCAAGCAGGGTATTACGCAAATCCAAATCCAGTCTTGCATATCCCTCCTGTTTATGAAATTCTGCCAATTTACGATTAATGTAAGAGGCAATTTTCTGAATGTAATCCGGGCTTTCAAATCCACAAAGTGTATATTTTCTGCCATCAATTAAAACTTCTACATCATTTTTCTTTTTCATCTATGCACCTCACCTGCTCAATTTCCTAATAATTATACATAAAAAAACATTATTCGTCAAATGACAACCCCAAATGATGATACGTTTTTTCTGTGACAATACGCCCTCTAGGTGTCCTTGCTAAAAATCCATTCTGAATCAGGAACGGTTCATAGACATCCTCAATCGTTCCACTGTCCTCACCAATGCAGGCAGCTAACGTATCCAGTCCAACCGGGCCTCCCTGAAATGTCTCAATCATCGCCAGTAAAAGACTTCGATCGGTGTTATCCAGTCCATATTTATCTACTTCCAGCAAATCCAATGCAAAATTTGCAACCGAAAGTGTAATGTTTCCATCGTATTTTACTTCGGCAAAATCACGCACCCTCTTTAACAGGCGATTGGCTAAACGCGGCGTTCCACGTGAACGTCTTGCAATTTCTCTGGCTCCCTCCCGCTCAATCGACACATGGAAAACCTGTGCCGAACGAAGAACAATTTCGGTTAATTCATCTACCGTATAAAACTCCAGACGATGCACTACACCAAAACGGTCACGAAGCGGTGCGGTCAACATGCCGGCGCGTGTCGTTGCCCCCACAAGTGTAAACTTCGGCAAATCCAGACGGATACTTCTCGCCGATGCTCCCTTTCCAATCACAATATCAATGACATAATCTTCCATCGCCGGATAGAGCACTTCTTCCACCTGTCTGTTAAGTCTGTGAATCTCATCCACGAACAGCAAATCACCATCCGAGAGATTATTTAAAATGGATGCCATTTCACCCGGTTTTTCAATTGCAGGTCCCGATGTAATTTTTAAGTTTACATCCATTTCATTCGCAATAATTCCTGCCAATGTCGTTTTTCCTAATCCCGGCGGTCCATATAACAGTACATGGTCAAGCGATTCGTTTCTCTGCTTCGCCGCCTCAATATAAATCTTTAAATTTTCTTTTGCTTTACTCTGACCAATATAGTCTTTCAAAAACTTCGGGCGAAGACTATTTTCAATTTTATAATCTTCTTCCATCAGGTCAGTAGAAATCACTCGCTTTTCCATCGCTTATTCTCATTCCTTTACAGATTTTTTAAGCTTAATTTCAAAATATCTTCCACAGACATTTCTTCCGTAACTTGAAGTTTGCGTACCGCGCCGGTCGCCTCCGATGCAGAATAACCGAGGGCAACCAGCGCCTCGATTGCATCTTTTTTCGCATCTGCTCCGGCCGATACATTTTCTGTGGCAAAAGATTCTTCCACGCCGCCAAAGACATCTTCCAAGTGACATTTGTCTTTTAACTCAAGAATCAGCTTACTGGCAGTTTTTGGTCCGATTCCCGGTGCTTTCGCTATCGTTTTTGCATCATCCGAAAGAATCGCAAGACGGAGTGCATCGGTATCCATGGCAGTCAAAATACCAAGTGCCGCCTTCGGGCCAATGCCATTTACCGTAATCAGTAATTTAAACATGTCCATACTGTCTTTTGTCAAAAAACCATAGAGCTGCAACGCATCTTCGCGCACATATGTATAGGTATAAATCTTAACTGTATTTCCTACCTGCGGCAATTCAGAAACAACCGAACCCGGCACTAAAATTTCAAATCCGATGTTCTGATTTTCCACAACAATTTTGTCCTCACTCACGGAGTCCAAAATTCCTTTCACAAATGCTATCATAGTTCCTCCTTAGCCGGATGCATTACACAAGTGCATCAAACACATGTAAAATCGGCTGAATAATTTTCATCTTTAACGGTCTGTTTTTCCAGTCCTCATAGGTAATCTCAATACTTTGTGCAAATGTATTTGTAAAATCGGCTTCCACTGCCTGTCTGAATTCTTCATCATAAATCCAGACACCATTCTCATAATGTAAGTAAAAACTCCGGTAATCCATATTGATGGTTCCGACAATCGCACAATGCTCATTCATAACTACTTTGGAATGAATGAATCCCGGCTCATACTCATAAATACGAATTCCATTTTTCAAAAGAATTCCGTAGTTATATTCTGTCATGTATTTAATATGTTTTTTATCCGGAATATGAGGCGTGATAATCCGCACATCCACACCGCGGCGCACGGCTTCCAAAAGTGTCTCAATCATCGCTTCTTCC
>CALELW010000022.1 GCA_937902905.1 uncultured Clostridium sp. | reverse complement strand
ACTTAGGAGCAATCTCATCAAACAGAAGATTTGTAATATCTACTTCTTTTGTTGCTTTTTTCTTACCAGCAGTTTCTGTAGGAACTTCGGTAATTGTGTAAAGCATCTTCTTCATCTGACGTCTTGCATGAAGTCTGGAAGGATTGTCTTTCTTGATTTCTTTGTCTACAGTATCGTAAACAGTTACTTTCTTTCCGTCAACCACTTCTTTGACTCTCTTGCCATCTTTATCTTTCTGAGCAACTTTTGCTTTTACAGTAACAGTTTCATAATTATCTTTCTCTTTTACTGCCATCGCAATAAGCTTTTCAGCAATTTTACGAATTTCTTTTGCTTTCGCTTCCGTTGTAACAATCTTGCCATGATACAACAAGTTGGTTACCTGATTTCTCAGCAAAGCTTTTCTCTGGCTGGATGTTCTTCCAAGTTTTCTGTAGCCTGCCATGATATTTCCTCCTTGTTAATACTATTATTCAGATTCACCTGTACTGAGAGACAATCCAAGCTCTTTCAACTTAGCAAGTACTTCCTCAAGGGATTTACGACCCAAGTTACGAACTTTCATCATATCCTCAGCAGTCTTATTCGTCAACTCTTCTACCGTGTTGATTCCTGCTCTCTTCAAGCAGTTGTAAGAACGTACAGACAATTCCAGTTCGTCAATGTTCATATCCATAACTTTCTGGGAATCATCTTCCTCTTTCTCGACGATTACTTCAGCCATTTTCGCTTTCTCGGAAAGGTCGATGAAAGAATTCAAATGCTCACTCAACACTTTAGCAGCAAGGCTGACAGCCTCATCCGGCTCCAATGTACCGTTTGTAAATACATCTAATGTCAGCTTATCAAAGTCAGTAATCTGACCTACACGAGTATTCTCAATTTTGATATTTACTCGCTCAATCGGTGTGTAAATAGAATCAATCGGAATTACATCAATTGGCATGTCATCCCTTTTATTTCTATCCGAACTTACATATCCACGACCGCTTGTTACAGTCATTTCAATGTAAAGTTTGCTGTCCGCACCGCCGTTTAATGTAGCAATGACCTGGTCGGAATTAACAATTTCGATGTCCGAGTCACACTTGATATCCGCTGCGGTTACAACACCTTCACCGGTTGCATCGATATACATCATCTTAGGAGTGTTCAAATCCTCGCTGTTGTTCTTAATCGCAAGGTTCTTAATGTTCATTACAATTTCTGTAACGTCTTCTTTTACTCCCGGAATTCCGCTGAACTCATGTACCACACCATCAATCTTAATCTGGCTCACTGCGGAACCTGGTAAAGATGAAAGCATGATTCGTCTCAAAGAATTACCCAAAGTAGTTCCGTATCCTCTTTCAAGTGGTTCTACTACAAAACGTCCATATTTTTTATCTTCCGAAATTTCGGCAATTTCAATTCTAGGCTTTTCAAAATCAAACACTACTGGACCCTCCTTTTGGGTTTACTTAATTACTTAGAGTACAACTCGACAATAAGCACATCGTTTACCGGTACATCAATCTCTGCTCTTGTAGGGATTGCTTTAACAGTTCCCGACAGAGCCTCATGATCAGCCTCCAGCCAAGCAGGAACTAATCTAGCGCCTGTTACTTCAAGGATGTCTTTATATCTCTGAGCTCCTTTGAATTTCTCTTTAATCTCAATTACATCGCCAGCTTTCAACTGATAAGATGGGATGTTTACTGTTTTACCATTTACAAGTACATGTTTATGGTCAACAATCTGGCGGGCTTCTTTTCTTGTACGTCCATATCCCAAACGGAACATAACGTTATCAAGTCTCAGCTCCAAAAGAATCATCAGGTTATCACCTGTTGTTCCATATTTCAACTTCTGTGCGCGTGCAAAATAGTTACGGAAAGGTTTCTCCAAAACTCCGTAGATGAATTTTGCTTTCTGTTTCTCACGCAGCTGCTGTCCATATTCGCTTAATTTCTTTCCGGTTCTAGCATTTCTCTTGGATTTCTTGTCAATTCCCAAATATACCGGGTCAAGATCAAGAGATCTACATCTTTTCAGAACAGGTGTCATATCTCTAGCCATTCTTATTTCCTCCTAAAATTCTTGATTATACTCTTCTACGTTTTGGTGGTCTACAACCATTGTGTGGAACCGGTGTAACATCCTGAATACTTGTTACTTCAATACCGCATGCCTGAATCGCACGGATAGCCGCTTCACGACCAGTACCCGGTCCTTTAACCATTACTTCTACTGATTTCAATCCATGAGGCAACGCAGCCTTTGCAGCTGTCTCTGCTGCCATCTGAGCTGCATACGGAGTGGATTTCTTAGAACCTCTGAATCCAAGTCCACCTGCACTTGCCCAAGAGATAGCATTACCCTGCATATCTGTCAGTGTTACGATTGTATTATTAAAAGATGACTGAATATGTGCCTGTCCGCGGTCAATATTCTTTTTAACACGCTTTTTTGTCACTTTTTTTGCAGTTTGTTTAGCCACTGTCTTACCCTCCTATATTATTTCTTCTTGTTTGCTACTGTACGTTTAGGACCTTTTCTTGTTCTTGCGTTAGTCTTTGTCTTCTGACCACGAACCGGAAGTCCCTTTCTGTGACGAATACCTCTGTAGCATCCAATTTCCTGTAATCTCTTGATGTTAAGCGCAACTTCTCTACGAAGATCACCCTCAACAGTCTGTGTACGGTCGATGACATCACGAATCTTCGATACATCCTCATCTGTCAAATCTTTACAACGGATGTCCGGGTCAACATTTGCCTCAGCCAGAATTCTCTTAGAACTGGCAACACCGATGCCGTAAATATAGGTAAGACCTATTTCAACACGTTTTTCTCTTGGTAAATCTACACCACTGATACGAGCCATGTGTGCTTTGCACCTCCATTAATCTTTTTTTGTTTTTTTCTGGAAAATGTCATGCATTTTCCGTTTCCCGGATGCTTATGCATCCTTCGCGTGCCTGTACTTTACAGACACCTTGCAGCCGCTTTAAATCACAACAACAATACAATGTAAGAACCTTTTTTATCTCTCTGCCAAACCTAAGCATTTTTAAAACAAAAAAGGAGAACAAAGTACTGCTTACCGTTGCAATATCACAACATCGATAACGAATGGGGCCAGCCATTCTATGACGGTTGATGTTGTAACACAGAAAGCAAGAACTGGAATTTATAAACACGAAAATAACCCAAAGAGATTTCTTTAGGTATTCGATATATTCCTTATCCCTGTCTTTGTTTGTGTTTTGGATTCTCACAGATTACTCTGATACGACCCTTTCTTTTAATGACTTTGCATTTTTCGCAAATCGGTTTTACTGATGATCTTACTTTCACAGTAATACCCTCCTTTCAAAAAAGTCCGCTTACAAGTATAGCATATGATTTTTCAAATTGCAAGCGGTATTTACAAAAAATTGGACTAGCCAATTATTTGTCACGCCAAACAATTCTTCCCTTTGTTAAATCATATGGGGACAACTCAAGTGTTACTTTGTCGCCAGGAAGAATACGGATGTAATTCATACGAAGTTTTCCGCTGATATGAGCCAATACTTTGTGCCCATTTTCCAACTCTACCTGAAACATTGCGTTTGGTAATTTTTCAATAACTGTTCCCTCAATTTCAATAACGTCTGCTTTTGACATTCTTTACCTCCTAATTCAATGACAAAATCTCTGGTTCACCGTCTGTGACCAATATCGTATTCTCATAATGTGCTGCATTGGAGCCATCCTGCGTTACGATTGTCCAGTCATCTTCTAACATCCATACATCGTAACTGCCCGCATTGACCATCGGCTCAATCGCCAGTGTCATGCCCGCTTTTAACCGGATACCCCTTCCAAATTTCGGTTTAAAATTTGGAATTTCCGGTTCCTCATGCATCTCTGTTCCAATTCCATGTCCTACTAAATCGCGGACAACCGAAAATCCCTGACTCTCCACATACTTTTGAATTGCTGCGGAAATATCATATAAATGATTTCCTGCTTTGGCAAAAGCAATTCCCCGGAAAAAACTTTCTTTTGTCACTTCAATCAATCGCTTTGCCTCTGCATCAATTGTTCCAACGCCGTGAGTTCTTGCCGCATCGGACTGATACCCTTTGTAAATTACGCCGGCATCCAGACTCACAATATCACCATCAAATAAATGATGTTCTTTCGATGGAATACCATGCACCACCTCATCGTTAATTGACACACAGATTGAGGCAGGATACCCTTCGTATCCTTTAAAGGAAGGAATGCAGCCGGCATTACGGATAAATTCTTCCCCTTTTCTGTCAATCTCTAGCGAAGTAATTCCCGGCGCAATGATTTCCGCCAGTTTTTCATGTACCTCGGCTAAGATTTTGCCTGCATCACGCATACACTGAATTTCCTCTTTCGACTTAATGGTTACTGCCATTGTCTGCCTCCATTTCTCTGCCTGTCTGTGGAACTTTTAACCAAGAATTTTTGTAATCTCAGCGAAT
>CALELW010000021.1 GCA_937902905.1 uncultured Clostridium sp. | reverse complement strand
CCAAAATGTCCTCCAGCAGAGCCTATCCACATATCGTTAACAACTCTGCTGCCCTGTCGATACAAAAGCAGCACCTTATCGCCTTTAAAAATGTACAATGATGTCATATTTCTTAATTTTGCCATCATACTATCCCCCTTCGGTCATTCTTCTTATTACTATTTAAATTAAAGTAGCATACCAAACATATCAGGTCAAGAATAAAACCACCTCTACACCAAATATTTTTCCACCAGTTCTTCAACAATCTGGGAATTCAAAACTGTCAATTCCGTTTCAAAAGTAAGTATCAGACGTTCTCCCAGATGGATTCCATTTCTCTGATAAGATTCTATTTTCTTCACTGCAGATTTGGCATACTCCGGTTTATCCATCATTCCTTCATGTTCCCAGTAAATTTCTTTCCGCGTTTTTTTCGATAAAAATGTAAAATCCGGGTATACCGTACCATATCCTTTCAAATATAGGGGCTTTTCATACTGATATAAAATGTTGTTTCTATAGAAATAATCCGCAAGAATTTTCTCTGACTTTGACCTGACACGTTCACCTTTTTCTGTCACAATTTCAGCGGTTCCCTCGTAAAATTCTTTGCCGTGATATTCGCTGTCATACCACTTAGCAAGTTCTTTCTCCCATATTGGCTCAACCGGTGTGACTAACAATTGCCTTTGTGTATGCATCGATGTATAAATCTTTTCAATCTCATCGTCGGAATAATCCCTCGTTATCCTTTCTATCTGCCGAAGTCTTGCTTTAGCCTTTTTTAACACATTCTGATTGTACTTCTTTTGAGCAAGCAGCTTTGGCAGTTCGGAATCTATTTTTGAAATATAAGTTCCTTCATTATCTTCTACACAATGGTAATATCGAATCTTATTTTTGTCTTTCGATATTCGCAGATTTCCTTCCGGTACAGATTTCAATTCGTTCTCTACCTTGCTGCAAATCGTTTCTAATTTTTTTTGCTCCTTTAGTAACATTTTTTTCAATCCTTGCATTTATCCACCTCTTTCATATGACTTTATTTACAAAATACTTAAATCCAGTCAACTCATATATCTATTTTTGTTGACCTTTTTTCGCTTTTCTATTATTTTAGTCAACTATTTTATTAACTAAAATGACTTGTTTGGGAAAAAATATGATTCCAGTCAACCATTTTACATTCAAAAGTTGACCGCCATCGCAAATATACAAATTTAAGTCACCCACTCCCCCAAAAATGGTTGACCGCCATCGCAACTATGCAAATTTAAGTCACCACATCCATCAAAAATGGTTGACCGTAATATAGAAAATTAGAATATAGGTCACCTAAGACCAAAATATAGAAAAACATCGGGAACATTTCTGTTCCCGATGTTGTAATAATCTTGTTTCCAAAAAACTAACGTTTGGAGAACTGTGGTGCACGACGAGCTTTCTTCAAGCCGTATTTCTTTCTTTCCTTCATACGTGAATCACGAGTAAGGAATCCGGCCTTTTTAAGAATCGGTCTGAAATCAGCATCTGCTTCATTCAAAGCACGAGCGATACCATGACGGATAGCGCCTGCCTGACCTGTGAAACCGCCACCTTTAACAGTAACTTTTACATCGTATTTGTCAGCAGTGTTTGTAGCTTCCAAAGGCTGACGAGCGATGATTTTCAAAGTCTCAAGACCAAAATAATCGTCAATATCTTTTTTATTAATTGTCACTTTACCGGTACCTGGTGTAAGGTATACACGAGCGATACTGGATTTTCTTCTTCCTGTTCCGTAAAATGTTGAACTAGCCAATGTTATCTCTCCTTTCTACACCTCATTAAATGTCCAATGTTTCCGGTTTCTGTGCTGCATGGTTGTGCTCTGGTCCTGCATATACGTGCAGTTTCTTAAGCATCTGGCGTCCCAAAGGTCCCTTTGGAAGCATACCCTTTACAGCGTGAGTAATTACAAATTCCGGTTTCTTCTGCATCATTTCTCTCAATGTAGCTTCTTTCATTCCGCCTACATATTCAGAGTGATGATAGTAAATCTTCTGATCCAGTTTCTTACCTGTAACCTGAATCTTCTCTGCATTTACTACGATTACATAATCGCCTGTGTCAATGTGCGGTGTGTAAGTTGGTTTGTTTTTACCTCTTAATACATTCGCAACTTCTGATGCGAGACGTCCCAAAGTTTTTCCTTCAGCGTCTACAACATACCATTTTCTTTCCACTGTGGATGGACTTGCCATAAAACTTTTCATCCTTGGAATCCTCCTTATTTAGTTCTTGCTTACTAGGTTTTGCAAAGCAAAACTGGTTCGGCTGTTTTCCTTGTTACGTGCGTATTCTCGTTACCGGGGCATGGAACGACAAAACACGCCATACTCGTATAGTATACGATACCAAAGTGCCTCTGTCAAGATTTTTTTCTTGACGCAGACCATTTCTTAAGCCCATAATAAAACCAGTATAAAAAATCAAAATAAAATGCAACACTTTGACAGCAAAATCAATCTAATTATTAGCTGTGAGGGATTTCACAGAGAACTGTATACAGTATATTCGCACAAATGTGCAGATTGGAGGCACCCGTGACAAAGACAGACTGGATTTTCGTACAGCAGGCAAAAAAAGGCGATTCCCATGCTTTTGCCAGACTTTACGAAATCTATTACAAAGACTTATACCATTTTGCCCTTTATTATACGAAGGACAGCATAACTGCCGAGGACGCCGTCAGTTCAGCCGTTTTAAAAGCATTTGAGCAATTACATAAACTGCGGAAAAACGATGCATTCAAGAGCTGGCTGTTCCAAATTACGGCAAACGAATGTAAAAAATTATTAAAACAAAAATCCATTTATTTAAATGATGCGTCATGGCAGGAACCGGCTGCCGCCGAAGATGGCTACCTGACACCGGAAATTCAAGACGAACTTTCGCAGCTTAGTGAGCCGGAACGGTGCGTCATCACCTTATCCGTGTTTGGCGGCTATACCAGCAGAGAAATCGCGGGTATTCTAAAAAAACGGGAAGGCTCCATCCGTTCCATCAAAAGCCGGGCACTTGCAAAACTCCGTGAGAAAAATACGGACTTATAAACATAAGGAGGTCAATTATGAGTGATAAGAATTTTGAAGAAAAACTCAAAAAGCACTGGCGCGAAGAAGCCGATTCCATTCCGGTTCCGGATTCTCTTCACCCTGCAAAAATAGAAGAAATGATAGATAAAAAAATGGAAGTTCCTAAGAAACGCACCCACAAAAAATTGTATGGCAGCATTACTGCGGCAGCCGCTTGTCTTGCGCTTCTTATTGCCGGCACAACCTATTACTTTAGCACCGGACGGCAATCAGAAAAAGGAACCTCCGTTGCCAATTCGCAGCAAACCACCTCAACTAGACACGAGTTTGTCGGCAATACCAGTTATTCAGAAATTTATAACCTGATTCAAAAATACCATGATGAGCAATCCATGTCCGATATTGCTGCAAAAGATTCGGCATCCACCGGAGCAAACTCCTCGACTGCAGCCGAAGACACAGCCGCCACCCCTGACTATTCAGAAACGGATCTTCAGGTAAAAGATGTCATGGAAGGTGATATCGTCAAAACAGACGGTTCCTATCTCTATGCCTTGGAGAATGACGACGACAGCACGAAAATCCGCATTTATTCTGTGGATGGCAAAACCACAGAACTCATCAAGCAGTTCTCAATGAAAGAAAAATGGGCGGAGGAAATGTATTTGGAAAATGGCAGATTAATCATTCTTTCCTCCAATAGTGCCGATGCAACTGCCACCTGCGGTGTTATTGATGATACAGAGGCTGCAAAGCAAACCACCTATGTGGATATTTACGATGTCAGCTCACCGCAGAATGCAAAAAAACTAAACACCCTGACACAAAGCGGACGCTATCAAACTTCCCGTTTTACAAACGGATATCTATACACCTTTTCTTCCTACCGCATTGTAAAAAAATGCAAAAACAAGAAAAACGTGTCCGATTACGTTCCAGCCATCAACGGCAAAGCAATAAAGGAAAATAAGATACAAAAAATCTTGGACGATGCCCAAAACAATTACATTGTGATGACAAGTGTAAATCCTGCCAAACCGGATGATTTCTCAGACACCGCAGCCGTGCTCTCGGATTACACCACGTACTACATGAGCACATCCCATTTGTACCTTGCCAACGCGATTTACGAACAATTTTTATGGCATAGCAGCACAAAAACCGCCATCAGCAAATTTGAATACAAAGACGGCATATTTTCCTACCAAACAACCAAAAAAGTGGCCGGTCAGATTAATGATTCCTATTATATGCATGAATACAAAGACAATTTTGCTTTTGTTTACACGAACTGGACAGATCAAACATCGACCAATGGTATCTGCATTTTGGACAAAAACATGAACACTCTTGGTAAAATCGATAATTTAGGAAACGACGAAACCATTTACGCATCGTATTACATTGGTTCGATGGCATACTTTGTCACCTACCGCCAGACAGACCCAGTATTTGCTGTCGACATCAGCAATCCAAAAAAACCGGTTGTCAAAGCAAAATTAAAACTGCCGGGCTTCTCCTCTTACCTTCATTCCTTCGGTGAAAATCAACTGATTGGCGTTGGAATGGCAGGTGGTGATGATGACAAAGTAAAAATTTCTCTCTTTGCCTTAGGAGAAAATGGTTCCGTGACCGAACAGACAAAACTGCTCCTGCCAAAATACAGTGAAACGGAAGCAGGCAGTAACCACAAATCGGTTTTCATTGATGAGGAGAGGCAGCTTGTCGGCTTTGCCACAATAGCCGACACCACACTGCGCTACAAGCTCTATCATTTTGATGGAACAGACTTTAAGCAAGTATTAAATGTTCCAATTAAGGAAATGTCGAACACCCGTGGCGTGCGAATCGGCAGTTACTTCTATATCGTTGATAACGCAAAAAAAATCCATGCTTACGATATGCAAACATGGAAATAAAATCTTTATTTAAGGTACTTCACGGATTTCCACAAGTACCAATCCTTCCGGCGGGGCCGTAGGCCCCGCTTTTTTTCGCTCTCCGGTAGAAAGTGCCTGTTTCACATCCGCTAAGCTTCTCCTGCCCTCACCGATTTCAACCAGCGTACCGGCAATAATCCGAACCATATTATACAAAAAACCATTCCCGCGCACACGAATTCGAATCACTTCGCCGCCATTACAGCCCATTGCCTTTTGCTTATCAATGGATACCTCGTAAATAGTACGAACTTTTGATTTCACCTGACTGCCCGCCGAACAAAAGGCTGAAAAATCATGCTCGCCGACAAGAAGTTCTGCCACCTCTTTCATTGCCTCAAAATCCAAAGGATGATATACATGATACGAATACCGGCTGTATGTGGGGAGATTGATTTTCGTATTTAAAATTGTATACTCATACGTTTTTTCCGTATTGCGGTATCTTGGATGATAATCTGATTCCACCTCATCCGACATCTGCACCCGGATATCTTCTGGCAGATAATGATTGAGACCAATCGCAAATTTCTCCGCCGGAATCCGGCTGTTTGTGTCAAACACAGCGATATTTCCATACGCATGCACTCCCGAATCCGTGCGGCTCGCTCCGATTATCTCTATGTCTTCTTTCAGCCATTTTCGCAGTGCGTCTGTAAGCGTTCCCTCTACAGTCACCGCATTTTCCTGAATCTGCCACCCACAGTAATTTGTTCCATCATAAGAAACAATCAATCGTATTCTCCGCATTTTCTCCTCCTACCATGGAATAAAATGAGTAATGCCAATCACACAAACCAGATAACCGAGAAGAACCCCATACGAAATCCGGTCAACTGCCCGGTACTTAAGCGGCTTCATCTTCGTACGGCCTTCTCCGCCGTGATAACACCTTGCCTCCATTGCGTTGGCAAGTTCATAAGCACGTCTGGTCGCAGACACTAAAAGCGGCACCAGAATGGATACCATGGCACGCATACGCTGCCACAATTTGCCCTCTTCAAAATCTGCACCGCGTGCACTCTGTGCATTGATAATCCGGTTCGCCTCTTCAAGAAGAATCGGGATAAAACGCAGTGCCAAAGACATCATCATCGCAAAATCGTGAACCGGCACCTTTATCTTTTCTAACGGCTTTAACAACTTTTCTATCGCATCCGTCAACTGATTTGGTGTCGTCGTATATGTCATCATCGAGGAGCCGACAATCAGGTAACTCAAACGCATGGACATAAAAACAGCCTTTCGGATTCCCTGCCACGTAATGGTGATAAATTTCCAGTGAAATACCACATCGCCGCTTGTTCCAAATAAGTTAAACAGCGCCGTCACAATAAGCAGAAACAAAATCGGCTTCATACCGCGGACAATATAGCGGAGCGGAACTTTGGAAAGTACAATCACCGTTCCTAAAAATATAGTAACAACAGCATATCCAACAAAACCGCGAAACAAAAAAAGTGAAATCAAATAAGCAAGCACCCCAACCACTTTCACGCGAGGGTCCAGACGGTGAATCACCGACTCTGCCGGATAAAATTGTCCGATTGTCATATCACGTAACATAATTCAATCCCCTTTTCTTATCTTGCCTGTAAAATACTGTCGACTGCTTCCTGCACAGTAATTGCATTGTGCGGCAGCGTAACACCACGCCTTGCCAGTCCTTCCATCACATATGTCACCTGCGGTGCCATCAATCCAATTTTCTCTAACTCTTTATAATGAGAAAATACTTCTCCCGGTGTTGCGTCAAACGCCACCGTTCCATGGTTCATCACAATAAGACGCTCTACATACCTCGCCACATCTTCCATGCTGTGGGATACTAAAATTACCGTCAGATTCCGCTCTTTGTGCAGTTTTGCAACCAAATCGAGAATCTCATCTCTTCCACTTGGGTCAAGTCCCGCCGTCGGCTCATCCAAAATCAACACCTCCGGCTCCATTGCCAAAACACCGGCGATGGCTACACGGCGTTTTTGCCCACCGGACAATTCAAGTGGCGATACATCTAATAAATCCTCACCAATTCCTACCTGTTTAAGTGCCTCAAAAGAGTTCATATCAATTTTCAGTGAATCCATACCGATATTCTTTGGTCCAAATTTCACATCATCAATCACTGTAGCCTCAAACAGCTGATACTCCGGATATTGAAATACAAGTCCGACCTTACTGCGAAGTTTCTTTTTGGAAAAGTCGCTGTCATTGATGTCTTTTCCATCGTAAAAGACCGCCCCGGAAGTCGGCTTCAAAAGACCATTCAAATGCTGAATAAGCGTCGATTTTCCGGAACCGGTATGACCGATTAAACCAATCATTTCACCTTGTTCAATTTTTATATTCACATCGTGAAGCGCCACTTTTTCTCCTGCACTTCCATCCTCATACCGATGCTCCAATTCATGAATAATAATCGCCATCGCAAGTTCCTACTTTCCCAATTGTTTTGCAATCACATCTACCAATTCATCCGCGGACGTAATTCCTGCTGGAATTGCCATCCCCTTCTTTTTCAACTCGTGTGCCAAAAGTGTTACCTGCGGCACATCCAGATGATATTTCTGCAGCGTTTCCACCTCGGCAAAAATTTCTTTTGGCTTTCCTTCCATCACGATTTCGCCCTTGTTCATCACAATTACCTTGTCTGCCTCGGTAACTTCTTCCATGTAGTGCGTAATCCACAAAATCGTAATATGTTCTTCCTTATTTAACGTCTTTACGGCGTCTAACACTTCTCTTCGCCCAACCGGGTCAAGCATTGCCGTCGACTCATCTAATACAATACATTTCGGATGCATCGCCAGAATACCGGCAATTGCTACCCGCTGTTTCTGTCCACCGGACAAATGATTCGGGGACGATTTTCTTTCGTGAAGCATCCCTACTTTTTTCAGTGCTTCCTCGACACGCTCCCAGATTTTTTTAGTCGGAACACCGATATTCTCCGGTCCAAACCCAACATCTTCTTCCACAACATTCTGCACAATCTGGTTATCCGGATTCTGGAATACCATACCGGCTCTCTTTCGTACTTCCCAAACCATATCCTTTTCTGAAGTGTCAATGCCATCCACATACATCGTTCCTTCTTCCGGAACTAAAAGGGCATTGATATGTCTGGCAAGCGTGGATTTACCGGAGCCATTATGCCCCAGTATTGCAACAAACTCGCCCGTTTTCACTTCAAAGGAGACATCGTTGACAGCAGTTTCCACAGCTATCACATTATCTTCTCCATCCCGCCGGATGTAATCA
>CALELW010000020.1 GCA_937902905.1 uncultured Clostridium sp. | reverse complement strand
GCAGCAGCAAAGGCAGAACAGGCGGCTGCAAAACAAGCGGCAAAAGAAGAAAAGAAACGCTTAAAAGCGGAGCAGGAAGCCAATGAAGTAGTTGGCAGAATTAATCCGGTTGGTGCTGCAATTGTTATGGTGTTTTTCGGACTTCTCTGTGTAGCAGTTGTGTTTGGCAGTCAGGCACTTTCTTATACGACATCCGTAAAAAGTGCGGAGAGTTCTTTTGAACAGCGTGATTATAAGAATGCCTATGATTCTTTGGCAGGAGTTTCTGTTTCGGATTCGTCGAAAGAACTCAAACAGAAGGTGCGTATATGTATGCAGCTCCAGCGTGAATATGATGCTTATCAGAATTATTATAAGATGAAGATGTATTTGGAATCACTGGATTCTTTGATTGGCGGAATTCGTCTTTACGATGCAAACAAAGCAAAAGCGGAGCAGTATGATATGCTCAGCCAGTACAATGAATTGGAGAGTAAACTCGCCAACCAGCTGTACAATGAGTTTGGTGTCAGTGAATCACAGGCACGAAATATTATTGCTTCCGAGACACAAAAGGAATACACAGACCGCTTGCAGGCGATTCTTTTGCAGTGGCAGAAGAGAAATGAAGCGGATGAGAGATAATGAAAAGATAGCTGACCGGTTTTCCGGTCGGCTATTCTAATACAATGACAGAGGTGATACAAAACGATGGTAGCAATTGTAGATTATGATGCAGGTAATATTAAAAGTGTTGAGAAGGCGTTACAATATATTGGGGAATATCCGGTAATTACAAGAGATGTGAAAGAAATTAAGAAAGCAGATCATGTAATTGTGCCGGGGGTTGGTGCATTTGAAGATGCGATGGAAAAGATGAACCGCTATGAACTGACAAAAGTGCTGCAGGATGTGGCGGCATCAGGTACGCCGATTATGGGCATTTGTCTCGGACTACAGTTGTTTTTTGAGCGGAGTGATGAATCCGAACACGATGTAAAAGGACTTTCACTACTTCCGGGTGAAATCGTAAGATTCCCGGAGAAAGAGGGATATAAAATTCCGCATATGGGATGGAACTCTTTGAAAATTAATCCGAATTCAAAACTGTTAAAAGGAATTCCGGAGGACACATATGTGTATTTTGTCCATTCGTATTATTTAAAAGCGAAGCATATGGAAGATGTAGCGGCAACAACCGATTATATTGTTCCGGTACATGCGGCGGTGGAACATGACAATATTTTTGCAGCCCAGTTTCATCCAGAGAAGAGCGGAGATGTTGGACTGGAGATTTTGAAAAATTTTGTTTCCATTTAGAATAAGACGAAGATAGGAGGAATTTCGGTGTTTACGAAAAGAGTAATTCCATGTTTGGATGTAAATGAGGGAAGAGTGGTAAAGGGAGTTAATTTTGTTAATCTAATTGATGCCGGAGACCCGGTTTCGGTTGGGGCTGCTTATGGAAAAGCAGGGGCAGACGAGTTGGTTTTTTTAGATATTACGGCATCGAGTGATGCAAGAGAGATTAAGGCGAACATGGTTCGTAAAGTGGCAGAAACTGTGTTTATTCCATTTACAGTAGGCGGCGGAATCCGTACGATTGAGGATTTTCGTATGATTTTGCGCGAGGGTGCGGATAAAGTTGCGGTGAATTCGGCAGCAATTTTAAATCCGACACTTGTATCGGATGCTGCGGATAAATTTGGAAGCCAGTGTGTGGTCGTTGCGATTGATGCAAAGAGACGGGCAGACGGCAGTGGATGGACAATTTACAAAAATGGCGGCCGTGTGGACATGGGAAAAGATGCTGTGGAATGGGCAATGGAAGCAGAGCGTTTAGGTGCCGGCGAAATTCTCTTGACCAGTATGGACTGCGATGGAACAAAAGACGGCTATGATATCGAACTGACACGGACGGTCTCTGAAAATGTTTCAATTCCGGTTATTGCATCCGGCGGTGCCGGAACAAAAGAGCATTTTTATGATGCTCTCACGGAGGGAAAAGCAGATGCGGTTTTGGCGGCTTCGCTGTTTCACTTTAAAGAACTTGAAATTGTTGAATTGAAAAAATACCTGCAGGAGCGGGGGATTAGTGTACGGTTATAAAAGAGGGAGGCTGTTATGAGTGCTTTGACAGGTGAGTGGGAGCGTGCGTTACACGAAGAATTTTCTAAAGAATATTATAGAAAATTATTCTTTTTTATCCGGAAACAATATAGTGAGACGGTTGTGTATCCAAAGGCAGATGAGATTTTTACAGCCTTTCATCTCACACCGCTTGAGAAGGTTAAAGTTGTGATTTTAGGGCAGGACCCTTACCATAATGAAGGGCAGGCGCATGGACTTTGTTTTTCGGTGAAACCACAGGTGGCAATTCCGCCATCCCTTGAAAACATTTATAAAGAGCTGCATGATGATTTGGGGTGTAAAATTCCAAGCCATGGTTGCCTGACTTCGTGGGCGAAACAAGGTGTTCTGCTTTTGAATACGGTACTCACGGTTCAGGCACACAAGCCGATGTCGCACCGTGGTGTCGGCTGGGAAGAGTTTACGGATGCGGCAATTGCTAAATTAAATACACAGGATAGACCGATTGTATTTATTTTATGGGGAAAACCGGCGCAGGAAAAGGCGAAAATGCTGACAAATCCGAAACATCTTGTGCTTAAAGCACCTCACCCAAGTCCTTTGTCGGCATACCGAGGATTCTTTGGCAGCAAACCCTTTAGCCAGACAAATGATTTTTTGGTAAAGAATGGAGAAACTCCAATTCAGTGGGAGATTCCTGAGATAGAAAAAAGTTTTGAATAAATTATAACTTGATAAGCCATACTTCATATAATGTAATAAGTTCTTATGGTTTTTATGATATTGAAAGAAAAATTGATTTTTGTCCAGGTGTAAATAGCCTGGACATCCTAGTTTTCCATTTGTGAAAATGCAAAATTAAAAATTATGTGTACAATTGTAAAAAAAAGAAAAAAACTTCTTGATGAATATAGGTAGCATATGATATACTAATGTATATATAAAATAGGGCTTATCTATAGGCTCTAGAGCAAAATATTTTAAAAGACTGGAGGAAATATGATGAAAAGATTGAAGCGAAGCTTTTGGGCAAAAGCAGCAGTTGCTGTGGCGTCAATCGCAATTGCAATCGGGGTAATTGGCGGAATTTCATTTGCGTCAAATAATCAGCCTTTTTTGGGAGATTGCATTGAGTACGGAATTGTTTGTAATTATCTGAATCAGACAGCGGATATGGAGACAAACTTTGCCGTAGGTAAGTATCAGGGGAATGGTCATTGGAACGGAAACACGATTTCCGAGAGCAAAGCAAATGCTTCTGGAGAGATTCGGATTGGGGAAGTTGTAGGAGAGACGAAATTCCGTGGGACACCTTATGTAGTGATAAAGGAAAGTGTGAAAGATGAAGTTAAATCAATGCTTGCATCTGTTTCAAACTATGCCGAATCTGTTGTGAAAAAAACAGATATGACTACACCAAAACATGTTAAGGATATGAATAATTACCAGGTAGATGTTACCGGAATTGACAAAGAAGTTGTTTATGTAGATGCCGATGCTATGGTTGAAAATATCGCAGCAGGAAAAATTCAGAATGGTGGTATTAAAGTTACATTGAAGGCAAATCAGTCCTTAGTATTTAATGTATCGTTAAAAGATGCCGTTCGTATTCCGGAATATAAGGTTACGGTTAAGAATGGAAGCAAAACGCATGAGGAAATGGCAGAGTCTGTTGTATGGAATATGCCTTATGTGACAAATTTGAATTTGAACTCAGATGGAATGAGAGCTACGGTCATTGCACCAAAAGCATTTGTTAATTTGAGTACGACATCTGAAGGATGGCTGGTATGTGATACAGTTGTTAGCAATTCTGGCGAATGGCACATGATTTCTAAGAAAGTTCCGAAAGTGACACCAACGCCAAAAGTGACAGCAACACCAACCGCGACACCGACGGCGACAGCGACACCAACACCGAAAGTAACGGCGACACCAACACCAAAAGTGACGGCAACACCAACACCGAAAGTAACGGCGACACCAACACCAAAGGTAACGGCGACACCAACACCAAAAGTGACAGCGACACCAACACCGAAAGTGACAGCAACACCGACACCGAAGGTAACGGCGACACCGACACCAAAAGTAACGGCGACACCAACACCAAAAGTGACAGCAACACCAACACCAAAAGTGACAGCAACACCAACACCGAAAGTTACGGCAACACCGACACCAACGGCAACGCCAACAGTTACTCCGACAGCAACACCAACGGCAACGCCAACAGCTACACCGGAAGTAACACCTACAGCAACACCAGAGGTTACACCAACGGCTACTCCAAGTGACGATGCAACACCGACACCGGAAGTTACACCAACGGCTACTCCGGATGGTGATGCAACACCGACACCGGAAGTTACACCAACAGCTACTCCAAACTTGTTTGATTTTGATGAAGATACACCGAAAGCAAGTAAAGAGCTGACAGATCCGGATACACCAAAAGCATCTGCAACAAGTAAGAAAACAACTACTTTGCTGGATGAAGATGTACCGTTGTCTGATTCCGCACCGGAGACAGGAGATACAACAAATCTTTTGTTCCCAATGATTGTTATGGGATTGTCTGTATTAGCAATTTTCGGAGTGATTGTATTTAGAAAGAAAATGAATTAAGATAAGAAGTAAATAAAAAAGAATCTACAAAATGATTCAAAACAAAGTAAGGAGTTTGCTAAGACAGACTCCTTATTTTTGACTAATAAAAAAGGAGCCAGCCAAAGGGCTGACTCCTAAATTGTAATTCTTTTTATTTGGTTAAATTTTCATTTGCTGTTGCTAACATCAGTTTGATACGATTTAACTGGTTTACTTCGCTGGCGCCGGGGTCATAGTCAACGGCTACGATGTTGGCGTCTGGGAATGCTTTTCGTATTTGCTTGATAACACCTTTACCAACGACATGGTTTGGCAGACAGCCAAATGGCTGGGTACAAACGATGTTTGGCACGTTACTGTGAATCAATTCAATCATTTCGCCTGTGAGGAACCATCCTTCACCGGTCTGGTTACCGGTTGATACGAAAGGCTCTGCATATTTAGCCAGTACGTGAATCTCAGGTGGTGCCTCAAAACGTTTACTCTCAGCAAGTGCTTTGCAGTATGGCTTGCGGAACTGATTTAACAGCCAGATAGCAGCATTTCCAAGCCACTTACTGGTTTTCTTAAAGCCAAGATGGTCGGCTTTAAATTCGCTGTCGTAAGCACTGTACATAAAGAAGTCCAGCATATCCGGACAGACTGCTTCAGCACCTTCAGCCTCCAAGAGTTCAACAACATGATTGTTGGCTGCCGGGAGATATTTAACTAAAATTTCACCAACGATTCCAACACGTGGTTTTTTCTTTGTTTCATCTAATTCTATTTCATCAAATTCTTTCACGATTTGCTTGATGTTTTTCTTAAGTTCCGACTGTTTTGGCTTTTTTACGGCTTCAATACACACTTTTTTCCATTTGTCATGAAGAGCGTTTACGGAACCCGGTACCTTCTCGTAAGGGCGGGTACGGTATACGACACGCATAAACAAATCACCGTAGATTAAGCTGTGAATAGCGGCTTTTAACAATCGGTAATTGATGTCAAA
Source organism: uncultured Clostridium sp. (assembly GCA_937902905.1). GTDB lineage: Bacteria > Bacillota > Clostridia > Lachnospirales > Lachnospiraceae > Eubacterium_F. The sequence continues at coordinate 2,592 of CALELW010000020.1, read as the reverse complement.
GCCAGAGTTTGTTTCCACACCGGCACTTAACGAAATAACAGGAATTTGTTCCATGCCTGCTTTTTTCAGGGCACGGCGGATAAAGCCGATATAGTTCGTTGCACGGCATCCGCCACCGGTCTGGGTAATGATTAAAGCTGTTTTATTTAAATCATACTCGCCGGATAACAATGCTTTCATAAACTGTCCGACTACAAGAAGAGATGGATAGCATGCATCATTATTTACATATTTTAAGCCGTAATCCAGTTCGCCTACACCGGTAGGAAGTTGAACAAGATTATAACCACAGGCGGCAAGAGCCGGCATTAAAATGTCGAAATGAATTGGTGACATCTGTGGTGCCAAAATGGTGTAATTCTTACGCATTTCCTTTGTAAATTCAACTCGTTTATAGGCTGAATTTTGAGGGGAGGACTTAATTCCCTTACGTTCGCGGTCTTTCACGGCGGAAATAAGCGAACGGATACGAATTCTTGCGGCGCCTAAGTTATTGACCTCGTCAATTTTAAGAACCGTACAAATTTTATTGGAACTTGTCAAAATATCATTGACCTGGTCGGTTGTTACTGCGTCAAGTCCACATCCAAAGGAGTTAAGCTGGATCATATCCAGATTGTTCTGGGTGCGTACAAAACTGGCGGCGGCATAAAGTCTGGAATGATACATCCACTGGTCCATCGCAATCGTTGGACGGTCAACTTTTCCTAAATGGGAAATACTGTCCTCGGATAATACTGCAATATCGTAAGATGTAATCAATTCCGGAATACCGTGGTTGATTTCCGGGTCAATATGGTAAGGACGACCGGCTAACACGATACCACGTTTGTTGTTGTCTGCCATCCATTTTAATACGCGTTCGCCTTCTAAGCGGATATCATTTCTTGTTTTTTGCAATTCTTCGTATGCCTTGTGGGCGGCCTTGCGAATCTCGCCGGCATCGATGTTATTTTCTTTGCCGAGATAGCGCACTAACTCATCGGCAAGAATCTTATCGCTTTCAAAGGAGACAAATGGATTCTGGTAGGTAATTGATTCATCTGCCAGTTCTTCTACATTATTTTTAATATTTTCTCCATAAGAAGTGACAATCGGGCAGTTGTAGTGGTTGCCCGCCTCATCAAATTCTTTGCGCTCATAAGGAACACAAGGGTAGAAAATGTATGATACGCCCTGCTTTAACAGCCATGAGATATGTCCATGAGCTAACTTTGCCGGGTAACATTCCGATTCGCTTGGAATCGATTCAATACCGAGTGAGTAAATGTTTCGGTTGGAAGCCGGTGAAAGAACAACTTCGTAGCCAAGTTCCGTAAAGAAAGTAAACCAGTATGGATAATTCTCATACATATTTAACACGCGTGGAATTCCGACCTTGCCACGATATGCTTTATCCGCAGATAATGGTTTATAGTGGTCAAAAAGACGCTTGTTTTTATAGGCGTAAAGATTTGGAACGTCACGGTTTGTCTTTTCTTTGCCAAGACCACGTTCGCACCGGTTGCCGGATACAAACTGACGACCGCCGGTAAAGCGGTTGATTGTAAGGAGACAATGATTGGTACATCCCTTACATCTTGTCATGGAACTCTCAAATTTTAATTCGATAATGTCCTGTAAAGAGAGCATGGAAGAAGTTTCGCCCTCTTCGTAATGCTCACGGGCAATCAGTGCGGCACCAAAAGCCCCCATGATACCGGCAATATCAGGGCGGATTGCCTGACATCCGGAAACACGCTCAAAACTTCGTAATACCGCATCGTTATAGAAAGTACCACCCTGAACGACTACGTTTTTACCGAGGTCTTTCGGGTCTGTTAATTTAATAACCTTTAACAGGGCATTTTTAATAACGGAAATTGCAAGTCCGGCAGAAATGTCTGCGACCGTAGCTCCCTCTTTTTGTGCCTGTTTTACTTTGGAGTTCATAAACACGGTACAACGGGAACCCAAATCAATTGGATTTTCGGCAAACAGAGCCAGTTTTGCAAAATCTTTTACTTCATAATTTAACGAGCGTGCAAACGTCTCGATAAAAGAACCACAGCCGGAAGAACAGGCTTCATTTAACTGTACCTGGTCTACGGAGTGATTTTTGATTTTAATACATTTCATATCCTGACCGCCGATGTCCAGAATACAATCAACATCCGGGTCAAAGAAAGAAGCAGCGTAATAATGGGAAACGGTTTCAACTTCGCCTTCATCTAACATCAAAGCGGATTGAATCAGTGCTTCGCCGTATCCGGTTGAACAAGAGCGCACAATTGTGGCACTTTCCGGAAGCAGTTCATAAATTTCCTTAATTGCTTTAATTGTTGTTTTCAGCGGGCTTCCGTTATTATTATCATAGAACGAGTACAGAAGAGAACCGTCTTCGCCGACAAGAGCTACTTTTGTTGTTGTCGAACCGGCATCCACGCCAAGAAATACATTTCCTTCGTAAGTGGAGATGTCTCCCTTCTTTACACTGTGTACATTATGCTCTTCGATAAATTCATTGTAATCGGCTTCATCTTTGAAAAGCGGCTCCATACGAGTTACTTCAAATTCAATTTTAATTTCGCCGGAAAGTTTCTTTAACAAGGC
>CALELW010000019.1 GCA_937902905.1 uncultured Clostridium sp. | reverse complement strand
TTGTAGTATTCGAGTCCTGAATTTTCGGGTGGTTCACCAGTCTCAAACTTGCCATCTGCGTCAAAATACCAGCCCGATGTTTCTACTGCTTGAAAATATTGTGCCGTTAAACCGCCCTGTTTAGTGGTATCATCATCACTTATATCGCATCCAGTCATAAGTTCCATCAAAGTATTGAGGTTTTGTGGCAGTCTCAGCTCTTTACCATGTTTCCATATCAGATACAGGAATGACTGGAACATAAGTTTCTGTGCTTTTTCCCAGAAATCATCTCCACCTTTTTTATTAGGGTCAGTTGTGTTGGCTAAGATACAGTCCGTAAGTAAAATTACATCATTTTCTGTATTAATGTATTTTAATGGATTGTACCTGTCGCTCTCTTTCATGTTTACGATGTTAAATACCTTAATCTTAAATCCGGCTCCCTCTAGCATCGAACCAGTCTCTGCCAAAAGTTCTCCTGATGGGTCAGTACATATGAAATTACAGTTAAGTGGCATCTGACATAAGTTAGGCTTAACGAAAAATCTTGATTTACCGGCACCTGAACCACCAATTACAAGAACATTGTTGTTTCTTCTTGTCTGACGTGTATTCATGGATAAATAAACGTCCTGTGTCAATATCATGTTATGAGGACCATCTGCCTTTGTAGAATTAGCCGGGTCACTGTATTTCTTATTCCACCTTTCCATATCTGTGTTCCATTTAGCAGAACCTGACACAGTGTTCAAATCAGCATGTTCATCTCTTTTGTGTTGCGTATAAACATACATTGCACCTAATGCGATGAAAAAGTCTACTATAATCATGGATGGAACTGCCGCTGTGATTGATTTCGGTATAATGAAATTAAACTGCATGAGTTCATCCATCGTTTTTGAAAATGCGGCAAAGAAATCAAGTTTTGGATATAATTGCATATACCCTGATGTTTCAAGGACAAAAACATCCGCTATGAGTACCGCTAAAATTAATAGAGCTGCATTCTTCTTTAGTTTCTTTTTCTTGGTTATTTTATCATTTGTCATAAAAATATTTATGCCGTACATTTTGCTATATGCGGCATATAATTCTCCTTTCTTTATGTTATGACTGCCGTTAAGGAGGCAACCCTCTTCTCCTTTCCAAAAAAATAAGTAGAGGAAAATGTACATTTCCCTCTACTTATAATATGACAGATAATTAACTTTCTGTACCCTGTTATTCTTCCTCGTCTTCTGAATAATCTTCGCCTGAGTAGTCTTCATCATCTTCGTCATCTTCTGTTCCTGCACTCTCTCCTATATAAGGGTCATGTTCAGGGTCAGTATATTTAGAATCTCTTGGTGGAAGTCCTAAGAATCCTGCCGGGTCAATCTTCTGCCCTGTTTCATCCATCATCGCAAAATGCAAATGAGCACCAAGCGAGAAACCTGAATAATAAGGGTATCCGTCATTACCACCGGAATATCCTATCACATCATTCGCATGAACTACATCGCCTTCTTTAACATTTACATGAGTAAAATCAACAACATCTCCATCCTGTAAATCTCCATCAGCTTCATCGTACTTCAAGTGAGCAAAGACAAGCGTGTAATTGCCATTCTGAATCATTACATGTATGCCCCATGACGTACTGAATGACACCTCTGTTACTGTACCATCAACCGGAGTATGAAGCTCGGTCATTGCCGTACAATATGAGAAATCAATTCCCCAGTGGAAATTATCAGCACTGCCGTCATCCATTTGTCGCCATCCAAATTCATCGCCGATAGCGCTTGCATAATCATTAAGCCAGCTGTCCTCTGCGAATAACTTGCCTGGGAATACCTCTCCGTCAAATTCCGCTACACTCTTCTTTGCGTGAGCGTTATATATTTCTTTTGCGTACTCCTTGGCCTGTTCAATAAGCTCATCGTCAAAGACTAAATCAGTTCCACCATAATAGTCAAAGAACCATTGTACGGCTCTTGCTGATTCATTTTCTCCGTCGCTTGTGTCGTAGCCGCCTTTGTAATTAGCCGGCAAATCATACATAAGTCTTTTAAGCTGAGTTTTTAACATACCATCATAATTTACATTTCCCATGACTGCATCTTTTACTTCATCAACAGTTGCACTTCCGTCAAGTATTCTATCCTGCAGGTCTTCTGATATCGAATCATTTTCAATTATGGTATCTGCATCAATAATCTTGAACGGTTCGGCGTAATTATTGCCAACAGCCCATTTCGTGATTTCATCGTTATTGTTTTTGTTCCACAATGCTATTCCATTATAAGAATTGTCATTGTAATCAATATTATATAAAGCGTTGTAATTGGAAATAGCTTTAAT
>CALELW010000018.1 GCA_937902905.1 uncultured Clostridium sp. | reverse complement strand
AAGTGGAGTGGACAATGTGCATACGTTTGGAAACAAATCAGCGAAAAAGTATGCCTTGGCTCCCAAATTACGTTTCAAGCAACTAGCTTGTGACAAATGCTCGGCTGCCAATTTATTTGGTTTCCAGTAATCCGGCAGAAAGACTTGGTGATGAGTGGGTACAAACACGTGGGTATCTGGCATGTGTCGTTTACATGCCGATACCCTTACGCGTTTGTTTAGCGAGAGCGCCCACGAATTACAAAGTCTTTCTGCCGGATTACGGAAACCAAATAAATTGCCCCCGAACCTTTGCACACTATCATTGACAAAAAATACATAAAATGTTTATAATCTATATGGATATATGAAATAAAAGAAGGAAAGGGAAAAAGACAACACCAAAGGGAAGGTTAAGGGATATTTTATGTATGAAAAGGAAAAGCAGAGGGAAACCCATCTGATTGTGTTATTAGTGTACACATTTTTTTCGCTGATTTTGACAGGAGAATCGCTTTTGCTTGGCTGGGAAGTGGGAGCAATTGTACTTTTGCTGTCAGCGTTGATTGGAAGCTGGGTGATTTATATCACCGATATGGTTTCCGGAGGAATGCGGCTGTGGCTGTATTTTGCATTGACGATGATATCTTGTTTCTTTTACGGAATTCATAAGACAAGTGTGTTTGATTTGGCACCACTTATGATTCTGATTCTGATTCTATTTTCAATTACGGAAAAAACAAGTATTATCAGACTTTGTGTGATTACTTATTATTTGACGATGTGCTATGATTTTGTTTTTGTGCTTAATCATACCGTTGAGCTTACAGCACTTACGGTGACTAGGACGCTTTTGCATCTTGGTCTTGTTTTGGTGTCCGGATGTCTTGTGAATCTTGTGTTAAAAAGACGGAAATCAGAGCGTGTTTATACGGATACCAAAATTGAAAAATTAGAAGAAGCAAATCGCCGTGTCGAAGATTTTCTTGCCAATGTTTCTCATGAATTGCGCACACCGATTAATGCGGTTACGGGAATTTCTACCGTCATGCTGCAAAAAGAAGAAGAACAAGAAAAAAGAGAACAATTATCTTCGGTACAAATGGCTGGAAAACGATTGTTTGACCAAATTGAAGATATTTTAGATTACACAGAAATTGATACGCATAAAATCCGGCTGAGTGAAGAAAATTATACACCGTCTCTAGTGGTAAGTGATTTGGCTTTAAAGTACCGGGGGAAAGAAGAAAAACAACCGGAATTACTTTTTGATTATGACACAAAAATCCCACCGATTCTTTTTGGCGATGAGCGGAAAATAAGAAAGATTTTAAAACATTTAGTGGATAATGCGGTGAAATTCACGCAAGAGGGTGGTGTTTATGTCAGAATTTTTTCACTGCAAAAATCTTATGGAATCAATTTATGTATTGAAGTAAGTGATACAGGTGTTGGCATTGCCAAAGGTGAACTGGAAAGAATTACGGAACGGTTCTATCAAACAAGTACAGGAAGAAACCGAAAGGTGGGGGGACTTGGGTTAGGATTGTCTATTGTGTACGGAATGGTTCGTGTGATGAATGGGTTTATGCGGATTGAAAGTGAAGAGGGCAGGGGGACAACGGTTACGGTTAGTATACCGCAGCAGGTAGCAGAGGAAAATCCGGAAAAGCCTTTAATCAATAATAAAAACTTGTGCGTTGCATGTTTTTTGAAGACGGAGAAATATGAAGTGCCACAAGTAAGAGAGTATTATAATAAAATGATTGCGCATATGGTAAAACAGTTTGACATCCCATTGCACCGTGTTACGAACCGGGACGAATTGGAACAGTTACTGGAAATGACACCGGTGACACATTTGTTTGTGGGTGAGGAAGAGTATCAGGCAAATAAGGATTATTTGGAAATGACAGATGCGAAAGTGCGGGTTATTGTTGTGGCAGGAAAAAATATTACTCTGCCGCAGGAAAAGCGGATAGAAATAATTCGGAAACCGCTTTGTACACAGTCTGTATTAAATATTTTAAAGGAAAAAGAAAGTGGTTTGTCAAAAAGAAAGAAACGAAGAATGATATGTCCTGGAATTAAGGTGTTGGTTGTGGATGATGAGCCGATGAATCTGACTGTTGCAAAGGGGATTTTTGAAAATTATCAGATGATAGTAAAAACTGTAATCAGCGGAAAAGAGGCAATTGCGGCTTGTGAAAAGGAAATGTTTGACATTATTTTTCTTGACCATATGATGCCGGAGATGGACGGTATTGAAACATTAAAACGACTTCGTAAAATGCAAAATGAGAGTGCTCAGGAATATATTATTGTTGCATTTACGGCAAATGCAGTCAGTGGAGCAAAGAAAATGTTTATGGAGGAAGGATTTGATGAGTTTGTTTCAAAACCGATTGAGACAATGACATTGGAACGGGTTCTTTGTAAGGTGCTTCCGAAATCTTCCATTACTTATGTCAGTGAGGAAAAAGAGGCTGTAAAATCGGACGAGAGGAAAAAGAATTTTGACAGGGATGCCGGGCTGCAATACTGCCGTGGAGATGAAATGTTTTACAGAGAATTGTTAGCGCAGTTTCACAGTGAGTCGGCACAGAAGAGACAAATGATAGAAGCGGATTATAAGCAGAAAAATATGGAAGACTATCGGATTCGCGTGCATGCCTTAAAGAGTACAGCGAAGATGATAGGAGCAGAGAGTTTGTCTGATTTGGCAAAAGATTTGGAAATGGCGGCAAAAGAAAAAGACTGGAATTTTATTGAGAAGAATCACAAAGAAGTTTTAGAACAGTATGCAGAGGCAGTTTTGGAAATTGGCAGTCTGCTTGGTGCAGCGCTGGAAGAAGAGGATTTTTCTGTAACGCAGATAAAAAGCGAAAAATTATTGGAAGAATTAATGCTTTTGATGGAAAAATTACGTGCTTACGAAATAGACGAGGCAGAAAAAAGCATTCAGAAACTGCAGCATATAAAGTGTGGAAACTTATTGGGAAGGGAATTGATTGAGGATATCAAACAAGATGTCACGGATTTTGAATTTGACCGGGCACTTAATAAAACAGAGAAGCTTTACAGATGTGTGGAAAGAGGTGAATGCGAATGAATCCAAAACGATTGATACAAGTGTTTAACAATCATGAACTAGGGCTTCAGGAAAGATTGTTTCGTCTGCTGGTTACGATTGGATTAATGGGACTGGTAATGGGAATTCTGGTTGGACTTGTGTTAGGAGAAAGTATGGCAAACACCCTTTCACTTCTTGTGGTATTTGCACTTGCGGTTGCGATAACGTATTTTTCCATCCATTTTCATAAAATTCAAATAGGGGCAGTGTTGATTTCTGTTTTGCTGATTTATTTTGCACTCCCTTTTAACTTTTTGACAAGTGGAGGAATTTATGGAGGCGGTCCGATTTGGCTGATGTTTGGCGTTGTTTTTGTCTGTTTGGTGGTTGAGAAGAAGGCAAAATACATATTGATTGCCAGCAGTTTCTGCCTGTATGGTGCATGCTATCTGACGGCTTATTGGAATCCTAGAATTATGGAATTTCACACGACTCAGGCAGCCTATGTCGATTCCTTTTTTACACTGGCAGCAGTGACGGTTCTTGTGTGCAGCATGATTTTATTTCAGAATGCGATGTACCGGAAAGAGAATAAGATTGCAAAGGAGCAAAAAAAGGAAATTGAAGAATTAAACCGAATGCAGAATCATTTTTTCTCAAGTATGAGCCATGAAATCCGAACACCGATAAATACCATTATTGGACTGAATGAGATGATTTTGAGAGAAGAAATTTCGGATGAAGCGGCCGGTGATGCTAAGAGTATCCAGGGGGCAAGCAAGATGCTTTTGACGCTGATTAACGATATATTGGATATGTCAAAAATTGAATCGGGCAAAATGCAGATTGTTCCGGCTGTTTATGAAACCGGAGATATGTTATCCGATGTTGTGAATATGCTCTGGATACGGGCAAAGGAAAAGGGGCTTGAATTTCATATTAATGTGGATCCTTTGCTGCCATCCCAGCTGTTTGGTGATGAAGTGAGGATTAAACAGATTCTCATTAATGTATTAAATAATGCGGTTAAATATACAAAAGAGGGGGCTGTTACTTTATCCATTCAGTGTAAAGAGCAGGAGAATGGAAATGCATTAATTTCTTATTCGGTGACAGATACCGGAATGGGAATTAAAAAAGAAAGTATTCCGTATTTATTTCAAGCATTCAAACGCATTGACGAGAGTGAAAACCGCTATATAGAAGGAACCGGACTGGGACTTTCGATTGTGAAGCAGTTAGTTGAACTTATGGGTGGTGATATTTCCGTAAACAGCGTGTATACAAAAGGTTCCACATTTATCATTACAATTCCACAAAAAGTGGTAAGTAATGAAGAGATTGGGGAACTGGATTTGGAGAGCAGACACAGTACAAATCAAAGGGAATCGTACAAGCAAAGTTTTGAGGCGGAAAAGGCACGCGTCTTAATTGTGGACGACAATGAAATGAACCGGATGGTGGCAAAAAAACTGCTTCGTGACACAAAAGTTATGGTGGATACGGCAGAAAGCGGAGAAAAATGTTTAAAGAAAAGTCTTCAGACGAGATATGATGTTATTTTTATGGACCACTTGATGCCGGAAATGGATGGAATTGAATGTCTGCATGCAATTCGGACACAGATGGGTGGTTTTAATCAAAATACGCCGGTTGTGGCACTGACAGCAAACGCTGGAAGTGAAAATAAAGCACTTTATTTTCGTGAAGGATTTGACGGATATTTGTTAAAGCCGGTTAGTGGCGTGCAATTGGAGGAAGAACTTCTAAGACTTCTTCCTAAAAATCTTATCAGACAATTCAATGCGGAAGGGACCGTGGGAATGATAGAGGCACCAATTTTAGAACACAGGAAAAAAGTGCCCGTTATGATATCGACAGATACGACATCCGATTTGCCAGATTATCTCATAGATGAAAATTTAGCTGCTGTGATGCCTTACCGTGTGAAAACAGAGGGCGGTGAATTTTTAGATGGTGTGGAAACGGAGACAGATGGAATCCTTGCCTATATGAAAGGGCGTGGTGAAATGGCGCAGTCGGAGGCACCAAAAGTAAGTGATTACGAAGAGTTTTTTGCCGAACAGCTTACGAAAGCGCAGTCCGTTATTCATATTTCCATGGCAGAAAGTGTTAGTCCCGGATTTGTGAATGCGATGGAAGCATCGAAAGCATTTGATAATGTTATGGTTATTGATTCCGGACAGTTGTCAAGTGGTATGGGGCTTATGGTTTTGTATGCGTTATCGTGTGTTGCCGGCGGAATGGGAGCCGGGGATATCGTGCAGAAACTTAAGGCTTATAAAAAACAGATTCGGACAAGTTTTATTGTAAGTGAGACGGGGTATCTGATGCAGGCAGGAAAAATTTCGGAAAAGGTTCATAAACTATGTCAGGCATTTATGCTTCATCCTGTGGTTGTCCTAAAAAATGGCAGGATGAAAGTTAAGAAAATTTATGTTGGCAGAAGAAAAACGGCATGGAAGAAATACATTGCGTCCACGTTTAATAAAGAGCTTCATATGGATAAAAAGATGCTGTTTATTACCTATGCAGGACTAACGAATGATGAGTTAAAGGAAATTACAAAAGAAGTAAAGGAAAAAGATGCAACCGAGAACATTATTTATCAAAAGGCATCTCCGGCGGTTGCCATCAACTGCGGACCGGGTACCTTTGGACTGTTATTTGCAAAGATGGATGATGAATAAAAATGTATGAGGTGATAGCAAGATGAAAACAATATTAGTTGTAGATGATGATAAACTAAATCTTTCGGCAGCACGGAAAGTGTTAAGTGGCGAATATAAGGTAATCCCTGTTGTGAGGGGAACACAGGCATTGTCTTATTTGGAAAATGGGGAATGTGACATGATTCTTTTGGATATCAGTATGCCGGAAATGGATGGCTTTGAACTGCTTAGAAAAATTCGGACGATGGAAAACGGTAAGGATATTCCTGTGATTTTTCTTACGGCAGACAATGATACCGAGACGGAGACACGCTGTTTTAAAGAGGGTGCCATTGATTTTATTGTAAAACCTTTTGTGCCGGCTGTCATGCAGTCGAGGATTGGAAGAGCACTTGAACTGGAAGAACTTCGGTGGGGGCTTGCGGATAAATTAGAGAAGAAAACCCGTGAAGTTTCTGATATCAAGAGTAAATCTTATCAGGATGCCCTGACCGGCCTTTGGAATCGCGCCTATACAGAGAATGCGGTAAATGAAATGATTTCACAAGGAGAAAAAGGTGCTCTTTTTATGCTTGATATGGATAATTTTAAAGCGGTCAATGACAATTACGGTCATATTGCCGGGGATGAAACGCTTAAAACGTTTGCCGGTACCTTAAAGAAATTTGCAGGAAGAGGGGATGTTCTTTGCCGGATTGGCGGTGATGAGTTTATGATTTTTGTAAAGGGTGTTACAGAAAAAAGTGAACTTGGCGGTCGTGCAGCAGAGATTATTTCCGATTTTCAAAAGAAATTTGCTGAATTTGATTTTGAAACCGAGTGTTCTGTTTCGATTGGCATTGCGCAGACACCGGAAGACGGAATGGAATTTAATAAACTTTACAACTCAGCAGATAAAGCGTTATACTATGTGAAGCAGAATGGGAAAAACGCATATCATTTTTTCAGTGATAAGTTACAGAAGGAAAAAAGCCGTGCCGGAAAAATTGTTGATTTAGAGTATATTAACAGTTTGATGAGCCGTGCAGATGATGGACAGGGTGCGTATTTTCTTGATATAGACAGTTTTCATCATGTTTATAATTTTATCTGCCGTTTTGTAAAGAGAAACGAAAAGGATGTTCAAACCGTGCTATTTACGGTGAACGAGGAAAATCAGGAAATTGATGTGACGGAGATGGAACTGATTTTGGAGACCTTAGAGAAAGCAATTTATACGTCCTTACGCAGGTCGGATGTATCGACGAGATATTCCAGTAAACAGATTGTGGTAATTCTTATGGATACGGACGAAGTAAATGGAAGTATGGTTGCGGATCGTATTTTGGATTGTTTTAATAAAATGTATTCGCATCAGGAGGTGCAAATCGATTATGACATCGCGTGCATCAGTCGATAGAACTTATATTGCAATTGATTTAAAATCGTTTTATGCTTCAGTGGAATGTAAAGAACGAAACCGCGACCCACTTACTACAAATCTTGTGGTGGCAGATCAAACAAGGACAGAAAAAACAATTTGCCTTGCCGTTTCGCCATCCCTTAAAAGCTATGGAATACCGGGGCGGCCAAGGCTTTTTGAAGTGATCGAAAAGGTGAAAGAAGCAAATCATAAACGCCGGTATCAGGCACCGAATCGAACATTTCTCGGTGCTTCGGATGACAGCGTGGAACTTGAAAAAAATAAAACCCTTGCCATTGATTATATTGTGGCACCACCCAGAATGGCATATTATATGGAGTACAGCACAAAAATTTACGATATTTATTTGAAGTACATTGCACCAGAGGATATGCATATTTATTCGGTGGATGAGGTGTTTATGGATGTGACCGATTACCTTTCTACTTATAAGATGACGGCAAGAGAACTTGCCATGACAATGATACAGGATGTTCTCAAAACAACCGGGATTACAGCGACAGCAGGAATTGGCACCAATATGTATCTTTGCAAAATTGCGATGGATGTGGTGGCAAAACATATGGAGCCGGATAAAAACGGGGTGCGGATTGCGGCGTTAAATGAGATGTCGTATCGGAAGCTCCTCTGGAATCACAGACCGCTTACCGATTTTTGGCGTGTGGGTCCCGGCTATGCAAAAAAACTAGAAGCAAATGGCCTTTATACGATGGGCGATATTGCCAGATGTTCTATTGGAAAACCGGATGAGTTATACAATGAAGAACTTTTGTACCAGTTGTTTGGTGTGAATGCGGAACTTTTGATTGACCATGCATGGGGCTATGAGCCGTGCACAATTCAGGATGTTAAGGCATATAAGCCGGAGACAAACAGTGTGAGTTCCGGTCAGGTTTTGCAGTGTCCATATGATTTTGATAAAGCGAAACTGGTGGTAAAGGAAATGACGGATTTGATGGTGCTTGATTTGGTCGATAAAAGACTTGTTACAGATCAGATTGTACTCACGATAGGATATGATATTGTAAACTTGACAGACCCATCGAGAAATCGAAGCTACAAGGGAGTTGTGACGACGGACCGTTATGGAAGAAAGGTGCCAAAACATGCACACGGGACAACCAATTTAAAAAGGCAGACTTCATCCACTGCTATAATTATGGATGCAGTAATGGAATTGTATGATCGGATTGTAGATAAAAAACTATTGGTTCGCCGGATTACCATTACAGCGAATAAGTTAGTGAGTGAGGATTTGGTGCAGGAAAAAGAAAGCTATGAGCAGCTGCAGCTTTTTACGGATTATAAAGAAGTAAAACGGGAGCGCGAGAAAGAAGAGGCTGCGCTTGAAAAAGAAAAACGAATCCAGCATGCGATGCTTGATATTAAGAAAAAGTTTGGAAAAAATGCTATTTTAAGGGGAATGAATTTGGAAGAAGGTGCAACCGCCAAAGATAGAAATTCGCAGATTGGCGGACACAAGGCATAATCGGTTCAGAAAAAGGAGGTCAGAAAATGCTGAATAATGAAATTAGTCATAAATACGATGACATTCTTTCTATGCCACATCCCAATTCCAAAAATCATCCGCGCATGGCAAGAAGAGACCGGGCGGCGCAGTTTTCCTCATTTGCGGCACTGACCGGACATGAGGAGACAATTTCCGAGACGGCTCGTTTGACAGATGAAAAGGCGTCACTCGGTGAAGATGCGATGGAGCGGCTTGATTGGATTTTTATGCAGATAAAAGCTAAAATGAGTGAAAATCCGGAAGTAACAATCACATATTTTCTGCCGGATGAGAAGAAGGCTGGCGGAAGATATGAAAGTTGTGCCGGTGTGGTAAAGAAAATGGATGAATATAAACGCGAATTGGTTTTTAACGACCATACGGTCATACCAATGCAGCAAATTGTAAATATTGAGGCCGACTGGCTGGAAAGGAGTTCAAATGAAGACATTACTTGTGATTGATATGCAGAATGATTTTATTAATGGAGCGCTGGGAACAAAAGAGGCGGAGGCGATTGTACCATTTGTAAAGGATAAAATTAAAGAATACCGCGAGGAAGGAAATCCGGTTTTTTTTACCCGTGATACGCATGGAGAGGATTATCTGGATACACAGGAAGGAAAAAATCTGCCAGTGAAGCATTGTATCGAAGGAACCTGGGGGTGGCAGATTTCAGATGAAATTGGTTTTAGTGAGGACGATATGGTGTTTGATAAAAATACATTTGGATATGATTGGTCGCAGGCGGTTTTGGCACAACCGGAATTGTTTTTTGGTGATGAAATCGAATTGATTGGTTTATGTACGGATATCTGTGTTATTTCTAATGCGATGGGATTAAAAACTGTATTTCCGGAAACTGTTATTTCCGTGGACGCAGCGTGCTGCGCGGGAGTGACAAAAGAGTCCCACGAAAACGCGCTGGCGTCCATGAAAATGTGTCAGATTCAGATAAAAAATTCACACTAAGTGATTATGAAAGAATCTGTTTTAAGTCTTCCTCCGGGGTTGATACTTTGGAAATGTGATACTCATCAATCAGATATTGCAGCACATTTTTTGAGAGGAAGGCTGGCAGTGTTGGTCCCAGGTAAATATTTTTGATACCAAGGTGTAACAGGGTTAGCAGAATGCAGACAGCTTTCTGCTCGTACCAGGACAGAACCATCGACAAAGGAAGTTCATTGACATCACAGTCGAATGCCTTTGCCAGTGCGATGGCAACCTGAATGGCAGAGTAGGCATCGTTGCATTGTCCCATGTCCATGATGCGCGGTAGTCCGCCAATTTCACCAAGGTCTAAGTCATTGAAACGGTATTTTCCACAGGCAAGTGTCAAAATAACGGTATCTTTTGGTGTCTGTTTTACAAATTCGGTATAATAATTTCTTCCCGGTCTTGCACCATCACATCCGCCGACTAAGAAAAAGTGTCGGATGTCGCCGTTTTTT
Source organism: uncultured Clostridium sp. (assembly GCA_937902905.1). GTDB lineage: Bacteria > Bacillota > Clostridia > Lachnospirales > Lachnospiraceae > Eubacterium_F. Next base: position 366 of record CALELW010000018.1, on the reverse strand, counting down.
ACAGCCTCAATCACCTGGTCTGCGACACCAAGGACGGTTCCGTGTCCGAATCCGGTCATGACATAGTGGCCGCCATTAATTCCGGTATTTTCTTTGTCTGTTGAATAGCCGCCAAGTGACAGTGCTTTTTCGATAACCGGTGTAAAATCTTTATCTTCACCGATGTGTGTGACATTTGGGTAAGAAACAACTTCGGTTGTGAAAACACGGTCAGCGTAACCGGGTTTCACAGGCATTAGGCAGTTGGTTGTAAATAAAAAGGCTGCCGGAACATTGTCAAATTCTTTTTGCTGGTTCTGCCATGCTGTTCCAAAATTTCCTTTCAAATGCGGATATTTTTTTAATTCCGGATATGCGTGCGCCGGA
>CALELW010000017.1 GCA_937902905.1 uncultured Clostridium sp. | reverse complement strand
GCAGCACTAAACCGAACTTCTGTACCAAATTCCGTACAAATAGCAACAGTAGTAGTGTTATCTACAGGATTATACACCTCTGCGTACCCTGCCTTATTGTTCAGATTTGCAATGGCAATGGAATATTTTCCAGTGCCTTTTGTAGACTTAACCAATTCCCAGAGTTTAACATCCGTATTCATTGCTTTATTTTTTGATGAAGCTGGAGTATGAACTGAGAGAATAGCATCTTTTGCAGAAAGCCGAGTTTTTACGACTGTCATTTTTCCTTCATAATTACCGTCAAATTGTAAAAAATTGATTGCCATTTTAATTTCCTCCTAAAATTTTATGCGAACACATTCGGTCCGTTCAGAAAGGAAGCTAATCTGTAAAAATCAGCTTTTTTCTGGTTTTCTTCTTCTTTTTCAGGGTTTGCATTTTCTGCACCCTTTCTTTCTTTAATACCTTCTGAGAATGAAATATCTTTTACAACATATCCCATTTCATAGGTGGTTTCGTTACCTTTGGTCTTTTTATACGGCGAAAACTCACATGTCATATCCACCATAGATGCATTCGACACCTTCAGCCTGCGGATTTCACTTGCCATTACTCCAAATGCCTGACAGTAACCCTTAAAAAAAAGACCATTCCTTTTTGGCTTTGCAGAAGTAATACTAAATGTAGCGTATTCTTCGTCATTCTTTGTCTTGTGAAAATTCAGATTTTGAACTTCCATGTTTGTGAAAATAGCTTTCTCCATTTTCTTTTCTCCTCTCCTTTGTTTTTATGTAAAATCCTTTTCAGGATAATTATTTGCATAGCAAAAGAGCTATGACATTCATAGCTCTCTCACCAGAGGCATTATTTCTTCCGTAGAAGTTGGATTGCTAATCCAATAAAAAAGAGACATTCCGCAAGGAAATGTCTCTCATGTAAGTTTCGTATATAGTATATTTATAAAATAAATATAACATATATACTATATATTTGCAATAAAAAACTCCGCTGCAACAGCGGAGTCTTTTATCAGTCATCAAATTCATCTTCATCAAATGAAATGAAAGCATGAAATCTGTTCATCGCATCGAATTTCATATTTTCTAACGATGTAAGCAGCGCATCCACATCATAAGCTGTATAAATGTTTCTGATGAACTCCTTCTTATATTCATTGAAAAATGAAACAATATCCTCCGCAGCCGTTGCCTTAGGAACAGAAATATGTGTCAGTTTCTCATTGATAATAGTGGTAGCAAGAGTATTTATCTCTTCCTTAAGCCTTGAATATGCCGCTGCATATTTAGTCTGCAGTGTATCCTTTCCAATCTGTTTCTCATTAGTCTTTAACTTTCCGACCTTACTTTTTAATGCTTCAATGGTAATAACCATATCCTGTTCCTTCACCATATTTCTTCCTCCTATTTATTATTTGTGTTTAATATGAGGATAGATGTTGTATTTGGCAAAGACCAAATAATCATCTATTCCGTTGATATAAACATCTTTGCCGTCTACAGTAATGTGGGATGTCCACTCAATTCGTTTACATCTCATTCCGTGACTGGTAATCAGTTCTTTTGTTTTATCCATAGCCAGTTTTACGTTGTTATTTGTCTCATAATCCATATCATAGGCTAACATCACAGTATGAACACCGTTGTCCTTAAGCCATACGAGTTCCTGTTCGAGATAGTTGAGGGCTTGCACTCCGGGAACAGATATAACCGGGATATTAGGCTGACAAAAATGAGTGATATCCGCCTTCATGATGCCTTCTGTGAGCATTACTCCTCCATCCGGTATAACCGGGACAAATTGACCTTTTTCAGCGTCAAATTTGAAATCACATGCGTAGTGTACCTTCGCATTGGCGGCACATCCGCCTTCTCTGTTTTTGGATGAAAACCATCCACATTTTGACTCATAATCACCTTTTTCTTCCATGAATACCCGCAAATCATCATCTTTTCTTATCTGGAGACCAACGATCTGATTGTACCGATTAACAAGCGGCATAATAATACCTTTTGTCAACTGTATGAATGTATAATCTCCGGTTTTCGTTTTGAAAAATCCGGGAACACCTTTTAAGATATTTCCATTTGACTGCAGCCGTCGGCATAATGCAAAAAAGTCTATTTCATCCCGTCTGGGAAGTGTTTTGTAGTTTAATTCTTCGATTTCATCATCAGATAATCCCCGTGCTCTAAGCATATTCCGGTTTTTATCAGACAAATGTAATTCTGCAAGAAAAGCCCGGTATGTATTGTCAAGCACAGCATCATCTGCTTTATCTGCCTCCTGATGCTGGGTGTTATACACAATCCTGGGCGGAGCGGTTCTTTCCCCATCCTTAGTAATTCCTAATCTGCGTTCAATGTCGAGTCTGGCTTCTTTCAACGACAGATTTTGTGTAACCGCATAGTAAGAAGCGCTATCTGCAGTAAAAGTGCATTGCCAGCATTTACCAATTCCCTTTACTACGTTAAATGAAAATCTTTTTCCGTGACATTTGGGGCAGGGAATATACATTTCCGCTCTGGTTTTCACAGGTATTCCAAGTAATGCAAGAACCTCTTCCGGTTTCCAACTATATGCCATTTTGTCCTCCTTATAACCCTCTCTCTAAAATGAGAGAGGGTAGTAGTAATTAAAGCTTCTTTTTAAGCTCGTCATCGCTTTCAACAAGAACCATTGCTGCATCCGAAACAGCAGAATGATTGTTTATAAGCCAAATCAGATTAAGTGGCTTTTTATCGAAAATGATGCCTAAGGTGTTACCCGCAAGTGCGCCTTTATCAGCAACCGCATTACGTGCCTCCTCTATACTCATAGAAGAAACATA
>CALELW010000016.1 GCA_937902905.1 uncultured Clostridium sp. | reverse complement strand
GAGGTTCGGGGAACCTCTGACCTGCGCGGACCGGAGTGGAACGTAGAACCACGAGTCGCAAAGTTTTTCTGCTAAATTTCCGAAAGCCAAAGAAGTGTGATATCCTTTTATTTACAAATCACATTAAGCTATGGTAAAATATTTCCATAAATGTATTTTTTTGGGAAAGTAATATTTCCTATTGGCACTAGTAGGCTTAGTATGATTGGAGGATGTTTATGAAGAAAAAAACAAGAAAAAGGAGTTTGTGTTTGCTGCTTGCAGCGGCACTTTTTCTGACTTCGATACCGTTTGATATGACAACGTCGTCGAAGGCAGAGGAGAAAGGAACTGTTGTCAGAGATGGTGAGTATACAACCGGTATTTTTGCCGGTGAATATGGAATTGACCAGCTTTTTGATTATTTTATGATGACAAGTACATTAAAAGGTCTGCCATATGATGCTTCATGGGGAACAGCGAATGCTTCTACCGGCCATCAGTTTACAAAGAATATGATGGCGGACAGACATTTTGTATTAAAGTATTCCGGAGATTCAAATTATCCGCTTGCTTTATGTCTTTATGAGGATGATGGCACACCGGTAGTGAGCAGCCGAAACAAAGGGTTAAAGTCATCTTCAAAAATAGGTCTTAGCACCAATGTATGTCTTACCGCCACAGCATCTACTTATATGAAAAAAAATTATACAGATGGAATTGAGGGTGTAATGGCGCTTTGCAGTATGGGCGAGGCAGATTCCAAAGGTCTTTATTTTGAGAGTAAAAATGGCTTTGGCTATTATTTAAGTGGAAGCCAGGGACGCGATGTTGGAGAGAAGATTGTTTGGGAAGATGATGCAAATACATCGGTTACGATGGATGAACTTGCTGAAATGACAGGATATTCTTCGAATAGTCTGGAGTCCGGCCAGTATGCGGTTATGTATAATTCCGAAGGCGGGCAGCAGGTGCTTGATATGCCGGAGGAGCAGACAAAAGAAAAAGATGTTAATCTTACACTTTCCGAGAATGTTCCAACAAGAAAAGGATACCGTTTTATAGAATGGAACACAAAAGAAGATGGCTCCGGAACTTCCTATGATCCGGGTGATGTTTATTCTAAAAATCAAGTAGTGACTTTGTACGCGATGTGGTACAGATATTATGAAGAAGGATTGTTTGGTGCAAAGTTAAGTAAGGATCAGATTCTTGATGTTATTACCAGTACAAACATGATAAATGGATATGGTTATGATGCTTCCTGGGGAACAGCAGATGCTTCCACAGGTCATCAGTTTAAAAGTACCCAGTTAAAAGACCGGTATTTTGTATTCCGCTATAGTGGCGATGATGATTATCCGGTTTCGCTTTATATGTATGAAGCGGATGGAACGCCGGTAACCAGTTCTGAATCGAAAAACCTTTACGCATCTTCTTTGATTGGCGATGAGGATAATATCTGCCTTACCGAGGACGGCTATGATTATATGGAAGCCGCATACGATGATGGAATAAAAGGTCTTGTGTGTCAGGGAGAAGTTACCCAGTATGATGAAAATGGTGTAACTTTTGAGAGTATCAACGGATTTGGTTATTATGTATCCATTAACCGAGGATATAAAAAAGGAGATTATATCAATTGGAACGAACCGGAATATGGTGCGGATGTTGACGAATTAGATTCCATTGACACTTTCGCAGATGCAGAAATGTATGACGGTGAGTATGCCATTATTTATAACGAAAATACCAGCGATTTGGTAAAAGATTTCCCTTCTACACAGAAGAAGGAAGATTTGTATGCATTCATTATAACAACGCAAAAGCCAACAAGAAAAGGATATGTGTTTAACGGATGGAATACAAAGAAAGACGGAACCGGACAGGAGTATGCGGCTGGTTCCAGATATGGTGGCACAGGTGTTCTTACACTTTATGCAACATGGAAGGAAGAAGAAAAAGCTGCACTTGAAATTTATGAAAATGGCGAGAAAGTGGATCAAAGCTATTTGATGTCCAATGAGGATGCAGTCGACAAAATAGTGAAGGACGCAAAAGATTCCAATGAATTTTATGCAAAACTCAATGAAATCAATCTCGTACATACCTTTGAAGTAAAAGGTGGATATGCAGCGGATGATGTGTATAAGGCAGTTGCTTCGGATGCAAGTGTAGCATCCTGCGAGATGAATGGAAATATTCTCACACTGACAGGAAAAAAAGATGGATTTACCTACGTTACGGTAACCGATGAAACCAGCGGCCAGATTTACCGAATGAGTGTTGACGTAAAGACTTTGGCAAATAAATTGTATATTATCCGTCCAATTACAGACAACAGCTATAAAGATTACCTTACGGATATTGGAAAAGTAGGATGTAATGTTAGCGGCGGAGATGCAGATAAAGTCGAGTGGACGACAGAGAATGATAAGGTAGAAAGTATCAAACAGCTTTCCAACGGCGACTGTATTGTGTGGAAACCGGCACAGGATGATGTCTCGGTCGGTGTCAAATATGGACTTAGTAAAAGTGATATTTCCATAAAAGACATGTTAAGTGGTGAAGCGTCAGGTGCATATCCGATTAACAATTGTCAGGTTTCCTCAAAATATATGCAGAACATAACATTATCGGATGCAACAGGAAAAGGAAAAGAAAGCAAATTTACAATTAAGGCATATTTGCTCGATGATAAGGGAAAAGAAATTGCGAAGGATACGCAGACTTTTGAAAAAAATCTGGTCGATAATCCGTATTCAACAGAGGTTACATTTTCCAATGTGAAACAACTCGATAATGCGGAAGTGCTTCTTGAAATTACGACAGAGAACAATACTTACGAGCCTAAACTTGTGAGATATTCGGTATTTTCAGATGGGCAGCAAGTCAGTGGTGGTACCAAAGTGCAGCTTAACAGCAAATCAGACGGTGTCACAGATAACAATATTGTTTATGTCACAGATGAAAATGGAAAAGATATCAATAGTTTATTGATTGATAAAAATGAGACGAAAAAGATTGTTGTAAACTCATGTGCAGCCACAGGTCATCTCATTGAGATAAAAACGTCCGGCAAAGAACTGAGTGCCGAAAAAGAAGAAACTACATATTATGACGGCATGGTAAATGAGTGGAAAAAATCTGTTTTTGAGATTGACAGTAAGAGTACGTCAACAGGAAGACATTCGGTTGAAGTTATTGTAAAGGATAGCAAAAAGAATATATTGTCAACACAGACAACGCCATTTACAATAGCCAATGTCACAGACCTTCCATCACCGGAAAAACCATCCAGTATTAATTTTGTGGGTGATTTGGAAACACCAAAACTATCTGCCGGAAGTGTCATTAACCGAACGTTAAAGTTTAACCTGCCAAAAGTTTTGCCGATGAAGGTAAGTTTTCAGGATACCGATGACCCATTCAAAAAAACGTTTATGATTGCCATTGGTAATGCCGGACTTGATGAAAATAATATTGTGGCAGCAGTAACAGAAACCATTAATGATTTAAAAGATAATAAACTGACAAAAACATTATCCGGTTATGCGTTTGGTAATGCAGACTTTATCGACGGTAAATGGGTTATGACCTATACCGGAGGCGGAATTGCCGGAAGCATTCAGTATGAATTTAGTTTTAATAACAACGTAGTCGTTGGTTTTGTTCCACTGTATTATGGAATGAAAGTTGGATGCAGTGCAAACATTGACGCGCTGGTTTCAGGCGGAAACTCTTACCATAACCAGTTTGTCGGACTTGATTTCAGCACAAACAATTTGAAACTGACCAGCCAGTATAATTTTGTAACCGATATCCTTGTTGGAGTAAAAGGATATGTAGGTGCCAGCGGCGGTGTTGGATTTGACGGTAAAGTAGTAAAATTAAAATTTGGCGTAGAAGGCAACCTTTCGGTTGAGTATAATCACCGTGTCGTGATTTTCAAGGACCTAGACAAAACAAAAACATATGACGGCGGATACTTGAATTTCTCCGGTGATATTGGATTGTATTTTGAATTTAAGCTGTTATTTATAAAATACAAGAAAAAAATTGTAGGAACCGGATTTAGCAAAGGTAAAAGTTATCGAGATTGGGAGAAATTTCCTGTTGGCAGACCAAACTTGTTAGATTTTGCCGGTATGGAAACAAAATCAAAATCATCGCTTTTGAAAATCGCGCCAAAGGCGGATGAAGACTGGATGAATTATATCAATCCATATATAACACCTGTTGCCGCAGAAGATGGTGAAAGCATGGCGATGGTGTATACCGAAAATCTGGAGGATTTGGGAACCATTAATCCGGCGGTAAGTAAATATGATGGAGCAAAATGGTCGGATCCGGAAGTTATGACCGACTGGCGGACAAAAGGCGAGAATCAGACGGTGAACGCGATTGATTATGCCAAAGATGACAAGTTAGAAGTGTTAGCTTTTGATGCGGTAACTTATGATTCGGCAATGGAAAATAGCGATGACATTTCAAGCAGCCAGTTTAATACAAGTGCCAATTCCAGTGAAATTCACGTATATGTGAATGGAAAGCACACCAAACTCACAGATAATCAGGCAGCAGATACGGCACCGGTAGTTTCCGTAAAAAATGGAAAGGCAATGGTTGTATGGCAGTCCGATACTTATAATCTTGAGTCAATGGATGAAAGTGCTGTCAAAGACGATATGCAGGGAGAGAAAAAATTGTACTTCAGTTTCTATGACGGTACAAAATGGTCCGACCCGGCGTGCTTAGAAAGCGGAGAAATCAAAGGTGTTCAGGCATATGATATGGATATGTCGGATGATGGAACTGCTATGATTCTTGCCAGCATGGGAAGTTCCGATTTACTTAAAAATCGTGAATTGTATTCTTATGTGATTGATAATGGACAGGTAAAAAGTGTAAACCGTGTAACTTGTAATGAAGCCGGAGAAACACAGCCTAGAGTAAAATATGTAACAGACAATGACGGTATGTTCTTAACCGCATGGCAGCAGTCGGAATACAAGGGCGAGGAAACAAGCAAAGTATATGTAAAAATTCAGGGATTTAATATGAGTGGAAGCGCAAATGATTTCTCCCTTGATGACAATGGCGAAGTGGCAGAAAACTTTGATTTTGCAAAAGGCGGCGACACCATTGATGACAGTGCGGTTTACTGGTACTCAATTGGAGATGATTCGCTGAATCATACTTATGTAAAATACATAAACAAAAAAGATAGTACCTTATCAACAAAATATGAAATGAACAGTACGTCTTCAGAAAGCGAAAGCATGGTAGGAGATACCGTCACTAAAGATGGTGACTCATTCTCGGTTGTATCCTGCGCACAGCCACAAAAACAAAGCAGTGGTTCAGATGAAGATGAGGAGCAGCCGGCTCGATTGATTTTTGCTAAAAAACAGATTAAGAATGAGCTGGAAAATGAAACTGCCAATGCATTTGACCAGAATATTGTTCCGGAAAGCAATGTGAATGTAACCATTTCATTTACAAATGCGGGACGAAAAGCACTAGAAAATGTGACAATTAAAAATAATGGAAATGTAGTTTATGACAATTATCCAATCTCACTGAAAAGCGGTGAAAGCGGACAGATTCAGTTTACCTATTCGTTAGGCAAGACATTGAAAAACGAAGAATTTGATATTGAGGCAGACAATGGTGCAAAAGCGGTGGCAAAACTTACGCTTCTTGGTGCTGACCTTGTCGTATCAAATCCGGAAGTGACGTCGACATTGTCCGGTGGCGAGAGAGTTATGCAGGCAGTTATCAGTAACGCAGGTACGACTGCAATGGATGAAAATGACAGCGTGCGCATTGACTATTCAATGGCAGACCAAAAGAATGTAAAGGTAAATCCGATTTCAGCCGGAGCAAAATGGGATAGTAACAAAAAACAGATTGTAATTTCCGGTAAAGAAGCCATCGAGGCAGTGAATAAAGGAGAGTACATTCTTCAGTTTGGCTATAAACCAACATTCAAAGACGATGCGGATGCAATTGCTTTGTCGATGAATGCGGCTGCTTATGGCAGTGATGGTGCTATGGATGAATTAAATGTGGTAGATAACAGTACCTCATTTAGTATCATCAAACCGTCCAAACTTTATGATACACAGCTGGTTTATGATGCAATTATTGAAAATGGAAAGATAATTGCAGTTAAGGTTACCAATCAGTATGAAACCGCAATTAAAAAAGGTATTAAGATATCCAATGGAACAAGCAGCAAACAAATCAATGTTGCGTTAAATGGCGAGGAGAGCAAAACATATCCTGTCGAACTTGCTGTTTCAGGCTCCATTGAGTACACATTAAAAGACTATAATTCCAGCGAAAGTACAGTGAAACCAACGGCTACACCTGCACCAACGAAGAAGCCGGCGGTGACACCTATTCCAACAAAGAAACCGACAGTAACGAAAAAGCCAGCAGCGACAAAAACTCCAGCTCCTAAAATTACGGTCGGCAAAGCAACCATTAAGAAACTTAAGAATAAAGCGAAAAAGAAAATGGTTGTTACCATTAAGGCAGTAAAGGGTGCGTCCGGATATAAAGTTATGTATGCAACAAATAAGAAGTTTAAAAAGGCAAAAACGAAATGGACTTCTGCAAAAAAGGTAACAATTTCCCGCCTGAAAAAAGGCAAGACATATTATGTTAAAGTAATTGCGTACAAAAAAGGAAAGGGTGCTGTTAAGGTATTCGGTAAAGCAAGTAAGGTAAAGAAGGTAAAGATTAAGAAGTAGGATGTGTCATATGCTCGATGACATTTGACAAGTTTCCGTAAATCAGTAGAAAAACTTTGCGTCTTGTGGGCGCAAAGTTTTTTCTGAATTACGAAAACTAAATAAACCCACATCACCCTGCCGGCAAAATCTCCACATCCCCGCTGACGGTGTCAAAATCATAGCGGTTAATGCCTGAGCCGCAGACAAACTTATCATCTTTTTTAGTTCCGGCAAAACTACAAGTTAAATCCCCGGAAACGGAATCGTTTTCCGCCTCAAATTCAGAGTTACTTGGAATTGAAACCGAAATGTCACCGCTGACACTTTCCATGTCAATTTTTTGCGGTGTGACGGATGAAGTAATACGGCAGTCGCCACTTACGCTGTCACTGTTAATCCGTTCTGCGCTTCCATTAAAGGTAAGGTTTCCACTTACGGTATCTAGATAAAAATTCTTTGTGGAAAGACCATTAATTGTTGTGTCGGCACTCACTACATCACCGGAAATCTCCGACAAATTGGAAGCGAGTGAACGTGGAATCAAAATTTCCAGATTTTTTCTTCCCAAGCTGCGGAAGAAAGAAAAGAAGTTACCGCTTTCCCGGTAGCGGACATCTAAAGTTCCATCGTGGTAATAATAATGAGCTTTGTCACTATCCGATAGGTCGCTTGCACCATCTTCTCGAATCTGAATAACATTTCCGTCATAAACATCAACTTTTACGGAGCCGCTTACCCAGTCGATGGAAAGACTGGATAGTTCGGATGCAGAAATATCAGCATTTCCCACCTGATACAAATCGGCATTGTCATAGCTGGAAAAAGAGCCAAATATCGGAAAGTTGCGGAAGGTGTTGCCAAGAATTCCCACAATTAAAATACCGATGAGGGCGAGTGTCAAAATGCCAAGTACAATAATCTTTATCCAGATGGCAGTTTTCTTTTTCATAGTCGGTCCCTCCTAATTTGCTTTCAGCTCAAAAACAGCTTTGATAATGGATTCAAGTGCGGCACCAATTAAGAAGATAACCCATGAAATATGCCATGCCATAGTAGTAAAACTAATCACAAAATACAGGGCGGTAATGAATACCCACAAAGCACTTTTAATTGCACGCATTGCCTGCTTATTCGTGTCATTTTTACTCTGCCACTCCTTGAAATCTTCCATAAAAGTGTCGTCCATTTTGGTATAACGCGGTTTTGTCATGGAATTGTAAATAATAATTCCGGTTGCGATGGCAATAAAAACAAAAAGACCACAAGCACCAATGGCGTCCGGCAGATGCAGACTGTCTGTAATAATTGGCGGCGTAACACACAAAATATAAAGCATGATGGCGATGGAAATGCGGATGGCTGACTTTTTCCGCCATGCCATATAATATTCCGAGTCCATTTGGTTTGGCGTCTGGGACGAATCTTTCAGGGAAGCAAGAAGTTCATCCAAATCACCAATGCTTGCAATGGCAATGTTGTAAGCGGCTTCCTCTGATTTCCCCTCTGCCACAAGGTCGTGGTATTTGTCCACAATATTTTGCAAAATTTCTTCTTTTACTTCAACTGCTTTTTTCGTATTTGGAACATCCTGAAATAAATGGTCCATGTAAGCTCGTAATTTGTTCTCCATAAAATCCTCCTTATAAAATAGATTGTGCCATTTCATTATACTTGTTTGGAATTTGACGGTTCCGAATGAATCAAAACGTCAATAAATCCCTTTGCAATCTCCCATTCGCTGCATAACTTCCGGTAGGCATTGCGGCCCTCCGGTGTAATGGTATAATAACGTCTTCTGGCACCGGTATTTTCATTTCCCCAGTAAGAACAGATGTAACCGGCTTCTTCAAGCCGCCGGAATGCGGTATATAAAGTAGCTTCTTTTAGTTCATACTCATTTTGCGTAAGTTCCTGAATCCGTTTATTAATCTTATATCCGTAACTGTCCTCCTGCAAAAGCTGGGCAAGAATGATGGTATCGGTATGTCCTCGAATCAAGTCCGATGCAATTGACATGAACAATCCTCCCTTCATGTTTTGTTAGTGCTATTAAATCATAATATACCTCGTCTGTCAAGGTATATTGAAAATATAAGTACATTTGTCACGATACTTGACAAATGTCATGTGATGCGATAGGGTGAGAGAATATGATGATACAGTTTGAGAGAAGGGGTAACCGATGATAGCGATTATTGTGGCGATGAGTGAGAACCGGGTGATTGGCAGAAAGGGAAAAATACCGTGGGATTTGCCGGAGGATAGAAAAAAATTTCAAAAGCTGACGATGGGAAATGCCATTGTGATGGGACGCCGCACATATGATGAGATTGGGCATCCGTTACCTGGGCGGATGACATATCTTTTGTCCGGCACGAAAAAGGTTGAACTGGAAAACTGCCACACGGTGCAAAGTTTAGAAGAAGTATGGGAAAAAGAAAAAAACACCGGGCGGGACATCTTTATATGCGGCGGGGCGTCGGTATATGAAGAAGCGCTTAGGGATACCGATAAAATATATGTAACTAAGCTTTTACAAAAGATAGAAGGAGACACTTTTTTTCCTATGTTTTCGGAAGAAGAATTTGTGGAAAAAACCTGTGAAATTTTAGTGCCTCAAAAGGCTGTTTTTTACGAATATGAGCGCATGCAAAAAAAGGGGAAATTTGTGCTTTCCCCACTGAAGGATTTGTGGTATGATAGTAAAATAATTACGAAAGAAAAACAGTTGCGGATTTTCGATGAAAAAAGCGGTAAATGGGAAGTTTTTTCGCCGGTGATTTTTCAAAACTGTATGCGGCCGGAAGAAATTACGATTTACCCACTCACGATTAATTTGCTTGCGGAAGATAGAATACAGATTGCGACAAAATACCAGCAGAGGGAAGTCGATCTAAATGATAAGAAAATCGAGGTGTGCGACTGGGAGGCAAAGATTCACAAAGTGGAATGTACGCATTGCGAAAACTGCGGAAGATGCGGCTGGTAGATGGGAAGAACTAAGAGGTGCAAAAGAAGTGAAAAATCAAACGATATACAAAAGGGCGTTGAAACTTGCGATTCCGATGATGATACAAAACGGTATTACCAACATGGTCGGGTTAATCGATAATGTGATGGTTGGTAATCTGGGAACGGAAGCGATGACGGCTGTCTCGATTGTCGGACAGCTTATTTTTGTTTTTAATCTTGCTATTTTCGGAGGAATATCGGGTCCCGGTATCTATGCAGCCCAGTATTATGGACAGGGAAACGAAGAGGGATTCCGTAATGCGGTCCGCATGAAAATGTGGGTTTGCGGAGTATGTATTATTGCCGGGCTTCTGCTTTTTTTACTGGCAGGAGAGAATCTAATCGGACTTTATCTCCATGGAGAAAGCCAGATTGTGAATGCGTCGCTTACGATGTCATATGCAAAAGAATATCTCGCGATTATGTTATTTACTTTTGTTCCGTTTGGCGTGACGCAGATTTATGCGAGCAGTCTTAGAGAGACCGGCGAAAGCATAAAGCCGATGATAGCCGGCATTGCATCTGTGGTTATTGATGTGGTATTTAACTATTTTCTTATTTACGGAAAATTTGGTTTTCCTGAGCTTGGAGTGAGGGGAGCAGCAATTGCTACATTGATGGCACGTGTGGTTGAGATGTTAGTCGTGGTTATCTGGACGCACTGCAAAAAGAAGGAAATTACATTTATCAATGGATTGTACCGGACGCTTCTTGTGCCGAAGGCAATTATGGGAGAAATGATAAAAAAAGGACTTCCTATTTTCTTAAACGAGTTTTTGTGGGCGGGCAGCATTGCGGCGCTGACACAGTGCTATTCGACACGGGGGTTGGAAATTGTGGCAGGACTTCAGATTTCCAATGCCATTTGCAACCTTTTAAATGTTGTATTTATTTCTCTCGGCTCCGCCGTTGGTATTTTGAGCGGTCAGACACTCGGAGCGGGCGAATACGACAAGGCAAAGAAAAATGCGTACTCACTGATGAAATTTGCAGGTGTAATTTGTGTGGGACTTACGATACTTTTAGTTTCCATTTCGGGAGTTTTCCCGAATTTGTATGATACAACGAGCCAGGTGCGAAATTACGGAACGTGGTTTATTATTATCACGGCATTGTTTTTCCCGGTGCAGGGTGTTTTAAATGCTCTTTATTTTACCGTCCGTTCCGGGGGAAAAACATTTATCACGTTTTTGTTTGACAGTGTGTATTCGTGGGTTGTACCGCTTCCGATTGCGGCGGTATTATGCTATTACACAGGTCTTTCCATTCTGGGCGTATATGCGATTGTACAGGCAGCAGATTTAATCAAACTTGCTGTGGGATATATCCTGATTCAAAAGGGAGTCTGGATTAGTAATATTGTAGAGGATTAGAAAAGGAGATTGTTATGAAACATGAAAAAAGGTCAAAGTGGTCATCTCAGGCAACATTTATTTTAGCGGCGATTGGTTCAGCCGTTGGACTTGGAAATGCGTGGCGTTTTCCGGGACTTGCCGCAAAGCACGGAGGCGGAACATTTTTGTTAATTTACTTAGTTGCGCTGTTTGTTGTCGGAATTCCACTTCTGATGATGGAGGTTTCCGTTGCACGTAAATTCCACCGCGGTGCCGGCGAAAGTATGCGGGGAATTAATAAAAAGACAGAGTTTATCGGATGGGCAGCAACATCAAATGCATTTGTTATTTCTACCTATTATGCAGTTGTTTTCGCATGGGTAATTTTGATGACGGTATGCTCGGTAAAATTTGCGGGCATGACAGGAGATGTAAATGCGGCGCAGAATCTTTTTGCCGATGTAACACAGACAACATGGGATATCAAAGGTTTTAGTATTCCGATTCCGGTACTGCTTTCTGTTATCGTGGCTTGGGCAGCGATTTACTATTGTATCCGAAATGGTGCAAGCAGTGTGGGTAAAGTTGTAAAGTATACCGTATTTCTTCCGGTCATTCTGCTTGTCATTATGGCAATCAAAGGATGTACGATGTCAGGTGCCGGTGAAGGTCTCAGGCTGTTTTTCATTCCAAGTGTGAGTGCTTTTGAAGACCCAAGTTTGTGGATTGATGCCATTGGACAGGTATTTTACAGTTTATCGATTATGATGGCAATTATGTTTGCATATGGTTCTTATCTTGGCGAGTCGGCAAATGTTGCAAAAGACTGTGTAATTATTGCGCTTTCGGATGCCGCAGTCAGCATTTTGTCAGGTATCGTTATGTTTTCCACAATGGGCGGTGTTGGGATGCTTGATTCGATTACGGATTCCGGAATTGCAACAGCATTTATCGTATACCCGCAGGCAATTGTAAATCTTACGGATATCGGCTGGTTTAATGCGTTGTTTGGTGCTATTTTTTACCTGATGTTAGTAACGCTTGCGATTGATTCAGCCTTTTCGATTATCGAGGGTGTGTCGGCATCGGTGGCAGATAAGTTCCATTTGAATCCAAAGAAGGTGACACGGTGGGTCTGTGTAATCAGTGCTGTTATTTCTTTATTGTATGCGACACGTGCCGGTGTAGCATGGCTTGATATTGTGGATAACTGGACAAATCAGATTAACTTGATTGTAATCGGAATTTTGGAATGTATTGCAGTTGGCTGGTGCTTTCAGATTGATAAAGTGTGGCAGCAGATTAACCGAAATACAAAGAAATTTAAAATGCCTCGTATGTGGATTCGTCTTGCGATTCGTTACATTGCGCCAGCGACATTATTGATTTTGTTTGTGTGGAATCTGTACGTTTTGTTTGTGCAGAAAGGCGGTCATTATGGTTATGCTTTGTGGGCAGAGTGCCTTGCCGGATGGCTTGTATCGGCGCTTGTGTTTGCGAGCGGATTTATTCTCAAATTAATTGTGAGACATAAAAAGAAACACGGGTTTGTTGAAGATGAAATCGTGTGGGAAGAGAGTGACCCGGAAGTTGAAAAATATTAAAGCAGATGACGGGAATCGAACCCGCCTCTCCAGCTTGGGAAGCTGGCGTTCTACCGATGAACTACATCTGCCTAAGTGTGGCGACAGGAGAAATCCTGCCGCCTTTTCTATTCTAACTTGAAATATTTAATCTGTCAATTTTTTGGTCAGATTTTCTTTGTTTGAAACGTTATAGTAATTAGAGAGCCTCAAATGGAGATGATTTTGACCGTTTAGGGACGAAAAATGACCATTCGTGCCGGTTTTGTTTTTTACGGATGATTATATGTTATGATAAGTGAGTAAGGGAGGTGACAGAATGTATTCGGGTACGATTTACAGAGTGTTAATTGAAAAAAGCGTTCTTTTCATATGGTAGTGGTATACCGAAAAGAACGCAAACTTAATGGTTCATAATTAATATAGCATAAATATAGGTAATTGCAAATAAAGATGAAATGCAGACAACTACTGTTAGTAACTGAGAGATGCCGTATTTATGCGGCTCGTAGCGTTTCGTAAACGCTTAGAATTTAAGGACGCAAGAAAGGAGGATATAATGATTATAATTGTTTGGCATATGCAATGGGAAATAATACACAATGGTATTGGCCTTGGGGAACAAGTAACCCGACAATTCAACAAGCAAAAAATTGGTTAAAAAATAAGTGCAAATACACAAGGAAAAGTAACTCACTTTGCAAGAACAACAAAAATTAATGGAAATACATTAGGAAAAAATATTGCCTGTGTTGCAAAATGGGGTCAATGCGAATTATTCACTCATAAATCAAGAAATCCATATAAGAAAAATGGTTTGTATGGGGCAATATCATTTATAGCACATAGAAATACTCAAAATTGTGCTTCTAAGTGTCCAACTGCATAGAAAAATAGGAGGTTTAAATAAAATGATGAAACGAAAAAAAAGAATTCTGATAGGTGGAAGTATAGTGCTAATTGCTGCCATATGTGGTGCGATATTTTTATTTAATGGAAAGACGCAGCCAACTAAATCTTTGGCAAAGCAAGTTGAAGAGGATTACACTGGAATAGAAGAAATCATAAATCAAGCGGTTGAGAAAAATGAAAACTTGGCAATGAGTTCTAATCCATACGAGTATGTAAAAAACAATTCATATTATGATCGCTTGGTTAGCAAGGGAATTAGTATTTTACCAATATTGGAAAAAAAGATTAATGAGAATCAGTACGGAGATGGATTGCTGGGATATATTACAGCAATTGCAATTGAAGATATTACAGAGTGTAATTTAAAAGAAGATAAGGACTTACAGTGGGCAACGGCAAGCGAATTTGGTGACTCCTGGAAAAGGTTTAAAAAGACAGCAAAAGAAAAAATAGATGTGTTAATAAATAGCAAACTGGATGAAGCGGCTAAGGCGAAGCAGTTAAAAAAATATGGAGTATATGCAGTAGCGGTTTTGAAAGAACAGAAATTAGAACAGAAATTTTCGCAAATCGTAAAAATGTATCCAATTAGTAAAAGTGAGTATGAGATATTGGAGAAAGAATTGCAGTAAAAACAAAAAACCCCTTCTCTTAAATTCAAGAAAGAGAAGGGGTTATATCTTTATAATTATGCTTCTGCTTTTTTCTCATGACCGAAAAGTTTCTTCAGACAACTAAATGCAACCAGAACACCAAGTACCATCAGAAGAATGGCAACGATGAACTGAAGTCCATCAACTAAGAAGGTTGCATTGCCTGCTAATGTGTTCTGCACAAGAGCAATTGTTTTCTGAACCAAAGCGGTAAAGGTTACGGCAAGCATGATAAACATTGGTGCATACAAGGTCCATCCGGTACGTCCGGTTGTTTTTAAGAATACAGCCAGCGCAATCAGTACAAGTGCGGCAAGCAGCTGGTTTGCAGAACCGAACAGTGGCCATACATTGTTATAACCGCCCAGTGTCAGAAGGTAACCGAAGAACAGTGTGATAACGGTGGCGAAATATTTGTTTGTTAAAAGTCTGCGCCAAGGTTTCATCTCGGATGGGTCTGTAGTATCTAAGTAGAACAATTCTTGGAATGACATTCTTCCGATTCGAGCAACGGAGTCGAGGGAAGTAAGTGCCAGAGCGGAAACACACATTGTCATAAATACGGTAGCAACCTGTACCGGAACACCGAATTTCTCAAGGAATCCGGCAACACCGGTTGAGAAGATGGCAAATGGTGTACCTTCCGGTGCGGAACCATTTACGGCAACAGCGCCGACAACGACGAGGGCAACGATACCGAGAAGAGATTCTACAACCATGGCACCATAGCCAATCATTGGCATATCTTTTTCATTGCTGACGGTTTTTGAAGAAGTTCCGGATGATACCAGACTGTGGAAACCGGAAACGGCACCGCAGGCAATGGTTACAAAAAGTGTCGGGAACAAAGTGCTTGTGCCGGCTGCTCCTGTGATGGAGAAACCATTAAAGGCATTTAACTTCATAGCCGGATGGGCAACAGCGACACCGGCAACTGCACCAACAATCATACCTAAAAGCATGAATGTTGTCATATAATCTCTTGGCTGCATAAGAAGCCACATCGGAAGTACGGAAGCCAAAAACAGATAAGCCATGATGATGTAAATCCAGGCATCTTTGCTTGCGTAAATCGGAAAATGCATACCAACGGCAAACATAACAACAAGTAAACCAATAGCAACGAGTGCCTTTACAATTTCATTCATTTTGCCAACGCTTTTCTGAATGATACCAAAGACGATAGCAACAACGATAAACAACATGGAAATGGAAGCGGCAGCAGAATCCGCGTATGCTTTTGCAGTACCGGTGATTCCTTCTCCTGTGCCGACGAATGTTCCGGCAACCATGTCGGTGAAAGCGGCAATTACTAATAAAGTAAATAACCAGCAAAACAGCATGAACAATTTTCTACCGGTTTTACCTATGTATTTTTCAATAATCATACCCATCGATTTTCCTTCATTCTTAACCGATGCGTAAAGAGCACCAAAGTCCTGTACGGCACCGAAGAACAATCCGCCGACAATCAGCCACAGAAGAACCGGTACCCAGCCGAATACGGAAGCGAGGATAGGACCCGTGACAGGACCGGCACCTGCAATCGATGAAAACTGATGGGAAAATACGGTGAACTTGGAAGATGGAACATAATCCTGTCCGTCTTCTTTTGTGTAGGCCGGTGTTTTTGCTTTAGCATCCAGTCCCCATTTCTTGGCAAGCCATCTGCCGTAGAAGAGGTAACCGGCACCCAGTGCCACAATACCAATTAATACAATTACTAATCCATTCATAAGAATTCCTCCATTCTCTCTGCTCCAAAGAGCTATATTGTATGATACGGAAGCGGCAATAAAAAAAGACCCCGTCCTCTAATGTACTTTTCATACATTGAAAGACGAAAGTCTGAAACTTCCGCGATACCACTTTGTTTGCCGCCTGCGGCGACCGCTCAGTCCTATCTTTGATATTACTATCAGCAATAAGATTTTCGATAACGGGAAAACCGGTGATACTTACTCGCTTTAAAAGTTTTCGGTATACTGCTCGCAGAGGATGACAACATAAATTGCATACCGTCTCGCACCAGCCGACGGCTCTCTGAAATGCATGAAGTTTATGATGTTTTGTTCTGTTCATAGCATTTGTTCTTTATTTACATGAAAATATAGCACTATCGTTTTTGGTTGTCAAGAGGAAATTTTTGGTTATTTGAAGGGCGGGGGGCGGTGATATTTTTTTGTTTCCGTAATTTGGCAGAAAAATTTTGCGTCACGTGGGCGCTTTCGCTAGTTGAATACGTAACAGTAGGGGCACTGAAACTACCAGTGCCTCCTACTGACGTATTCAAAACCCACGAGTCACAAAGTTTTTCTGCCAGCTTACTGGAAAGCAAAATAATTTAGCATCGAACCCCTGCCCTTCAAATAATTAAAAATTTACAGTATCTCAGAATTCAAGGTGACATTTTTCGACATTTTAACATATATTGATAGTGACTAACAAAAGAGTTGAGGTTATACGATGTATTTTTTGTTTGGAATTTTGGTTCTTATTAGTTTTGTGTTTGTGATTTTGTTTTCTCGCAGGAAGAAGAAAAAAATTCTCTGCCGGCTTGCGTGCATGAATCCATGTGAAAAGGAAAATCTGCTGAATTCTCTGCTTGAACCGCTTGGTTTTTATTATGAGAGCCGGTGGGATGTGATAAGCAGCCGGACGGATGCGTGGCAGAAGGCGTTCGGGTATTTGGATGCTTATAATCGTGCGGCACCGTATTTGTCAATGGTATTTGATTCCTATCCAATATATTTTGATTATGAAGGAAGGACTTGGTTAGTCCAGATTTGGAAAGGGCAGTATGGAATTTGTACCGGATGCGAAATTGGACTTTACTATGCAGATGGAATTGTGAAAAAGAGTGATTATAAGAAAACGCTTTTCCGTGCGGCGGGTGAGTCAGACTGGTTGGATATGTCTGTTACGCTGTGGAAAGATGGCAAGCGGATTGCCTGTCTGGATAAGAGGCACTGGTGGCTTACGGTATTTGACCCCGGAAATTTTTCGAGACCACAGGAGTTATCCATGGATGTGTCGGTTCATTTCCGAAATTATGAGTTTGGAAGAAAACTTTGCGAAGCACTGATTGAAGGTGGGATAAAAGAAACGGATATTTTCTGGTCCTGCCGCTCGATTTTCTTTCATGTGCCGGAAGGAAGCAGACATTTCACATTATGGCAGCGGTTTGTAAGAAGTGTAATGCAGTTTAAAAACCGTGTGTACTGCCGTTTGTTCCGTTTTCTTACAAGGTGTGTGTGCACGAATTTAGACCGGATTTTGTATTTATATTTTTACTTGCCAAGATTTTTACGGCATTTGTTACGTCATTTTTCCAAGCAGTTAAAAAAAGTAAGGAGATGTCGATGAGTTATCAGAAACGATTGGATCAGGCATTTGAAAATGTTCCCGTTCTGCCTCTGGATGACAATCACAAGTATGTGGTGTTTAGTGACTGCCACCGGGGCAGTGGGAATAACAATGACAACTTTATAAAAAATGAGCATTTGTATTTGGCGGCTCTGCGGCACTATAACCGGATGCAGTACACGTATGTGGAACTGGGGGATGGCGACGAATTGTGGGAAAACCGCAAGATGGAGCAGATTTTGGAAGTGCACAACCGGGCATTTGAGCAGCTTGCATTATTTTACCGGGATGACCGATTATATATGGTATACGGTAATCATGATATGGTGAAAAAGAATGCCTCGTTTTGTAATAAGAAGTGCCAGTTATTTTACAGCGTGACAAAGCAGTGCCACGAGCCTCTTTTTCCTAATGTTTCATTTTATTCGGGCTTAATTTTAAGAAATTATGAAAAAAATACGGATATTTACATGACGCATGGGCATCAGGCTTCTTTGATGAATTCAACGTTGTGGCAGGTAAATCGTTTTCTTGTGCGCTATGTGTGGAAACCGTTAGAGCAAATTGGTGTTTTGGATCCCACAAGTGCGGCAAAGAATTATTCGGCTAAACAGCGTACGGAGCGGCGGCTCTCGGAGTGGGCGGTGCAGCGGGGAAAGACGTTGATTACCGGACACACGCACCGTCCGATGAATCAGTATCCGGATTCCTTCTATATCAACTCGGGAAGCTGTGTGCATCCTTATCAGATTACGTGCCTTGAATTGGAGGGAGATGAAATTTCTCTTGTGAAATGGTATATGGATGCAAGAAAAAATGGAAATCTGTATGTGGAGAGGAGATTGCTGTAACGGCAGATGGCACAGAAACTGAAAAAAAGAGATTCCTTACTTGTTACGACCACCACTTCATGGTAAAATAAAACTATTACTTTGAAACACAACAGAAGGAGGATTTTCATGAAAAAGAGAAGTGCGTGGTTTGCTGCATGGTTTGCGGTTCTTATCATTGGCGTTGTGGCAATGATGGTGGTGGCACCGATGGGAAAGGCAGCAGAGCAGAAACAGTTTATTGTCGGGTTTGATGCCGAGTTTCCACCATATGGATATATGGATGATAATGGAGAGTATGTCGGGTTTGATTTAGACTTAGCGGCAGAGGTCTGCAAGAGAAATGACTGGAAATTAGTAAAACGCCCGATTGCCTGGGATTCCAAGGATTCGGAACTTGCGACGGGTGCGATTTCGTGTATCTGGAATGGATTTACAATGAATGGACGTGAGGATGATTACACGTGGTCAACAGCCTATGTGGATAACTCGCAGGTTGTCATCGTAAAAAAGGATTCAAATGTTCATAAGTTATCCGATTTGAAGGGTAAGCGGTTAATTGTGCAGAGTGATTCGTCAGCGCTCGCTGCTCTGACCGGAGATGATGCGACAAAAGAAAATAAAAAGTTAGCGGCTTCTTTGAAAGATTTGCAGCAGGTAGCCGATTACAATTCTGCATTTATGAATCTGGAAAGTGGTATGGTGGATGCGATTGCGATGGATATCGGCGTTGCTTCTTATCAGATGTCCGCAAAGGGTGATAATTTCCGTATGTTAGATGAGCGTCTTTCTTCGGAAGAGTACGGAATTGGTTTCAAAAAAGGAAATACGAAACTTCGTGATGAAGTGCAGAAGACTTTGCTTACGATGTTAGCGGATGGAACATTTGAGCAGATTGTAAACAAGTGGGGACTCAAGGATAGTGCGTGTCTTTCGGAAAAGGACACGACATACATAGATGGCGGAAAAGTTCCGTATGTTGATTTTTCAAAAATACAGAAAAAGAATGATAAGACGACAGAAAAATCGGATGGCGTAAAAGCAAATAAGGGTGGTATCTGGTTTATTATGAAGCAGTTAGGCAGTGGTATGTTAGCTACGCTGTCCATCTTTGTATTCACGTTGTTGTTCTCGCTTCCGCTTGGACTTTTGATTGCGGCAGTGAGAATGTCACGGTTTGCTCTGCTTCGGTGGATTGCAAAAATTTACATTTCGATTATGCGTGGTACGCCGTTGATGTTACAGCTTTTGGTTGTGTTCTTTGCTCCGTACTATGTGTTCGGAATTTCAACACCTTACATGTATCGTTTGTATGCGGTTATCATTGGATTTTCCCTGAATTATGCGGCGTATTTCGCAGAGATTTACCGTTCCGGTATTCAGAGTATTCCGCAGGGACAGCGCGAAGCGGCACAGGTCATGGGATACGGCAGACGCCAGACGTTTTTCCGTATTATTTTCCCACAGATGGTGAAACGCGTTATGCCGCCGGTAACCAATGAAGTAATTACGCTGGTTAAAGATACTTCTTTGGCATTTGCCATTGCTTACACGGAAATGTTTACGATGGCAAAACAGATTGCATCGGCACAGGCTTCGCTTATGCCACTGTTTATTGCCGGTTTATTCTATTATATATTTAACTTTGTGGTTGCCTTTGTGATGGAAGCTATTGAGAAGAAACTGGATTATTACCGCTAAGGGAAAGGAGCTACGGCATGAGTATTTTAGAAATAAAGAATATTAAAAAGAGTTTTGGTAAAGATGTAGAAGTGCTGCAGGATATCAGCCTTGCGGTAGAAGAGGGAGAAGTCGTTTCGATTCTTGGTCCATCCGGTTCCGGTAAATCGACGTTACTTCGCTGCGCAACATTTTTAGAGCAGATTGATTCCGGAAGCATTGCGTACGGCGGGAAAGTTTATGTGGAAAATGATGCCGCAGGAAATGCAAAAAAACCGGAGCGCGCAAAGATTTTGGAGGCGCAGTCAAATTTTGGTTTGGTTTTTCAGGACTTTAATTTGTTCCCGCATTTTTCCGTATTGAAAAATGTAATGGATGCGCCGGTGAAAAATCAGAAGCGTCCGAAACAGGAAGTGGAGAAAGAGGCACGTGCTCTGCTTGCGAAAATGGGACTGGAAGGAAAAGAAGATGCGTATCCGTGTGAGCTGTCGGGCGGACAAAAACAGCGTGTTGCGATTGCGAGAGCACTTGCACTGCGTCCGAAAATGCTGTATTTTGATGAGCCGACAAGTGCACTTGACCCGGAGATTACCGCAGAGATTTTACGTGTATTAAAAGGACTTGCGGCAGAGAAAATGACGATGGTTATTGTTACGCATGAGATTGATTTTGCGAGAGCGGTTTCCGACCGTGTGATTTTCATGGATGGCGGTAAAGTAGTAGAAGAGGGCCGTCCGGAAGAAGTAATTGACAATCCGAAAAATGAGAGAACAAAAGCATTTCTCCAAAAACTGCAGGTCTAAAAAAGGGAGGCTTTTTCGATGTATGATAAATTGACGAAAAAAGACATTGAGAAAATGGAGCAGGAAGTCGAGCACCGCAAGTTGGTGGTGCGCAAAGAAGCATTGGAAGATGTCAAAGAGGCAAGGGCGCATGGCGACCTGAGCGAAAATTTTGAATACAAGGCGGCAAAAAAGTTTAAGAATGAAAATGAGAGCCGCATCCGCTATTTGGAGCGGATGATTAAGACGGCGCAGATTGTCGAGGATGAATCCGGTGAGGATGAAGTCGGGCTGAATGATTTGGTGACGGTGCATTTTGAGGATGATGGCATGGAAGAGGAATATAAAATTGTCACAACAGTCCGAAGTGATGCGCTGAATCAGATGATAAGCATTGATTCGCCGATGGGGAAAGCGCTTTTGAAACACCGCGTGGGCGAGCGCGTTCTTGTGAAAGTGAACGATAAAGTCAGCTATTATGTGACGATTCGCGGGATTCGCAAAAACGATGATGAATCGGAAGAAATTAATAAATTCTAGGTTTTTGCAACGAATCCGATGGAAAGGAAATGAGGAACATGTGGTATACCTGTGTTCAGTGTGGAAAAAAATTTGAATTATCCGAGGCGGAGAAAGATTTTTATGAAGAGAAAAATCTTTCTCTTCCAAAGCGCTGCAAGGAATGTAGGAAGCGAAACCGCATTGAGAAAAATGAAGCGGTTGTTCCGAGAGGGAAAGAGAGAAGAAAACGCCGGAAAAATGCTATGAGGCAGGTGCCGGTTACGACTTTAATTCTTTTGATTGCACTTACATTTGTTTATCTTTCGTTTGTGCGGAAGCCGGAAAGCAGTACACCGAAACAAACTAAGATAACGCAGGTTACAGAGAATCCGAATTCGAGCATACAAAAAGCAGTTCTTTTTCAAAGTGATGAAAAGTTAAAGGAGCATTATGAAAAACATGGCAAAGCGATGGGATACGCATCGGCGGAGGAGTATCTGGCGGCTGCCAATGCGGTGATTTTAAATGAGGAAGCACTGCATAAAACGCAGGAAGATGGAGACGACGTATATTATCTGGAAGAGACCAACGATTTTGTTGTGGTTTCGCCACAGGGGTATTTGCGGACGTATTTTCGACCGGAAGATGGGATAGAATATTATCGGCGGCAGTAGGCTGCCGATTTTTTTCTTTTCCCCCTCTTGACGAATTTTGTGAATGGTGCTATAACAGAGTTGCAACTAAAAAACAATTATAACAAGAGAAACGAAACGCCAATTTAATATCGACATTCCGCAAACTTCCCTATG
>CALELW010000015.1 GCA_937902905.1 uncultured Clostridium sp. | reverse complement strand
TCTTCAATTCATGAAGTTCATCCTCTAACGCTTTCAAACCTTCATACGTCAAAATATTTTTCTTTGTTTCAGCCATGGTCTTACCTCCTACGAATTTAACATCATTTAATTATAGCGTAACACCGCCGGCTTGTCAATTACTGCAAAAACGCTTTTTTCTCTGCATCCGAGTCTGACTGGTCATTATTTTCACGCACAACAATTTTTTGATATTTTTCCGCAACGTTTGTTACTGTATTTTTCTGCATCGCATTCCAATTTGCATCTGAAATAGAGGATTCCGTGTCACCATATCCTGCTTTCACAGCTCCCTCAACCGAGGCAGAATCACGCATTACAACACGGATCGGATAATACAAACAATCCTCAAACACATTTCCTGTCACCATTGGATTTACCACACCTCTTAAAAGAAGCGCCACATATTTCGTTTGATTTCCATTTGCATTTAACACGCCATCTTCTAATGCCTGTATCCGCAAAAAAGAATTCCCGGAAATCACAGTATCTTTCCAATTCAGTGCTCGAATTGCTGCATTATAAGTGCCGTCAAATGTATTATTTAAAATTTTTACATTTTCATGATAAAGCTGTTTCTGACCGTTCGCAGAATACGTATGACTGCCAATCGCAGTTCCAATATTTTTAAAAGTAGTGTTCTGTATCAAAATATTTTTGCACGTTGTCTTGTCATGAGTTGACCAATCATAATTAAATCCGTCAGTATTCAAATCTGTGCCATCCACATTGATACATTCTTTGTAACTTTTTTTATCAAGCACCTTAAACCCTTCAAATGTACACTTCTGAATCGTTACATTCCAAGAAGAATTTAATTCCATAAAATGCGAACCATATTCGTTTTGAAATGTAATTCCCTCGATTGTTACATTCCTTGCATGTCCCATAACAAGTGCCATACAATTTTTCACATTCGCACAGTTCATTCGAACCGTTCCCGTTCCTATAATTTTCACATCATGCGAACCATTGTAACCGGAAATTGTTTTAACCGTACCATCTTTTGATGGTGGCACAATAGTAAAAATGGATTTGGCATAACAAATATCGGTTGCCGTCGTTCCTTTTTTCGTAAATGTCACACCATTTTCCAGCTGTAACGTCACATTGGACGGAATGCAGATATTATTAGTCACCTCGTAATTGCCGGCCTTGACAGTAATCGTTCCACCACCGGCATACTCAAGCTGTTCCATATAAGACATAAATGTATAATACACTTTCCTTTTTGTAAAATCAGAGGCATCCGTGTATTTTTCCCGATATGGTACAACAGCTGTCGTAATTGTAAAATTTTTATCCGTTTTATTACGAAAATAAAGAATTCTTACCGCCTTATTGGGTACATAATAATGTGTTAAATCATCCACTTTCGTAGCTGCTATTTTATTAGCTGCAGTTGTTCCTATCACAGACATAACGGAAGCAAATTTTTTTCCTTTGCCCGTATTTTTTGCTGTATCAAATTTCGCAGCATAAGAACACCCACTAATTTGATTTGCTGTAAAGGACGGTTCTTCTACTCCAAAACCAAACATTCCCGCACCAGCGCGTTTTTCCGCCGAACTTCTTTTCACTACATTCTTTTTGATTGCCGGTTTCTTCCATAATACAGCGTATATTGGAGTTTTTTTCGTATTCGTAAACGTATTTTCTGAAATAGTAATGCCTGTCTGATAATATTCTTTTGTTTGTTTATTTTTTTCTATTACGACTGATTTTGTCGTACCAATGCCAACATCCGCCCCTAAAAATTGATTATTTGCAATCTTTATTTTTTTGTTCACAGTATTGTCTTTTTTATACCATTTACCAGAAAAATCCGATGTTGTCTGATTACTTGTTTCAAGCCTTACAGCCATTCGATTCTTCAAACCGGACACGTCTTTTTTTCGTTCAAAGACACATTGCTGTACCGAAATATTTTTAGAACCTTCAATCCAAATATAACTGCCGCCCTTTTTATTTCGAAATCGCACGCCATTCACTGTAATACCGGATGCATGACCGACAAAAACTGCCGTTGCTCCATTCACATTTCCTAAATCAAAAATCACTTTCCCATTTCCTTGAATGGATGCATTTTTTGATGCCGCATATTTTCCTGTATTCTGTTTTCCCGATGCCTTTTCCTCTGAAATCATTTGGAACAAAAATTTGGTTGCTTTCACTTTCTTCGTTCCTGTTGCTTTTGTTTTTTTGATTTTAACACCATTTGCACAGACAATTTTAACATTGGACGGCACATAAATTGTACCCGGAATTGTGTATGTTCCCTTTTTTAATTTCAGTGTTCCACCTGTTGTCGATAAACGCTTCATATAGGAGTTTATCATATAATACTGTTTTGTTTTTTTATTATAATATGGTTTCTGCCGATAAGCCGAACTACATGGTATCGTTTTGGTATTCACCGTAAATGTTCTCTTTTTTGCCTCTGCTCGATTGCCCTGCATCATTATATCTGCCATAACAAATAATACAAATGCTATCATCCATAATTTCCATTTTCTTTTCATTTTCTCTCGTCCTTTCAGTTGATCCTTGATAGCTCTCAATATACCAAAATAATGTGTCACTTTTTCACTTTTTTATTGTTTCCCCATTTTTTTGAATCATACTTTTTATGTAAAAAGGAGACCATCTATTGAGACGATCTCCTTTTTCTAAAATTTTCACTAAATAGAAAATTTCAAATTCTTATTTGTAAAGCTCAACAAGCTTCTGCAAATGCTCGAAACGAGCTTTTGCTGCTTCTTCGGACTCTTTGAAGAGTCTTTCTGCACGCTCTGGGAATGGCTTGATCAGACGAGTATAACGAGCCTCGTTGTTCAAGAAGTCCTGATAAGAACCGTCTCCCTCTTTGGATGTCAGAGTGAATGGATTCTTTCCTTCTGCTTTCAACTCTGGGTTGAAGGAGAACAGATTCCAGTATCCAGCCTTAACAGCTTTCTTCATCTCATCCTGGCAGTGGTTCATACCACCCTTAGCGATACCGTGGAGCTCACATGGAGCATAACCGATAATCAGGGATGGTCCGTTATAAGCTTCTGCCTCAGCAATTGCTTTTACAGCCTGAGCAGGATTAGCACCAAGTGCAATCTGTGCTACATATACATAGCCATAGCTCATAGCGATTTCAGCAAGGCTCTTCTTGCCAATCTCTTTACCAGCAGCAGCAAACTGACAAACTTCACCGATATTAGAAGCTTTAGATGCCTGACCACCAGTATTGGAGTACATCTCTGTATCGAATACCATTACGTTTACGTTCTCGCCAGATGCAAGTACATGATCCAGACCGCCAAATCCGATATCATATGCCCAACCGTCACCACCGAAGATCCATACAGACTTCTTAGCAAGGTAATCTTTCTTAGCAAGAACTTCTTTGGATTTCTCACATCCTGCATTTGCAGCTTTTTCAAGTTCAGCAATCAATGCTTCTGCAGCAGGTGAGTTCTCTCTTGTATTATCTTTTGTCTCAATGAATTTAGCAGCAGCAGCTTTAAATTCAGCCGATGCTTTATCGGAAGCAGCAATCTCTTCTACCAATTCAATTGCCTGGTCACGAAGATATTTCTGTCCAATGTGCATTCCAAGACCATGCTCTGCGTTATCCTCGAACAAGGAGTTAGACCAAGCTGGTCCCTTTTTGGAATCTTTGTTTACTGTATATGGTGATGTTGCTGCCGGGTTACCCCAGATAGAAGAACATCCTGTTGCATTTGAAATGTACATATGCTCACCAAAGAGCTGTGTAACAAGTCTTGCATAAGATGTCTCAGCACATCCTGCACAACTTCCGGAGAACTCGAGAAGTGGCTGGTTGAACTGGCTTCCCTTTGGAGTTGTATCAGCAAATCCGCTGTCTTTCTTACCAACGTTAGCTACCAAGTAATCAAATACCGGCTGCTCGTCTGCCTGAGACTCCTGAGGTACCATCTTGATGGCTTCATCAGCAGCTTTCGGACATACGGTAATACACTCGCCGCATCCCATACAATCCAGAGGAGATACGCTCATTGCAAATTTATATTCGCCAGCTTTTGGCTTTGTATCAGCAAGTTTGATGTTTGAAGGTGCTGCTTTCACCTCATCCTCAGAAAGGAGGAATGGACGAATTGTAGCATGAGAACATACAAATGCACAGTTGTTACACTGGATACATGTATCCGGATTCCATACAGGAACCATAACGGCTGTACCACGTTTCTCATATGCGGAAGCACCAGTCTCGAACTGACCATCCGGGTTACCTGCGAATGCAGATACTGGAAGGCTGTCACCATCCATCTTAGAAATTGGCTCAAGAAGGTCATTTACCATCTTAACAACTTCCGGACGTCCGGTCTTCTCTTTTGCAGGAGCATCTGCTTCCGGATTCTTCCAGGATTCAGGTACTTCTACTTTATGAATTGCGTCAACACCACAATCGATTGCTTTGTAGTTCATTTCTACGACAGCATCACCTTTTTTGGAGTAAGATTTCTTAGCTGCTTCTTTCATGAACTTAATAGCATCATCAATTGGCATTACATCAGCAAGTTTGAAGAAAGCAGACTGCAAAATTGTGTTAGTACGTTTACCCATACCAATTTCAATTGCTTTATCAATCGCGTTGATTGTGTAAAGCTGAATGTTGTTGTCTGCAATATATTTCTTAGCTTCAGCGTTCAAGTGATGTCCGAGTTCTTCATCAGACCACTGGCAGTTAATCATGAATACACCGCCCGGTTTTACATCCTGAGCCATCTTCATACCCTGTGTTACATAAGCCGGGTTATGACATGCTACGAAGTCAGCCTGGTTGATGTAGTAAGGACTCTTAATCGGGTTATCACCAAAACGAAGGTGGGAAATTGTTACACCACCTGTTTTCTTTGAGTCATACTGGAAGTATGCCTGGATAAATTTATCTGTGTGGTCACCGATAATCTTTGTTGAGTTTTTGTTAGCACCTACAGTACCATCTCCACCAAGTCCCCAGAACTTGCACTCTTTTGTTCCCGGTGCAGAAGTAATTGGAGCTGGTTTCACTTCTGGAAGACTCAAGTTTGTTACGTCATCCACAATACCGATTGTGAAACGAGGTTTTGGATCGTCTTTCTCAAGTTCTTTATATGCAGCGAATACGGATGATGGTGGTGTATCTTTGGAACCAAGACCATAACGTCCGCCGGTAAGAACGATATCATTCAAACCTGCCTCACGAAGAGTAGCTGCAACATCCAGATACAACGGATCACCAAGAGCACCAGGCTCTTTTGTACGGTCAAGTACAGCAATCTTCTTAGCAGTCTTAGGAATTACCTTAAGAATTGCTTCCGGAGACCATGGACGATACAAACGAACTTTTACAAGACCAACTTTCTCGCCCTTTGCTGTCAAGTAATCAATTACTTCTTCTGCTACGTCACAGATGGATCCCATAGCGATGATAACGCGGTCAGCATCCGGTGCACCATAGTAGTTAAACAGACCGTAATCGGTACCGAGTTTTTCATTTACTTTGTTCATGTACTTCTCTACAACAGCAGGAAGTGCATCATAAGCCTTGTTACATGCTTCACGATGCTGGAAGAATACGTCTCCATTCTCGTGAGAACCACGTGCAGTTGGGTGCTCCGGATTCAATGCATGTTTACGGAATGCTTCAACAGCATCCATTGGGCACATTTCTTTCAAATCTTCGTAATCCCATTTCTCAATCTTCTGAATCTCATGGGAAGTACGGAAACCATCGAAGAAGTTAATGAATGGAACTTTTCCTTCCAAAGCTGCCAAATGAGCAACCGGGCTCAAGTCCATAA
>CALELW010000014.1 GCA_937902905.1 uncultured Clostridium sp. | reverse complement strand
GAAAAAAGTAACTTCCGTGTCAGCATCCAACAGCGTAAAAACACGTTTGAATACAGAAAGTCCGGCAATGATACCGCCTTCCTTGCAGATTAAATCAACTTCACCTTGTTTTGCTTCCCGCATTACGGCATTGGTTGAAATGTCCTCGCTCGTAATATCTTCGGCAAGAGCCATGCGGATTAACGGGTCTGCATTTGTAAGCATTGTAATTTCATTCATGATTCGTTTTCTCCCTTTCTTCTTCAATCGCCTCTAATAATTCCTTGTGGTAGGACTCGGAGAGGTTTGTTAATGTATCATTTTGCAAAATATCATCAAAAGTTTTTTCCGGCAAAGCGGTATATTCTTCCATTGCATGTGCGGCAGCGCGGCGGGCAAATACCAAACTTTCTAATAGAGAATTGCTCGCTAAACGGTTTTTTCCGTGTACACCGTTGCAACTCGTCTCGCCAATTGCATACAGATGTCCGGCAGAAGTGTGACTGTCTTTGTCGACCCAGATGCCGCCCATAAAATAATGCTGCGCCGGAACAACCGGAATTGGTTCTTTTGTACAGTCGTAACCCTCCTCCAGACAGCGTTTGTAAATATTTGGAAAATGGCTGATGATTGTTTCTTTTGGAATTGGTGCCATCGACAAACGAACGTAAGGCATGTCATCAATTGCCATCTGCTTGCGGACTTCCTTTGTTAATAAGTCGCGGGGCAGCAGTTCATTGACAAAACGATTGCCCTCTTTGTTCAGCAAAATCGCACCTTCGCCGCGCACGGATTCGGAAATCAAAAAGCGGCGTCCCGGTTTTTCCGAGTACAAAGTAGTCGGATGAATCTGGATGTAGTCAATGTGCTCTAACCGGATGCCATGATTTTTAGCAATTGCCAAAGCGTCTCCGGTAATATGTCGGTAATTCGTCGAATGTTTGTAAATGCCGCCAAGTCCACCGCATGCTAACATCGTATAATCAGCGGTGATTTTTTTCTTTGTGCCATCCGCCATTTGTGCCATCACACCATAGCAGACATTATCTGCCATCAGAAAATCGTACATGGTGGTATGTTCTAAAATTATAATGTTTTCGCGTTCTCTCGCCCGTGCCAAAAGAGTGCTTGTAATTTCTTCTCCGGTAATATCTTCGTGAAATAAAATACGTGAATCCGAGTGGCCGCCTTCTCTGGTGTAGCAGAACTTGCCATTTTCACGCTTGAAATCCACGCCGTACTCCACCAATTGCTCAATGATTGATTGCGAGGAGCGAATCATAATATCAACGGATTCCTTTCGGTTTTCATAGTGCCCGGCACGCATTGTATCTTCAAAATAACTGTCGTAATCGTCTTCCGACTTTAAGACACAGATGCCGCCCTGCGCCAAAAAGGAATCACTTTCATCGGCGTCTTCTTTCGTAATCATGAGAACCTGTTTATCGCTTGGAATCTGAAGGGCACAGAATAAACCGGCGGCCCCTGTTCCTACAATTAAAAAATCAGTATGTTTCATGAGAATATCTCCCTTCCTTACTTTGCCAATTCAAGCATCCGCTCCAAAGGACGGTTTGCCTGCGTGCGCATTTCATCCGTGACAGACATTGAATGCTCCCCTGTCTCTAAAACATGGACAATTTTTTCCAATGTAATCTTTTTCATATTTGGACAGCACTGAGCAGAACCTGCCGAATAAAAAGTCTTGTCAGGATTCTGTTTTTTCAGTTCATACAAAACGCCAAGTTCTGTACCAATGATAAATTCTTTGGCATCAGCAGATGAAGCATAATCAATGATTTCGGATGTACTGCCAATGAAATCTGCCAAATCAAGAATTTCCGGTCGGCATTCCGGATGAACGATAAAAGGTGCATTCGGATGAGCCTTTTTAGCAGCTTCTACCTGATCTTTTCGGATAGATGCGTGTACATGACAGTAGCCATCATTGAAAATAAAATTCTTTTCCGGTACCTGTTTGGCAACAAAACGCCCCAGATTTTCATCTGGAATAAAGAAAATGTTCTTGTTTGGAAGTGCTTTCACAATACGGATTGCATTCGAAGAAGTCACACAGACATCTGCGTGGCATTTTAATTCTGCCGTTGAATTGATGTAGCAGACAACCGCTAAATCCGGATGTTCTTTGCGGAGTTCTTCAATGCGGTCGATATCCGCCATGTGTGCCATCGGACAGTCCGCTGTCTCATCCGGCATAAGTACGGTCTTTTCCGGGTTTAAGATTTTGGCGCTCTCGCCCATAAACGAAACACCGCAAAAGACGATGGTATCGGCATCTGTTTTCGTGGCAACTTTGCTTAAGTAGAAGGAGTCACCGATGTAGTCAGCAACTTCCTGTACCTCGTCGTGAACGTAGTAATGTGCCAGAATAACAGCATTTTTTTCTTGTTTCAATTGTTTAATACGGTTTTGTAAATCAGACATAATTATCTGTTCCTTTCTGTGTATTGTGTCCTATCATAACACAAAACTTTACAGCTGACAAGACAGAAAGAAATTAATTTTGCTGTAATCTAATAAATTCCAAAATCCCGTCCGCGCTTTCCACTTCGGGACCGCTTTCGTTTAAGAACACTCGCAGCGGTAAGCGAGAGTAAAATACACTCTCTGCTTACCGGCGGTGTTCTAGTCCCTCAGAGGAAAGCGCGGGCGGGATTTTGGAATTTAAGGTTACAGCAAAGTTGATTGACAGAGCGAGAAAGGGAACGATATTACAAGAGGACGGTTACTTACACAAAAGGGAAAGGGCGACTGGTAATCCAGCCGCCCTTTTGAAAGAGGAGTTTTATGAAAAAATATCAAAAATGTGAAATTGGCATTTGTCATATAAGTTGAAGTTGTTCTTTGTTTCAACTTATGGCTTTAGTATAAAAGTCAAATGTGTCGAAACGGTGTTCAAATTTAATACAATTTGTGAATTGTTTGTGAATTGGAGTTGTGGAAATTGCTAAAAGCAATGGAGGATGAGACAAATAGTTTGCACCGGGTGTTTGATGTCCCTTTATTCTGCTTCCGTAATTCCGTAGAAAAACTTTGTGGCTCGTGGGTACAAACACGTGGGTATGAGGCTTGCGTATTTTGCATGCCCATACCCTTACGTGTTTGTTAAGTGGGAGCGCCTGCGAGACGCAAAGCTTTTCTACGGAATTACAGAAAACAAAAAAGGTGGCAACAAACAACTGCCACAAACGAATTTTTGAATCTGCTTTCTTTTTCACCCAAACAATGTTAGAATAGGAGAAGATTGTTTTGAGAAAGAAGGTATGGGGGATTGAAATATAACGTAGAAGAAATACAAAAGAATATGCATATACGACAGGTGGAAGGAATTGGAGACAGACTGGAAGAGGATATCAGCAGCATACTGAACCGTGCTGGCATCTATTTTCGCATTTTCAGCCGTGCAAAAGCTCCGTTTTCCATTGCACAGAAATTAGAGAAACCGGGATATGGATTTGGGGAACACGACAAAAAGATGCAGGATTTGATTGGGTTGCGTGTCGTTGTGTATTATCAGGATGATATGGATATTGTGCGGACGATTTTGGAGAAAACATTTCGGCAGGTGGGCGAGTGGTCCAAAACGGACAATACCGAAGAAGAATTTAAGGCATCTAAGTTAAATGGTGTGTTCTGGGTGCCGGAAGAATATCAGCGTGTTTACAATGGAGACATCAGTTTTCTTCCGATTGATGCGACGTTTGAAGTTCAGCTTCGCACCATTTCCTTTGAGGGATGGCACGAAATTGAACACGATATGCGATACAAATCACCGTATGGCGACGATTTTTGGCGCGAGGATTTGTCAAGGACCTTAAATAGCGTTCTTGCCAATTTGGAACTTTGTGACTGGACGACATTAAATGTATTTGAAAAACTGGCGTATTATCATTATACCGAGCGAAAGTGGGAAATGATGCTTAAGGCAAAATTCCGCCTGCGCTTTGATTTAGAGCCGTTGGCAGAAGAAATCTGTCAATTTCTGGATGAAAATGAAGAAGCCGCTTACTGTCTGTATCGATGCGACAGACCGGAAGTGTTATTTGCACTGCTGCGTGATGGTTACCATGAGAAAATCACCTACAATTTAATTGTAAAAGTTATTAATGATTCCGTTGCGGATTACGAGACGAGGTTAAAACGGAAACTCGTTAAAATCTGCCATGACGTATTAAAGGTAGAAAAACCTCAGCGAAATGACAGGCTGGAATTGAATCCTTTGGATGTAACACCTTCATTCCAATTAAAAGTGACTTTGTCACATGACCCGTTAAGAGATTTAAATGAAGAATTTTTAATGGCGGTGAAATTCATTGCCGGATGGGCGCAGGGACGGCTGCGGAATATTGTGGAAGGAATACCGGACACGCCGATTGATTATGAATACCATGAAGCGGGGTATTATTTGCAGATATTGGGAAATGTAAGCCTTGGATTTTATAAGCTTATGTTTGAACATGCGGATGCGGAGCGCAAAGGAGTGGTGTGGCGCACCAAGGTAATTCTGGAGCGAAGCGACCGTGTTCGGATGAATGTGGACTGTGATTACTGTCATAATCCGGACCGTCTGATTCGGGATAGTTTTAACAAACCTCGTTTTGTGGATGAAATTTTCAGAAAAATTGGTTATGAAGATGTAATTCCGATGATGACGAAGCCGCATAAAGTGGAAAAAATGAAAGAAATTGAGAAACTGAGCGAATTTATTGCAGACCATTCACGCACACTGCCGGTAATTCTGGCAGTGGAAGAAGAAGACCCGGAGCGACAGATAAATATTAATCGTCTGGCTGAGACGGTAGGCACTTACGCCCACGTATTTCTTCTTAGTAAAAAGGCAATTCCGATGATGGTGGAAAAATCGGACTATACGACAGAGGAACTGATGGGGGCTGTCTGGGTGACATTCCAGAACGGCGAAGATAAATTTTATACGAGGGAGCGCATTGCCAACAGCCGCTTTGATTTCAATAAGTATGCATTCGATTCCGGAAATATTTACGAAAA
>CALELW010000013.1 GCA_937902905.1 uncultured Clostridium sp. | reverse complement strand
TCATAGTTGCCTGCACCTCCTTTTGGTCTCTGGCTCTTCCAATCTATACACTTCATAGAGGAAGAACAAGGAATATGATTAAATATCACGGAGTTAAATTATAACACAGAGGGTGGGCGATTACAAGAAAAATTTACAAAAATCCACGAAAACTTTTCTCGACGGTTTTTCGCGGTACCATTACCTGATGACTGCATTTTGTGCAGCGCAGGCGGAAATCCATACCTACCCGTAAAATTTCCCAGCAATTTTCTCCGCAGGGATGAGGTTTCTTCATTTTAATCTTTTGTCCTACTGAAAAATCCATCGTAATCTGTCCTTTCTGTATAATATTTGTCCTAAATTACTACAAAAAATATTTAATCAACATGACAATGAAAAAGCCAAGGAAGAAGAGGATGAGAAAGAGCTGGAATCCGGTGTCCGCCCGGTCAATCCATCCCTGCTTTTCTGCCTTTCGCAGTTTG
This sequence comes from uncultured Clostridium sp., assembly GCA_937902905.1. GTDB lineage: Bacteria > Bacillota > Clostridia > Lachnospirales > Lachnospiraceae > Eubacterium_F. The sequence goes on along the minus strand of CALELW010000013.1, from coordinate 4,578 downwards.
TCATAGTCGACATCGCCGTTAATAATATCTTTAATACGGTCTTTGAAACTATATTCTTCTGACATGAAAAGCCCTCCTTGTTACTTTTTCTTGTTAATCTTTTCTAATGATATGTTGTCCTCGATGTAAACGGTGTAACTGTTTTTTGTAAAGGATACTTTCATTAAAAAGCCCGATTTAACCTGTTTTTCGTTTAATTGGAAATAAGCGGAATAATTTCCTTTTTTCTCATCAAAGTCATCAATTTTAATACAGTGTTTTTCTGACTTTAAATAATTATAGTAGGTTTTGGCATCGGAAATTCCTTTGTCTCCGGCAACATCGGTGTAGTAATAGGTTATCATACCATGGTCGCTTGTGGATGAAGTATCAATGTCATCCATGCTGCAGTCAGTGCCACAGACAGTTGTAATGGATTTGATATTCATGCCAAGCATCGAATGAACTTCCGGTTTTTTGTAGCCACAACCCGTCAAGGCGAGTGTGGCTACAAGAAACAGAAGTGATAATAATTTCTTCTTCATAATATTAAGCTTTCAGTGTATCGTACAGTCCTTTTACTGTAGGATAGATTTCTTTGAATTTTGCGTATTTCTTATCGTATTTAGCAGCGAGTGCAGGATCTGGTTTTTCTGTGCCGATAACTTTGACAATCTTGTCAGCAGCTTCCTGAACGGATGCATATTCGCCACAGGCAACAGCAGCTAACATAGCACCGCCAAGACCAGGACCTTCTTCACTCTCGATAATGTTTACATTGATGTTTAATACGTTAGCCATGATTTTGCGCCACAAAGGACTCTTTGCACCACCGCCACAGATTTTTGTCTCTGTGATGTTAATGCCGAGATCTTTTGCGATTTCATAGCAGTCACGCATAGCAAATGCGACACCTTCCAAAACAGCCTGTGTCATGTCAGCTCGTGTTGTATCCATTGACATACCAATGAAGAGTGCTCTGGCATCCGGGTTGTTATGAGGAGAACGCTCGCCCATCAAATATGGGAGATAGTAAACGTTGTTCTCGCCAAGTTTATCGTCGGTAATTGGCTCCTGCTCTTTTCCGTAATCTTTGGTTCCGATAATTTCATCCATCCACCATTTGTTACAGGAAGCAGCACTGAGCATGCAGCCCATCAAATGGAAGTTTCCATCTGCGTGGTCGAAAGAATGAAGAGCGTTGAAACGGTCTACGCCAAATTCTTTGCTGGAGATGAAAATGGTTCCGGAAGTTCCAAGTGAGATATTACATCCACCGTCACCAACTGTTCCGGTACCAACAGCAGCAGCAGCGTTGTCGCCGGCGCCGGCAGCAATTTTACAATTGGTTGTAAGACCAAGGGCAGCAGCAGCTTCTTCGGTAAGGGAACCGGTTACTTCATAACTTTCAAATAATTTTGGAAGCTGTTCTTCTTTTACATCACAGATTTCCATCATTTCTTTGGACCAGCATTTATTCTTTACGTCCAACAGAAGCATACCGGATGCATCGGAGTAATCACAGCTGTGAACGCCTGTCATTTTGTATGCGATGTAATCTTTTGGAAGCATAATTTTTGCGATTTTAGCAAAGTTTTCAGGCTCGTTTTCTTTTACCCAGAGAATTTTCGGAGCAGTAAATCCGGCAAATGCAATGTTTGCGGTATACTCAGAAAGTTTTTCTTTTCCAATTTCGTTGTTTAAGTAATCAACCTGTTTGGTTGTACGTCCGTCGTTCCAAAGAATGGCAGGGCGGATTACGTTATCATTCTCATCAAGAATAACAAGACCGTGCATCTGTCCACCGAAACTAATTCCGGCAACCTGAGAAGCGTCAAAACCGTCTACCAGTTTTTTGATACCGTCTACAACAGCATCCCACCAGTCTTCCGGTTTCTGCTCAGACCATCCCGGCTGAGGGAAAGATAATGGATATTCATTTGAAACGATATTACAGATTTTACCGTTTCCTTCCATTAAAAGCAGTTTTACTGCTGATGTTCCTAAATCAACACCAATGTAATACATAATGTACCTCCTGATTTGTTTTTGTTGGATTCTTAAGAATCTCTGTATTGATAGAAAGCGACCCGCAAGCGAGTCGCTTTCTTATACTTTACATTATTTGTTTATTAAGCAAATGGGTTCTCTGTTGGGTAACGAACGCCTGCCGGCTGGTTATAACCAATTTCCTCAACCGGAACACCGATATACTTGAATACTTCGTACAATGTTTTGCCAAAGTGACCGAATGCAACAGCGCCATGATGAGGGAAGTTACCTTCAATCAATACGTGGCGGTAGAAGCGGCCCATCTCAGGAATTGCGAAGATACCAATTGCTCCGAAGGAACGTGTAGCAACCGGAAGAACTTCACCGTGTGCGATGTAAGCACGAATCTGTGCATCAGATGTACTCTGCAGACGGAAGAACGTGATATCGCCAGGAACGATGTCACCTTCCAAAGTTCCGTTTGTAACTTCGATTGGAAGTGAACGAGCCATAATCTTCTGATATTTCATCTCATGAGCAGTCAGCTTGCAAGCAGCTGTGTTTCCGCAATGGAATCCCATGAATGTATCTTTTAATGTATAAGTGCCGTATTTGCCCTTGATATCTTCTTCGTACAAGTCAGCAGGAACGGAGTTGTTAATGTCAAGAAGTGTTACAACATCCTGGCTTACAACAGTTCCGATGAACTCAGAAAGTGCTCCATAGATATCTACCTCGCAGGATACCGGAATACCCTGTGCTGTCAAACGGCTGTTTACATAGCAAGGTACGAATCCAAACTGTGTTTGGAATGCAGGCCAGCATTTACCGGCGATTGCTACATATTTGCGGTAACCTTTGTGCTCTTCAACCCAGTCAAGAAGTGTCAACTCATACTGAGCAAGTTTTGCAAGGATTTCAGGTTTTTTGTTACCTGCACCAAGCTCTTTTTCCATGTCGGCAACCACGCTAGGAATTCTTTCGTCTCCCTCATGTTTGTTGAATGCTTCGAACAAGTCAAGTTCGGAGTTCTCTTCAATTTCAACGTTCATGTTGTAAAGCTGTTTGATTGGAGCGTTACAAGCAAGGAAGTTAAGTGGACGTGGACCAAAGCTGATAATCTTTAAGTTGTTCAATGCTACGACTGCACGTGCAATCGGAACGAACTCATGAATCATGTCAGCGCAATCCTCAGCAGTTCCAACCGGATACTCAGGGATGTATGCTTTTGTATTTCTCAATTTCAAGTTGTAGCTTGCATTGAGCATACCACAGTAAGCATCTCCACGGCCATCCATCAGGCTGTTGCCGGATTCCTCAGCAGCGGCACAGAACATAACCGGACCGTCAAAGTGTTTTGCTAACAAAGTCTCAGAAATTTCCGGACCGAAATTACCTAAGTATACGCAAAGAGAATCGCAGCCGGCTTTTTTGATATCTTCCAAAGCTTCGACCATCTGAATCTCGCTTTCTACGATACATACAGGACATTCATAAATGTCATCTGCTCCATATTTTTTTGTGTAAGCTTCAACTAAAGCTTTTCTTCTGTTTACAGAAAGTGACTCAGGGAAACAGTCACGGCTTACTGCAACAATTCCGATTTTGGTTTTTGGCATGTTGTTTAAGTTCATTTTTAAAAACCATCCTTTCTTTATATAAATAGTAATCGTTTACTGTGCCTGATAAAACAAGCACTCTTGAAACAAAATCAGTACTTTCATTTTATACTATATGTGTGCAAAATGCAACAGAATTTTACACCGGATTAAAAGTCCACACAGTCGGGGTCACCGTGCATTTCATTTTTGTTTAAAGCGTCAATTTTTTCGATATCTTCGGTACTTAATTCAAAATCAAAAATCTGCGAATTGCTGAGGATTCGCGCTTCCTTTGTGGACTTTGGAATTGTAACAATTCCGCTTTGTACATCGTAGCGCAGAATAATCTGTGCAATATTTTTTTCATACTTTTCGGCGAGACTTTGCAAAACCGGGTCGCCAAAGCACGCACCACGGGCGAGCGGACTCCATGCCTCCGGTATGATGTTGTGTTTCTTACAGTAGTCACGAAGTTCTTTTCTCGTTAAATAAGGGTTACATTCAAACTGGTCAACAGCCGGCGCAATGTTTGCATGGACACTTAATTCTTCTAAGTGGTGCGGTAAAAAGTTGCTTACGCCGATAGCTTTTACAAGTCCCTCTTCATATAATTGTTCCAGCACATGCCACGTTTCTTCGATTTTACCGGGTACCGGCCAGTGGATGAGATATAAATCGATGGCTTCTACACCAAGGTTATCTAAACTTTTTTCAAACGATTCACGCTGGCGGCTCTCGCGCTGCATGTCGTTCCAGAGTTTGGTTGTAATAAATAAATCATCTCGTGGAATTCCACTGTCTTTAATTCCTTCGCCGACTTGTTTTTCGTTTCCGTAAAATGCGGCAGTGTCAATCAGGCGGTATCCGTGTCTGATGGCTGTCGAAACGGCGAAAGTGGTTTCTTCTTTGGAATTGTAAACGCCAAGCCCGAAAATAGGCATAGCCACACCATTGTTTAGGGTTACAGTTGATTGTAAAGACTGCATAGGAAATCCTCCTGTTCTGT
>CALELW010000012.1 GCA_937902905.1 uncultured Clostridium sp. | reverse complement strand
ACCTCAGAAAATGCATACACCGTAATTGCATCATCACATGATTCCACAATACGCTTCAACGCAGTTCTTGTGGTTTCCATATCTTCCAAAATAAGTACCTTTTTTCGCATCGTATATTCTCCTACAACATTTCTTCAACGTAAGAAATGAGTCGGGTAAGTATCAGTTTTTTCTCTGCACGACTTGCCGCAACCCAAAGCTGGCGCAAATGATTATCAAAATCCGGCTTATCGCCTGTCAAAAGATAGGTGATATCAATCTCATATTTATCATACAGCATCTGTGCTTTATCTGAAGTCAACAAAGAGCAACCCGTCTCAATTTTACGATATGTGTTCACATCCCAGTGCATCTCCTCCGCAAATTCTTTTTGCGTCATATGCAGTGATAAACGGAATCCTTTCAACCTTGCACCAACAGCTTTCTTAGAAAAGCTCTCCTTCAAAAGAAAACACCACCTTCAACTTTCTTTTTTCTATATTTTATCAATGTGTTTTCCCTTTGTAACTGCACTTTATATTCCGTTTTATCGTATTTATTTTACTATCCGAGTGCTACATCAAGAACCATCATCAGTGTAAAACCAACCGCCACACCAATGGTTGCTATATTGGTATGCTCCCCCATTTGTGATTCCGGAATCAATTCTTCCACCACAACGTAAATCATAGCCCCTGCCGCAAATGACAAAAAATAAGGAAGAAATGGAACAATGATACCGGTTAGCAAAATTGTGAGCATCGCTCCCACCGGTTCAACAAGCCCGGACAACACACCGTACGCAAAAGCCCTCTTTTTCGACACGCCAAGACTGCAAAGAGGCATAGAAATAATTGCTCCTTCCGGAAAGTTTTGAATCGCGATTCCAAGTGCCAAAGTAAAAGCACCCGAAAGTGTAATCCCTGTATTGCCAATCAGCACTCCCGCAAATGTAACACCAACTGCCATTCCTTCCGGAATATTATGCAGTGTCACCGCCAGCACAAGCATCGCTGACTTCCCAAGTTTGGTTTTCGGTCCTTCCGGCTTATCAGTATCCAAATGAAGATGTGGAATCACACTGTCTAACAATAACAAGAACAACATGCCAAGCAAAAAACCGACACACGCAGGAATCCACGCAACGCCGCCTGCCTGCTCTGTCATCTCAATTGAAGGTATAAGAAGCGACCACACCGAAGCTGCAATCATAACGCCGGCAGCAAACCCCAAAAGCATTTTCTCCAGCTTTTGATTCATGCTTCCCTTCATGAAAAATACCATGCCTGCTCCCAATGTTGTTCCCAGAAAAGGAATCATTAATCCAGAAAAAATCATCAATTACCCCCTTGTTTTCCGACAACAAACCATCCTTTGGTTATCTTATTGATATGCCAAAAAAGCTCGTCCTGTTATCCATGTGTATTCGTTATCGCCCTCAGTATATCACAACGAGGGGTGGGCTGTAAAATGCTTTCTTAGAGCAATACGATTCATTCCTGTTCCTTGTGCGCAATAAATATTAGAAATCTTTAATTTATCAGAGTTTGTGTCAAGTGTTCGTTAGCAGTTCCTTTGGGTTCCAGTAATTCTGTAGAAAAACTTTGTGACGAGTGGGTTTTGAGTGCGTCAGTAGGAGTTGCAAGAAGTCCGGTGGACTTCTGCTATGCAACGACCGAAGCGGAGCGGAGACCACTGGTAGTTTCAGTGCCCCTACTGTTACGTACTCAACAAGCGAGAGCGCCCACGAGACACAAAGTTTTTCCACGGAATTACGGAAAACAAAAAAAATACTAACGAACACTTGCCCCCATCCCCATTCTCCGATATACTTAAATCAACATAGGAGGGATTCACATGAAGACTACATCAAGAACCATTTCACAAATTGTCCGAGCGCACACGCTTACCTATTTCAACTTGCTGAATGTAATTTTAGCAGGTTTTATCATTCTCTCTGGGCAATACAAAAATATGCTTTTTATGGGAATTGTCATTTCCAATTCTTTGATTGGAATTATTCAGGAATGTAAAGTAAAATCCCTCATCGATAAACTTTCCGTAATCACAGCAACAAAAGCGAGGAAACTTGCAGCCGATGGCTCAATCACAGAAATTCCGATTGAATCTCTGGCAGTTTCCGACACCATACACATTATGACAGGCGACCAGATTGTCGCAGATGGCAAAGTTCTTACCTCGGATGGATTAGAAGTCAACGAATCGCACCTAACCGGCGAATCCGTTCCGGTCTTTAAAAAGCCGGGTGACTTTCTCTATTCCGGCAGTTTCATTGTAGCGGGTTCCGGCACGGCAAAAGTTTTGAAATCCGTCGAAGACAGTTATGCAGCCGAATTGACAAAAAAGGCACAGACGAAACGCCGGGCAACGTCTGAAATGCAGGATGCCATTAAACGAATTATCCGCTACGTTAGTTTTGCGATTGTACCAATTGGTGCTGCCCTTTTCTGTATTCAGTATTTCCGTGCAAATGATACCTTATCAAATGCTCTGGTAAGTACGGTTGCCGGTGTTCTTGGCATGATTCCGGAAGGACTGGTGCTCTTAACCAGTGTTTCCTTTATTCTTGGCGTAGGACGCCTTGCAAGAAAAAAAGCACTGGTACAGGAAATGGAAGCGATTGAGGCATTAGCCCGCGTGGATGTATTATGTTTAGACAAAACCGGAACGATTACCACCGGCGAACTGACCGTTGATGAAGTAATTCCTTTCGGTGTGGACAAAGAAACGATTCGTGGTATCATGGGCACACTTGTCTATGCATTTACCGAAACAAATGCCACAAGCACAGCATTACAGGCATTTTTCAAAGAAACCGATACCTATCAGGTAACTGACAGCGTTCCATTTAGTTCCCGGCGCAAATTTATGGGAATCCGGACGAAGGACAAATGTTTTCTTCTTGGTGCTCCGGATTATCTGACAAAAGATGATGAAATATTAAAAAAGGCAGCCACTTACTCCAATGAAGGACTTCGTGTACTGCTGCTTGGTTCATGTCAAAAATTATACAAGGACGCAAAAGAAATCGAGGAATTTACCCCACTTTCTCTTATCGTGCTCTCCGACTGTGTAAAAGAGGATGCACTCGACACATTCACCTTTTTCGCAAAGCAGGGTGTGGCAGTCAAAGTCATTTCCGGTGACGACCCGGTTACCGTTTCGTACATTGCAGGACTTGCCGGAATACCGGGGGCAGATGCCTATATCGACGCCGGAACACTTCCGAATGATATCGATGAGCTGTGCAAGATAGCACCAAAATACAGTGTATTCGGGCGCGTTACACCGGAAAAGAAACAGGCACTCATTCACGCCTTTCAAAACGCCGGACATGTTGTTGGCATGGTGGGAGACGGCATTAACGATGTTCTTGCACTCAAAGATGCTGACTGTGGAATTGCCATGGCAAACGGAGCGGACGCCGCAAAACAATGTGCACACATTGTACTGATGGATTCCAATTTCGCTTCTATGGAAAATATCGTAAAAGAAGGACGAACCACCATTGCCAATATTGAGCGTGTCAGTGCGCTCTATCTGACAAAGACAATTTACTCCGTCCTTCTGTGTACCATATTTATTATTATTGGAAAATCCTATCCGTTCATTCCGATTCAGCTCAGCTTAATTGGTGCCACGGCAATCGGTATTCCAAGTTTCTTTCTCGCCCTTGAAAAACACGAAGAACCGACAACAACCGGATTCTTACGCCACGTCCTGCGCATTTCACTCCCCGCCGCACTCATTCTGTGTGTCGGAATTTGTGTCATCCAGTTTTTATCTCTTCGTTTTGGTTTTACAACAGCATTTCATCAGACGCTGAATCTGTTAGCCGGTGGCGTTGTCTCCCTCGGTGTCGTAGCGCGCGTCTGTCATCCATGGACAAAGCGCAGAACGCTCTTATTCACCTTGATGACAATTATTTTCGTCTGCGCTATCCTTGTCGCACCACACTTTTTCGGTGTCTTATCCCTGTGGGAATTTATTCATGTAATATCATTCATATAAGCAGAAAGTGGTCTTTCACACGTTTCACAGAGCATCCGGTACATCATATAAGGATTTTTCTCCCTGCGTACCGTGATGCCTCTTTTTTTCAATTCATCTTTTGGTAAGAAGGTGCTATCTTCAATTTTCAAAGAATTTCCCGCGCAAACAGCAAAAAGTGACTCCAACACCGCAATCCCCTTATCCGCTGCACAAATCAGTTCGGTCACTTCATTTTCACCGTCTTCGCAAATCCAATTTGCCACACCGGCTATCTTTTCCCCTTCAAAGAAAACATAAAGTGCGCCGTCTAACGCCTTCAATTCCTCATGAACCTGATTATAATAAGAAACATGATGAATCAGATGAAAATCCCTTTGCAGGCTCTCAATCCGGCTTTCCGCAAACAAAGCCGCCTCCTGCTTATTTCTCTCCGAAAGTTCATCCCATCGTCTCACCGTTAAAGAAAGTTTTCCTGCCCCCATATACTCAAACACTTCTTTCCAGTAGGTTTCCTTAAACCCAAGCGGCTTATAAATCGCCGGGTCGGCAGGCGACAAAAATACAAGCGGACTTTTCTTTCCACGAAAGTGCGCCATTCCCTCCGTAAGCACTTTCGTCATACGCCCCTCATGCCGTTTATCGGCTCTTGTTGCCACCCCCACAACATAGGGCACTACACACTTTTTGCCAAGAAAAACAGCGTCATACGGTGTAAAAAATGCCATCGAGCAGAGTTTATCCCCTTCCCAATCCTCAAACACATCACTTACCGGCGCCTTTTTTTCGAAATAAAATTTCATATACTGCTCCGTGTCACCAAAGCAGTCGCGCCACAAGGATAGGTGCTTTTCAAAACCTTGTTTTTTTTCAATCATGCCTCTTCCTCTAACAAACAGATTGCCTGTGCCGATATTCCCTGACCGCTTCCGGTAAAACCAAGCCCTTCTTCCGTCGTTGCCTTAATGTTAATCTGAGAAATGTCAACACACAAGGCTTTGGCTACATTTTCACGCATTGATTCAATATACGGGCGCATCTTCGGTTTCTGCGCAATAATGGTGGCATCCACATTTCCAACAACATATCCCGCTTCCTTCACTTTGCCGCGGACACACTCTAACAGCCACAAACTGTCCGCGCCTCGGTATTTCTCATCATTGTCTGGAAAATGTTTGCCAATGTCGCCAAGAGCAGCCGCGCCCAGAAGCGCATCCATAATCGCATGCAGTAAAACATCCGCATCCGAATGACCCAAAAGTCCCAATTCATAATCAATCGTCACACCGCCAAGAATCAATTCTCTGTTTTCAACCAAACGATGTACATCATATCCCATTCCAACTCTCATCGTGTCTTACCTCACTTTCTTCTCATGCTATGAAAACATATACAAAAAACCCCCGAAGTTACCTTCGGAGGTCTGTAGTAGCGGGAAAGGGATTCGAACCCCCGACACCACGGGTATGAACCGTGTGCTCTCGCCAACTGAGCA
>CALELW010000011.1 GCA_937902905.1 uncultured Clostridium sp. | reverse complement strand
ATCGCGTAGCAGGTGTGATGGCACATCGTTATACAGCAAAACGCCATGAACCACGAGGTGTCTTTTGTGCGATTGGACGCTGTACCGACTGCGTTATGGTAGTTGATGGAAAGCCGAATGTGAGAACCTGCATCACCCCGTTGAAAGAAGGAATGGTAGTGCAGACCCAGTATGGAGCAAGTGCAAAGGAGGAAGCGTAAATGAAAAGATATGATTTGATTGTAATTGGAGCAGGACCAGCCGGATTGTCCGCAGCAACCGAAGCAGCAAAACATGGATTGCATCCTCTGGTACTTGATGAAAATGAAAAACCGGGCGGACAGTTATTTAAGCAGATTCATAAGTTCTTTGGCTCAAAGGAGCACAAAGCAAAAATCCGCGGATTTAAAATAGGAGAGGAACTTCTCGCTGAGGCAGAAAAGTACGGCGTTGAAGTTATGTTAAATGCAACAGTAATCGGTTTGTATCCGGAGAAAGAAATCACGGTGCGAATCGGAGATGAAGTAAAACACATGAAAGGGGATGCCATCTTAGTGGCAACCGGAGCCAGTGAAAACATGGTAACGTTCCCTGGCTGGACACTTCCTGGTGTAATCGGAGCAGGTGCAGCGCAGACGATGATGAACCTTCACCACATCAAAGCCGGAGAAAAGATTCTGATGCTTGGAACCGGTAACGTAGGATTGGTTGTCAGCTTCCAGTTGATGCAGGCAGGATGCGAAGTGGTTGCCCTCGTTGATGCGGCACCGAGAGTTGGCGGATACGGGGTACACGCTGCGAAAGTAGCAAGACTCGGGGTGCCATTTTATCTGTCACACACCATCGTGAAAGCAGAAGGTGAAGACCGTGTAACGGGTGTTACAATTGCAGAGGTCGATAAAAACTTCCAGTTCATTGAAGGAACGGAAAAACATTTCGATGTGGACACCATTTGTATGGCAGTTGGTTTGTCACCGATGTCACAGTTACTCAAACAGGCGGGCTGTGAAATGAACGACACACCGGGTGGTTATGTACCGGTTTGTGACATCCTTGGCGCAACCAGTGTACCGGGTATTTACGCAGCAGGTGATGTATCCGGAATTGAGGAAGCAAGTTCGGCAATGATTGAAGGACGAATTTCCGGAGCTGTCATTTCTGAGTATCTGGGCTACATGACAAAAGAAGAAAGAGAAGCCCGCGTAAGCGAATTGGAATCCGCACTGGAAGCACTTCGTCAGGGAATGTTTGCTCCGAAAAACCGAGGCAAAAAAATCGAGAAAACTGAAGAGGGCATTGACATTTCCGAAAACCTTCTCGCAAAAGGTTATGTAGCGGACGATGAGATTGAGCGGTATCCGGGCGTTACCCATGCAGTCGGTGTTCATCCGGTTATGGAGTGTACGCAGAACATTCCGTGTAACCCATGTCAGGATGCCTGTGCAAAAGGATGCATTTCCATCGGCGACAACATTACATCGTTGCCGGTTGTTGTGCCGGGTTCCAAATGTATCGGATGTGGTATGTGCGTAGCTTCCTGTTCCGGTCAGGCAATCTTTTTAGTTGATGAGGAAACGGAGCCTGGATTTGGTACCGTCACTCTTCCTTACGAATTTCTTCCGCTGCCGGAGGCAGGCGAAAAAGGAATTGCGCTCGGACGAGACGGACAGAAAGTGTGCGACTGCGAAGTGGTATCCTGTAAAACTGCCAAAGCATTTGACCACACCAATCTGTTGACGATTAAGGTGCCAAGTGATATGACAATGAAGGCACGCTTCTATAAGAGAGCATAGAAAACGCGAAAATAACGCGCGAGACAGCGCAGAAAAGAGGAAAACGATATGATGGATATTCAGGAAAAATTAAAAGAAATCGGTCCCTTTGTACCTGGCGCAGATGATGATATGCTGATATGCCGATGCGAGGAAGTGACCAAAGGAGAAATTCGAAAAGCCATTCACGAGGGCATTGTGACAATGGAGGAAATGAGACGATATCTGAGAAATGGCATGGGACTCTGTCAGGGACAGACCTGTGGAAAATTAGTAAAAGGAATTATGGCAAGAGAGCTTCACGTAAGACCGACGGATATTGAACCGGCGGTATCAAGAGCTCCGATGAGACCAATTGAGATGAAAGTTTTAGCAAGGGATGGAGGTGACTGCAAATGAAAAAAACAGCAGACGTAATTATTATCGGTGGCGGTATTAACGGTTGTGCAACCGCATATTACCTTGCCAAAAGAGGAATTAAAGATGTTTTAGTATTAGAAGCAGATGACAGTATCGGACACGGTGGTTCATCAAGAAACGGTGGTGGTGTCCGTCAGTCCGGACGTGATGTCAGAGAACTTCCGTATGCGATGTATGCGGTCAACAATATGTGGCCGACACTTTCCGAAGAACTTGGTGTAGACGTTGAGTATTATCAGAGAGGAAACTTGCGTCTTGGTAAAACGGAAGCACATTTGAAAAAACTTGAAACCTTAGCTTCCAATGCCAGAAGCGTAGGACTGGATATGCATGTAATTGACGGCAAAGAAGTCAAAGAAATCTGTCCGCACCTTTCGGATGAAGTCATTGGTGCAAGCTGGTGTCCAACCGACGGTCACGCAAACCCAATGAAAACAACCCTTGCCTTTTATACCCGTTCACTGGAACTCGGTGCACGTTACATAACCGGAGCAAAGGTCAAAGAAATTGAGAAAGTAAAGGGAAAAGCGAGAAAAGTAATTCTTACAACCGGAGAAGTATTTGAGGGCGAAACCATTATTCTGGCTGCCGGCTACGAGAGCCGCTTTATCGCCCGCACAGTAGGAATTGATGTGCCGATGACAAAATTCTTTGAAGAATGTCTGGTAACGGAAATGCAGCCACATATGTTTGATATCATGTTAGGAACCGCAGATGCCGATTTCTATGGACATCAGGCACAGCATGGTTCGTTCGTATTCGGTTCCGATTCCGGTTTGGAAGAATCGATTGATAAACCATTTAGTGATTTGCGCACAACATCAATTACCGCTTCGGCAGGATGCCGCGCGATTATGGGCTACATTCCGAAACTGGCAGATGCAAAAATTGTCCGCACATGGGGCGGCTGGTGTGATTTGTGCTTTGATGGCGTACCGGTTATCGACCGTGTAGATGAAGTTCCGGGACTGATTCTTGCCTGTGGATTTACCGGTCATGGATTTGGTACCGCACCGGCAGTCGGACTGATGTTGTCCCAGATGGTAGCAGGAGAAGACACAATAGTTGATATTTCTTCTTTAAGCTATGACCGCTTTAAGAGTTTGAAATAAACTGAGAAAAGTCAAAGGAGATGAAAGGCATGAGTGAATTAGAGGCTGTAATTGCAGAAGAAAAAGCAAAATTAGTAGAATCGAAAAAACTCCGTATGCTTTATTTAGATGAAGAGGATATGATTGAGGCGGGAGTTATGGATGCTGCCAAATGTGTTGATGTGATGGAAGAGACAATGGGACTTTTGGAAGATGGAGATTTCATCATGGGCGGTCCGGAGCATAACTCTCACGGAATTATGCTGGAATTTCCGAAAAAATCCGATATTGACGGATTCCCGATTAATGACGGTGCTGACCGGCGGTTTATCGCCATGCCGGCGTACTTAGGAGGTAAATTCCATGTCGCAGGCTGTAAATGGTACGGCTCAAACGGAAATAACCGTCCGATGGGAATTCCGCGTTCCAATTTGATGTTTGCCTTAAATGATGTGGAGACCGGAGCACCGCTTGCTTATATGTCAGCGAACTTATTAAGTTCAATGCGTACCGGGGCAATGCCGGGACTGGCAACCAAACTTTTGGCAAGAGAGGATTCAAAAGTTCTTACGATGTTGGGGGCAGGACCGATTGCGAAAGCTTGTTTCCGTGCCATTATGACAAATGCAAAAAATATTGACACCGTAAAAATTAAGGCAGGTTCCTTAAAATCCAAAACGGCGGCTGCACTTAAGGAATTTATTGAAACCCATTATAAACAGGTGAAGGAAGTAATCATCTGTGAGACGTTAGAGGAAGCAGTCCGCGGCTCCGATATTATCAGCGAGTCCGTTTCGGTAAAACCGGGACAGTATCCGACCTACAAAAAAGAATGGTTAAAACCGGGTGTTACCCTGATTGCGACGAGCTTTTTCAACATGGATAAAAAAGAACTCGTTGGCATCCGCAAAGTTGTCGATAACTGGAAAATGTATGAGGAATACGGCATTGAGGATGAAGAGGGTTACGATGAAAATGGAATGCGTAAGGCGACCGGCTGTATGGGTGAGGAGTTTTATTACATGGTAGAGGACGGTCTGATTACGAGAGATTCGATTGACCATTTGGGAGAGATTATCCGCGGCAAAAAGCCGGGAAGAAAATCCGATGATGAAATTATTTTTGTTGCCATTGAAGGAATGCCGATTGAGGACGTTGCATGGGGCTCTGAAATTTACCGCAATGCCGTCGACCATGGTATTGGCACGCAGCTAAAAATCTGGGATCATTCATCCAGGTAGTAAGTTTTTTATGTGATTGGAGTGATTGATATGGACAGTAAAAACATTTTTAAACGAATTTTTTATTACATGAATCCGAAACATATTGAGCCAAAAATGATGAAACTCTGGGCATTTTGGATTGTGTTCTGGGTTGTCTTGTTTTTGGTGCCAACAAAAATGGTGACAGGAAGTTTCTGGATTCTTGTTCCAATGGCAGGGCTGTTTGTATATGCTCTGGTTACAAAAGATGTTATGCAATCGCTGGTTTTAGGTACATTTTCATGTTACATATTGTGGTATAAGGGTGCCTGTTTTGGCGGATTTATCAATGATTTATATACCGTGCTTGGTGACCCGGAAAATATCGAGATGTATATGTCGTTTTTCCTTTGCGGTGGTTTGATTATAGCCATGAAGCGAACCGGAAGCACAAAGGCGTTTACCGAGTTTGTGACAAGCAAGGAAAAGGGAAAAGCGGCTGCTGTTATGGTGACGGCGGGTGTGTACGCCGGTGCGACATCGGTGGATGACTATGTGTCGGCACTGACTGCCGGTGCGGCGTTTTCTCCGTTGATTGATGCACTGAAGAAACCGAGATTGGCGCTTGCCTATATCATCCGTACAATTAGTATCTGTGCTTCGGCGATGCTTCCGTTTGGTGCGTGGGGATATTTTATCATTTATCAGATTGTGGAGGCGGATAATGTCGCGGATAAGGCACAGGCAACGGATATTTTCATCCAGTCAATTCCGTTTATGTTTTATGCGATTGTAGCGATTGTTCTCGCACTCTTATTTGCGGCGGGTAAAATTCCGATTATCGGTCCGATGAAAAAAGCGTATCAGATGATGAAAGAAAAAGGAATCCAGATGGGTGACATTAAAGGGAGCGATGAAGAGGCGGATGCAGAGGAAGAAGAGGATTTCGATGAAAATAATGAGAGGACAAAACACGTCAGTGTGTTAAACCTCATTTTGCCGCTTGTCTGTATTGTAATTGCTTTGTTAGCAACGGGGCTTAACTGCTTTACGGCGTTTGCCATTGCGGTTATTTTTACCGGATTTTTATATGTCATGCAGGGCTTACAGACGATTTCCGAGTATGTGCAGTGTATCGTGGATGGCTTTGTCGACATGGTTGACATGGTAATTATTCTGATGCTTGGCTATGCGATGCAGGAATGTATGTATGCGATGGGAATGGAAGATTTTGTATCCGCAGTCTGTGGGGCAATTCCGGTTGCCAGTCTTCTGCCGTTTATCTTCTTCGTATTCTTTAGCTGCTCAGAATATTTGTTCAGCTTAAATTATACGTTGTATCAGATTGCGATTCCGGTTATGATGGTAGTATTACCGGGCGTTGGTGCAAATGTTCCGTTGTGCCTTGGTGCGATTATTTCTGCCGGATTATTCGGCGCAAATGCGTGTGTTGTTTCTGACTTAGGCGTTGTTTCGGCAAGGGCATGCCGGGTAACGATATATGACCAGTATCGGACGAGCCAGCCGTATGTGCTGATTGCCGGTGCGATTTCTGCGGCACTTTATTTGGCGGCAGGATTCATTTTCTAACGTTTTGAAAAGGAGTGGATACGATGCAGAATTTTTATTATGATATTCCAACGAAAGTATTTTTTGGTGAGGGACAGATTCAAAATCTGCCGGAGCTTGTCAGTGAATTTGGACAACGTGCCCTTTTGGTGTACGGTGGCGGCAGTGTAAAGCGCAGTGGTTTGTATGATACGATTGTGTCGCTGCTAAAAAAGGCAGGAATTACAACGTGGGACCTTGCGGGCGTGGAGCCAAATCCACGGCTTAGTACGGTGTGCCGTGGTGTGCAAATCTGTCGTGAAAATCAAATTGATGTGGTAATTCCGATTGGCGGCGGCAGTACGATTGACTGTGCAAAGGCGGTTGCAGCGGGATTTTACCATGAGGGAAGTCCGTGGGATTTGGTGCTGGATAACAGTTTGATAACAAAAGCACTCCCGATTATTACGGTGCTTACGCTGGCGGCAACCGGTTCTGAAATGGACGGATTTGCGGTAATTAACAACGAAGAAACTTCGGATAAGCAGGAGATGTGCAGTATTTTACTGTATCCGAAATATTCTATTATGGACCCGGTTAATACATTTACTGTGCCAAAATACCAGACGGCAGCAGGTACGGCAGATATTATGAGCCATATTTTTGAATTGTATTTTGATGGAACACCGGGAAAATATATGCAGGACCGTGTGATGGAAGGTCTTTTGAAAACGTGCATCCATTTTGGCCCGATTGCGTGCGAGAAGCCGGATGATTATGAGGCAAGAGCCAATTTGATGTGGACGTCAAGCTGGGCGATTAATGGATTTTTGGCGTGTGGTCTTACGTCTTTGTGGCCGGTGCATGCGATGGAACACCAGCTTTCAGCGGTGTATGATGTTACACATGGACACGGGCTTGCTGTGCTCACTCCGGTGTGGATGCGCTATATTTTAAATGACGATAATGTGGACCGTTTTGTGAATTACGGAGTGAATGTATTTGGTATTTCGCCGGACAAAAAGCCGTATGAAATTGCGGAACTTGCCATTCAAAAGACAGAAGAGGTCTTTGAAAAAATGGGATTGAAATTGTCGATGCAGGACCTTGGAATTACGGACGAAAGCCACTTTGAGAGCATGGCGGAGCGCGCAGCAGATGGACTCGATGAGTGCCAGGTTCCGCTCGATAAAGACAAAATTGTAGAAATTTACCGTAAATGTATGAAATGATGAAAATGAAATCGTTACATTTTCACAAAAAATAAAAATTAGCATTGACAGAAAAATAATTTGGTGCTAGTATCGCTTTAAAGTCAACGGAGACTCGTGGAGTTTCCGCTGGCTTTCTTTTTTTGTAACAGGGAAAACCCATCAATTAACGTAAGGAGGGCATGACTATGAAAAAGAAAATGAAACATTTAGTAGCAGTTATGATGTGTCTTGTACTGAGCATAAGCGTTCTTTCCGGATGCGGCAGCAGTTCAGAGAGCACTGGTTCAAAAGAAAAGGCAGACAGCTTAAACATTATGGTCTGGGAAGGAACATGGTCGGAGGAGATGTTTCAAGACTTTACCAAAGAGACCGGAATTAAAGTCAATATCAGTTACATCGACAATACGGATACTTTGTTAGCGAAGATGATTGAAGGAAGTGCCGATTACGATTTGATTGACTTAGAGGGTGCTTATGTAAAATCCTTTTTGGATGGTGAATTGTTAGCTCCAATTGATAAAAGCAAGGTTAAAAACTTGAAAAACATTCAGGAAAACTTTTTGAAAGAGGGACCGATTGGAGATACCGAAGAAAAATATACAATTCCAAACATGGGATGCAGTTATACAACGATTGTTTATAACAAAGAGACCTGTCCAATCAAAATTACCTCGTTTAAGGATTTGGCTAATCCAAAACTGAAAGGAAAAATTGCGATGGTCAATTCAACGATTTCCCTTTACGGTGAAGCGTTAGCAGCCTGTGGATATAAGCCGGATTCGACAAATGAAGAAGAGATGAAAAAAGCCAATGAACTTTTGACACAGATTAAGGCAAATGTAAAAGCGTTTGTTGGTGAGAGTGCCGTATCGCAGCTTGAAAATGGTGAGTGTCCGGTAGCGTTCTGCTGGGATTATACAACACTTTGTGTAGACTCCAAAGATAACTGGGATAAATTCGATGCGGTTGCCTTGAAAGAAGGATGCGAGCGGTTCCAGCAGTATTGGGCGATTCCGGCGGCATCGGAAAAACAGAGTGAAGCAACCGAATTAATTGATTTTCTGCTTCGTCCGGAAGAAAATGCAAAAAGCAATGCCGAGTATGGCGGTGTGCCAAACTTAAAACAGGACTTGTTGGCACCTCATCTTGACAAAGATTTTTATGACAGTCCGGCATTGAAAAAAGAGGAAGAGTTATTCCCGATTTCCTGGAGTATTGCCGTAAGTGATGAACAGATTAACTTAATGGATACTTACTACACGGAATTGATGGGAAATGCAGCAGAATAGGAGGATGATACCATGAAAAAGATTGAAGTAATTACAAGACCGGAAAAGCTGGTTGGTTTGAAAGAAATATTTGCCACTCACAATTGTCAGGGTATGACGTGTTTATCCGTTATGGGATGTGGACGTCAGAAGGGATATCTGCCGGAGATGAATTTCACCGGCGATGATATCAACCTGCTTCCGAAAATCATGGTTTTCGTCGTTGTGGAGGATGACCAGATTGAGGAAATTTTAGCGGATATTGCCACAGCGATTGGAACCGGTAAAAATGGTGATGGTAAAGTATTTGTTACGGAAGTTTTAGATGCGATGCGTATTCGTACCAATGAACGAGGCGACGACGCACTGATGTAGACCGTTCTTAGAAACAGTCGGAATGGAGGGAACTATGAGTAAACCTATTGTATCTCTTGTAAATGTAGAAAAATGGTATGGAACCAATCATGTCGTAAAGAACATGAATATCAATATTGCCGAAGGGGAATTTCTGACACTGTTAGGACCGTCCGGATGTGGAAAGACAACGACACTGCGTATGATTTCCGGTTTTGAACTGCCGACTTCCGGTGTGATTAAAGTTCAGGGGGAGAGCGTAGAGAAAAAAGAGCCGTATCAGCGTGATGTCAACACGGTATTTCAGAATTATGCGTTATTTCCGAATATGAATGTTTTTGACAATGTAGCGTATGGACTTAAGGTGAAAAAAGTTCCGAAAGCTGAAATTAAAGAGAGGGTAACGGAAATGCTTAAGCTTGTCCAGCTTGAAGGTTTTGGCAAGCGGCGCATCACCCAGATGTCCGGTGGACAGAAGCAGCGTGTGGCAATTGCAAGGGCGTTGATTAACCGCCCGAAAGTATTGCTTTTAGATGAGCCGCTTGGCGCACTTGATTTGAAACTGAGAAAGCAGATGCAGATTGAGCTAAAGCGTTTGCAGAGAAAGCTTGGTATTACCTTTGTTTATGTAACGCACGATCAGGAAGAGGCACTTACGATGAGTGACCGTATTGCGATTATCAATCAGGGTGTTTTGGAGCAGGTGGATACGGCGTTTGATATTTATGAACATCCAAAGACAAGATTTGTTGCCGGATTTATCGGCGAATCCAATATCTTTGATGCCGTTGTAATTAGTCAGGACGGCGATACCGTAACGGTTGGTACGGAAGTCGGAAATGCAAAGGCGTCCGGTTTTACCGGTGAACTGGCAGCAGGAAGTGCCGTTTCGGTATCGGTTCGTCCGGAAAATATGCTGTACTCGAGAGAGCGGGTAGAAGGATTTCATATTAAGGGTGTGGTGAAAGAACATATCTATGTCGGAAACCTGATTAAAACCATTGTTTTACTTAATGATGGAACGGAAGTAAAAATTAATCGATTTTCGATGGATGACCTTCCAAAAGAGGGTGAAATGATTTATCTGTACTGGCATCTGGAAAAGGGAATTGTACTGCCGGAGAAAAATCTGGTAGATACGGATGCTTCCCGTGATATTGAAGGAGGCGATGAGGATGAAGAAGAATAAAGAAGGAACTGTGGTGACAAAACATAAAGACAAAAAATCGTTTAAGGCGCGACTATCTTCTATTATAATGTGTGCTCCTGTTACGATTTGGTCGGTTCTGTTTGTGCTTGTGCCGGTCGGAATGCTTTTGTTCATGAGTTTTATGACGAAGGGACCACTTGGAAAAATCGTGTATAAATTCACACTGGATAACTACGCAGAGATTTTCAAACCGGTTTATGTAACGGTTGTGAAACAGTCACTTTTGATTGCCGTGTGGACAACAATTCTTACAATTTTACTAGGATATCCGTTAGCTACCGTGATTGCCCATGTGAAGAAAAAGACTTCCGGTGTTCTGACGGTGCTTCTGATGCTTCCTTTGTGGGTCAGCGGTCTGGTTATTTTGTATAGTTTTGTTGTTATGTTAAATAATTCCGGTATCATCAATACGGTACTTATGTCACTTGGTATTATCAAAAAGCCGATTGACCTTTTGTATAACAATTTTGCGGTTATCGTCGGTATGATTTATATGTTTCTGCCATTTGCGGTACTGCCTATGTATTCCTCAATTGAAAAACTTGATCCGGGTCTGATTGAGGCATCAAAGGACTTGGGAGCGGGACCGATTAAGACATTTTGCAAAGTGACTCTGCCGCTTACGGCACCGGGAATCTTTGCCGCAGTTATTCTTACATTTATCCCTTGTATCGGATATTATATGGTAACGGATATGCTCGGTGGCGGTACCTCGATGATGGTTGGTAACTTGATTTACCGTCAGTTTACCATCGCGAGAAACTGGCCGTTTGGCGCCGCTCTATCCATTATTCTGGCAGCGATAATTTTGTTAATGGTATTAATCTACACGAAACTTGGTGGAGATTTGGATGATTTGGGGGCTTAGTCTATGGAAAAGAGAAAGAAGAAAAAACGAGTGATGTCAATCCTCGGAAAAGTATATGTCGTCCTATTGTTTTTGTTTATCTACGCACCGGTTTTTGTCATGATTGCCTTTTCGTTTAATGATAGTCATGCCAATGTGGTGTGGTCGGGATTTACAACAAAATATTATGTAAAATTGTTTAGCGATTCCGGAATTTGGGAAGTGCTTGGCACGACACTTTTGGTTGCGGTAATTTCTACTTTGATTGGTCTGGTTGTCGGAACAACCGGAGCGGTCGGATTGCGCAATGCGAAATTTAAAGGAAAGAAATTGATTATGAATACTATTTATTTTCCAATTGTAATTCCGGAAATCGTGCTTGCGGTTGCACTGCTGCTTGTCTTTAACCTGTCAAATATCGGATTAAGTATCGGTACTATCATTATTGGTAATACAACATTAGTTCTTCCGTATGTTTACATTACGGTAAAGGCAAGACTTGTCGGCATGGACCCAAGTATTGAAGAGGCGTCCATGGACCTTGGTGCAGACCGTGTGTACACCTTCCTTCATGTGACATTGCCGGCGATTATGCCGGGTGTTATGTCCGGCGCGTTTATGGCATTTTCTCTGGTACTGGATGAACTGATTGTAACGAGTTTCCTTGCCAATGCCGAGACGACGACACTGCCGATGAAGGTGTACTCGATGATTAAGAAAGGTATTTCGCCGGAAATCAATGCACTGACAACGATTATTTTTGGTGTTTGCCTGCTTGGGCTTTTGGCTTATCTCATTCACTGGATGCTGCATGCACATAAAGTGAAAAAGGTTCGTGCTAATGCGATGATGTAAATGTTTTCTGGAAAAGGAGGGTGCTTATGTCAGATACAAGAATTGATTTTTTATATTTAAATGAAAAAGATATGATAGATGCTGGTGTTTTAGATGCCGGACATTGTGTGGAGACGATGGAAGAAGTGCTTTGTCTTTTGGCAAAAGGCGACGTTTTGATGGGCGGAAAAAATCGGAGAGAGCATGGCATCCAATTGATTTTTCCAAAGGAATCAGAAATCCCAGGCTTCCCTCTTGAGGATTCGCGTGACCGAAGATTTATGTCGATGCCGGCGTATCTCGGTGGACGGTTTCATTTAGCCGGTGAAAAATTTTATGGTTCAAACGGGCGAAATGTAAGAAAAGGACTGCCGCGTTCCATTTTGATGGCAACGCTAAATGATGTGGAAACCGGACAGCCGCTTGCTTATATGTCAGCCAATTTGCTGTCTGCCATGCGCACCGGTGCGGTGCCGGGGGTGGTTGCCAAACATTTGTCGGTAAAAAATCCGAAAGTGCTGACACTTTTGGGACCCGGCGTTGTAAACAAAACATGCCTGATGGCATATATGTCCCAGTTTGATTCTATTGATACCATTAAGATTAAAGGAAGTTCTGCGGCATCCGCAACAGCGAAAGAAATGGAGCGTTTTATTCAGGAGAAATATCCGCAGGTTTCCCATATTGTTTTGTGCGGTACGGATGAAGAAGCAGTAAAGGATGCGGATATTATCAGTGAGGCAACCTCGGTTGAAAAACGCCGTTGGCCGGTGCTGAAGCCCGAATGGATTAAGCCCGGCTGCTTGATTATTTCCTCCGGTACAATGGATTTTAGTGATTATGATTTTATGGTGAAAGATATCCGCAAAATTGTGGATAATTACCCGATGTATGAGGAGTACATAGAAATTTATGAGGAATGGGATGAAAATGGAAAGCGTCTCTCGTCAGGAATCCCCGGCATGTATTATGTCAACATGGTGGACGATGGAAAAATTGAGCGTTCGGAAGTGACTGA
This sequence comes from uncultured Clostridium sp., assembly GCA_937902905.1. Classification (GTDB taxonomy): domain Bacteria; phylum Bacillota; class Clostridia; order Lachnospirales; family Lachnospiraceae; genus Eubacterium_F. The sequence continues at coordinate 1,433 of CALELW010000011.1, read as the reverse complement.
ACTTGGTGAGATTTTGCTCGGTGAAAAAAAAGGGCGCAAATCGGATGATGAAATTATTATGGTCAGTGTCGGCGGTATGCCGATTTTAGATGTCGGCTGGGGGTATGAGTGTTACTGCAAGGCGAAAGAAAAGGGCATTGGAACGACATTGAATTTATGGGAAAAACCGTATCTTTATTAACAAAGGGGGCGGTTGGTATGAATCGAAGAATTACGGTGAAATACTGTTTTTTGCAGGGAGGATACTGGACGCTCGCAGCTGTAGCGATGGCGTTTACAACACCGCTTTTAGAGGCAAAAGGTTTTTCCGGAACAGAAATCGGAATTTTGAGCGCTGTCAAATATCTGGCAGTGCTCATTTTTCAAATGGTATTAGGAAGTTTTGCGGATAAACATGCCGAAAAAGTTCCGTTGCAGCGCATGCTGATTCTCATGACTTTTGTAAATATTATTTTTTCTTTTTTATTTTATTTAACCGGACATACGATGTGGATGGCAATGCTTACGCTGATTGTTTTTGGCATGACAATCCACTGCGCTTCGCCACTTGTGGATTCGCTGTCCATCCAGAACATGAACCACGGCGTGAAAATGAACAACGCCATATCGCGTGCCTGCGGTTCTTTGTGCTGGGCCGTTTTCTGCGTTGTGGTCGGTTTGATTGCCGATGCGTTTGGGGCAAATCGGATTTTAATTTTCCAGATTGTCGTAAGTTTTTTGTTTGCTTTTTTTGCGTTTAATATGGATGCTGTCGATTTTTCAAAGGGAAGAAAAAAGGAAGAAAAAACGGAATGCGAAATAGGAGAAGTTCATTCGTGTTTTTATCTGCTGAAACATTTCCCTAAATATTCATTATTTTTGCTTGGACTTGTGTTTGTTTTTGCCGCTTATAATATGAACAGTACATTTCTTATTGACTGGATTGAGGGCATGGGAGGAAATCACGCGGACTATGGGATGGCTCAGTTCGTGCTTGCGATGGCGGAAATTCCGGTGGCGCTTGTCTTTTACCGGATTCGTGGACGGGTTTCCATTGATAAACTGATGGTAGTCTGTGCATTCTTTTGCTTCCTCCGCGCCACGGCAACAACATTTTCCGGCAGTGTAACACTTGTGATTTTGTCGCAGGCATTGGAACTGTTAGGACTCAGTATTTATTATGTCGGCACGGTGTATTTTGTCATGGACTATCTGCCACAGGCGGATGCCGTAAAAGGTGCTTCCCTCATTAATCTCGCCGGGATGGGGCTTGGGGAGATGGCAGGAAGTATCTCATGTGGTTTGATTAAAGATGCGTTTGGTTTGAGAAATCTTATGCTTTTGAGTAGTGGTGTCGGGTTTGTGGGCGTTGTGGTTATGGTGTGGATGTGGCGGAGGGTGGAATGATGGGTTTGTGACAAATGTTCGCTGCCAGTTCCTTTGGATTCCAGTAA
>CALELW010000010.1 GCA_937902905.1 uncultured Clostridium sp. | reverse complement strand
TTTGAGCGCGTCAGCAGGAGGTGCTGGTAGTTTCAGCACCCCTGCTGCTACGCAGCTCAATTAGTGAAAGCGCCCACGAGTCACAAAACTTTTCTACGCAATTACGGAAACAAAAAAATCGCTATGGAAACCCCTCCGAAATTATGGTAAAATATTGAGTAATAGAGTAGTTACGATAACATACGAAGGAGAGAGTTTATTATGGTTATTAAGGTAATTTTGTTACTGGTGTTTTTTGCCGTGATGCTGGGGATTGGATTTTATTCCAGAAAGCATGCGACAGATGTGAATGGATTTGTGTTGGGGGGGCGTTCAGTTGGTCCGTGGCTGACTGCATTTGCGTACGGAACGTCTTATTTTTCAGCGGTTGTATTTGTCGGATATGCAGGACAGTTCGGTTATAAATACGGACTTGCTTCCACTTGGATTGGAATTGGAAATGCGATACTTGGTTCTCTGCTTGCATGGGTTGTATTGGGACGACGCACAAGAATTATGACAAAGCATTTGAAGTCCATGACCATGCCGGATTTCTTTGGAAAACGTTATGGCAGTAAATCACTTCGCGTCGCAGCGTCGATGATTGCCTTTATTTTCCTCATTCCGTATACTGCATCGGTGTACAATGGTCTTTCCTATTTGTTTGGTATGGCATTTGACATCGACTTCCGCATCTGTGTAGTCGTGATGGCGGTGCTGACCGGTGTGTATGTTATTGTGGGCGGTTATATGGCGACTGCACTGAATGACTTGATTCAGGGTATTATTATGTTATTTGGTATTGTCGCAGTCATTGCGGCAGTGCTTTCCGGTCATGGCGGATTTTTGGCGGCTGTGAAAGAACTTGCACATGTGCCAAGTGATGTAATGCCGGGGGCTTATGCATCCTTCTTTGGACCGGATCCATTGAATCTGCTTGGAGTTGTGATACTGACTTCACTGGGTACGTGGGGACTTCCACAGATGATTCAGAAATTCTATGCCATTAAAGATGAAAAAGCAGTACATACAGGAACTATTATTTCGACGTTGTTTGCCGTAGTTGTTTCCGGTGGCTGCTATTTCCTTGGTGGATTCAGCCAGATTTCCGGTGTGACAAAAGCAGCCGATGGCAGTGTAGCATATGATACTATTATACCGACGATGCTTTCGAGCCTGCCGGACATTCTGATTGGAATTGTCATTGTGCTTGTTTTGTCCGCATCCATGTCGACTTTGTCAAGCCTTGTGCTGACTTCAAGTTCCACGCTTACACTTGATTTTATCAAACCATTGTTTGTAAAAGATATGAGCGAGAAAAAGCAGTTAATCTGGATGAGAATACTGCTTGCCTTCTTCATCATTGTTTCTGTTGTGATTGCACTTGACCCGCCGGCATTTATTGCGCAGCTTATGGGAATTAGCTGGGGAGCTCTGGCAGGAGCATTTTTAGCACCATTTTTGTATGGGCTGTACTGGAAACGTGTGACAAAAGCAGCTGTCTGGGCAAGTTTTATCGCCGGAGTTGGAATTACGGTTTCCAACATGTTTATCAATTATATTGCATCACCGATTAATGCCGGAGCATTAGCAATGATTGCCGGTTTGGTTGTTGTCCCGGTTGTCAGTGTAATAACGAAGAAACCGGACGAAGCAATGGTGGATGAGATTTTTACCTGCCTGGATGAAAAAGTTATGGTAGAGCAGAAAATGGCTTTGCCGGAAGAAGACGAAGAGTAAACGTATAGAATAGATACGAGGGGGTGTCGGATATGGCGCGAAAAAAAAGAAAAAGTTTGATTTTTACCATTATGAAAATGTCGGTAATTCCGATTGCTGTTCTGGGTATTATTATGACATTTTACAGCCAGAACTCGGTTCGCGAGGGGATGGTATTTGAAGTGGAAAAAAGCTTGTCCGGCATCGCTCACAATTTGATTAGTATTTATAATGTGCTGGATGCAGGAGATTTTTCGCAGAAAGACGATAGGGTTTATAAGGGGGAAACGGAAATTACATCGGATTACCGGATTTTAGACGATATTAAAAATGATACCGGTGCGGATGTTACTATTTTCGTTGGCGATGAGAGATGCCTTACGACACTGGTTGATAAAAAAGGAAATCGTCTGGTTGGCTCTCATATTGATAAAGAAGTGGCACGACAAGTGCTTGACGAGGGCGAGGAGTATTTTTCTCAGAATGTTGATGTTATGGGGGTCAGATATTTTGGTTACTATGTGCCGATTCGAAATGATGAAAATGAAGTTGTAGGTGTCAGTTTTGCCGGAGAATCGGCGGAGTCTGTGAATACATCCATGAGATTTATGACGCAGGGGAATGTGATTATCTGCCTGTTTATTATAATTCTTGCCGGATTTATCTGTAATTTGTCGGCACAGAAAATGGTGGAGGCAATTCAGGCGATTAAGAGATTTCTTGGCAGAGTGGCGCATGGCGAATTTCACCATGAAATGCCGGAATGTGTCTTAAAGAGAGGTGACGAACTGGCACAAATGGGCGAATATGCCGTGGCGGTCAGCGATTCACTGGAAGAAATGGTGTCACGTGACCCATTGACGAAACTTCTCAATCGTCGTGCGGCACAGATTCAGATGGATTACCGCAGAGAAAACGATTGTTTTTCGCTTGCGATTGCGGATATCGATTTTTTTAAGAGTGTCAATGACAGTTATGGCCATGAAAAAGGTGACGAAGTTTTAAAATATGTTGCCGAAGCGCTTCGCAAAGCAGTTGGAGAAAATGGATTTTCTGCACGCTGGGGCGGTGAAGAGTTTTTGATTGGTTTTGATGGAACAGTGGATGAGACGAGAAAAGTTTTACAGGAATTTTTGGATGATGTGAAATCAAAAAAGTTCTCACATAATGGGTTGGAATTTTCGATTTCTCTGACGATTGGTATTGTGACTTACTGCGAAGAGGAGGAAATGGAAGAAGCAATTAACCGTGCGGACGAACTTCTTTATTATGGAAAAGAGCATGGGCGTGACCAGATTGTAATGGAATCGAGGGAGGAGGAATCCTGATGGCGAAAGCACCAAACCAGAAATACAAATTATTTTATATTTTGGAACTGCTGCGAAGTGAGAGTGACGAAAACCATCCGGTAACGATGCCGCAAATCATTTCGTATTTGAAGCAGAATGGGATTCATGCGGAAAGAAAAAGTGTTTATTCGGACATGGAAGCTTTGCAGATACTTGGGTATGATGTTGTGTGTGAAAAAAATCCGGCGGGTTATTATCTGGGAAGCCGTGAGTTTGAATTAGCGGAGTTGAAACTTTTGGTTGATGCTGTACAGGCGTCGAAATTCATTACGCAAAAACAAAGTAGAAATCTGATTGAGAAATTAGAGCATTTTACAAGCCGCTATGAGGCAAACCGGTTACAGCGTCAAGTTTGTGTCAATGACCGTGTGAAAACAGAAAATTTATCTTCCCTTTATCTGATTGATGACATTCATCAGGCAATGCATGAAAATCAACCAGTTTCTTTTGTCTATTGCGAATGGAATCAGAACAAGGAACTTGTGCCGCGGCACGGTGGTGAACGATATCTTGTTTCCCCGTGGATGCTTATGTGGGAAGACGAAAATTATTATCTGCTGGCGTTTGACCATAAAGCAGAGATAATTAAATATTTCCGCGTAGATAAACTTCGACAGTTAAAGAGAGAAGAGGGAAAAAGAGAAGGAGAGACATCATATCAAAAACTGGATGTCACGGATTTTTCAAAAAAAACGTTTGCAATGTTTGCCGGGGAGAAAAAAAGGCTTCAGCTTGTTTTTGATAATTCTCTGATTGGCGTTGCAATTGACCGTTTTGGAAAGGAAATTCCTGTTTTAAAAGAGTCCGAGACGCAGTTTCGGACATTTGTAGAAGTCAGTGTCAGCAAGCAGTTTTATGGCTGGCTTGCGGGGATTGGAAAGGGCGTTTCAATCGTGGAACCAAAAGAAGAACAAGAGAAGTATCGGAAGTATCTTGAAAATATTTGGAAACTATGATATTCTACCATTGATTATGAGAATTTGTATCAATTACGCCAAGGAGGACAAGAATGAGAGGAATAGAAACCCCGATTAAGACACTGAGACAGAAAGTGTTTACAGAAGTTGCAAAAGTCGCTTTTGATTCACAGAACATAAATGATGATATCGAGGCAATCCCATATAAAATTACGCCGGGAGATACACCTTTGTACCGTGAGAGTATTTACCGTGAGCGCGCCATCTGTTCGGAGCGTGTGCGTCTTGCGATGGGACTTTCACTAAGACCGGATGACGAACCGGTTCACGTTACAAGTGGTTTGGACGAGAGTAATGTGGCAGAAAAATATTATGAGCCGCCTTTGATGCAGGTAATTCCGTCGGCATGTGATATGTGTGAGGATAATGTATACGAAGTATCTAATCAGTGCCGTGGCTGTGTGGCACATCCTTGTGTGGAGGTTTGCCCGAAAGGTGCTATCAGCATTGTAGATGGAAAATCTCATATTGATAAAGAAAAATGTATTAAATGTGGAAAATGTAAGGCAATCTGTCCTTATGATGCGATTGCGAAAAAGGTTCGTCCATGTGCGGCTGCATGTGGTGTGAAAGCCATTTCCAGTGATGAGCGCGGACGTGCCCGGATTGACGATAACAAATGTGTAAAATGTGGACAGTGTATGGCAGCGTGTCCATTTGGAGCGATTGCAGATAAATCCCAGATTTTCCAGTTGATTCAGGCAATGAAGCAAGGACCGGTTATTGCCGAACTGGCACCGGCGGTTATCGGACAGTTTGGTGACGATGTCCGTCTTTGGAAAATCAAAGCAGCATTGAAAGAAATTGGTTTTGCAGAAGTCTTCGAAGTTGCACTTGGTGCAGATATTGGAGCGATTACGGAAGCAAGACATTATGTAAACGAAGTAAAAACAGGAAAACTTCCATTTTTGCTGACTTCCTGTTGTCCGGCATGGTCGATGTTGGCAAAGAAAACACTGCCGGATATGGTAGAGACCGTTTCGAGTGCTCTGACACCGATGGTAGCGACGGCGCGTACGATTAAACAGCGCCATCCGGAAGCAAAGATTGTATTTGTCGGACCGTGTGCGGCAAAGAAACTGGAAGCTTCCCGTCGTTCGGTACGAAGTGATGTGGATTTCGTAATTACTTTTGAAGAATTGGAGGCGATTTTCACCGCCAAAGGAATTGATATGGAAACCTATGATACAGAGGAGCCAATTCATGACGCAACGGGAACCGGACGTGGCTACGCCGTTGCCGGTGGTGTTGCAAATGCTATTGAAAACTGCATTAACGAATATTATCCGGGAACGGAAGTTTATATTGAGCATGCAGAAGGATTATCCGACTGTCAGAAAATGCTTCTTATGGCGAAAGCCGGTAAAAAGGATGGTTGCCTGATTGAAGGTATGGGCTGTCCGGGTGGTTGTGTTGCCGGTGTTGGTACGAATATTGCGATACCGAAAGCAGCACAGGCTGTGCGCAAGTTTGTTAAGGATTCAACAACCGCACTGCCACCGAAAGAATATTCAGAGATTGATTTGCCGTAAGGTAAAAGAAACAAGATAAGAAAGAGGGTATTTTGATTGCAAAATCGGAATACCCTCTTTGTGACAAAAGGCATTTGATCATATTTAACCAATAGCGGAGGCAGTATGAAAATCGAACGAATTATTTTATTTACCAAGGGAATTGAAACATTAAGTTTTTTTAGTGAGCAGCTCGGGAAAACTTTTCGTAAACTGGGATATCAAGTGTTTTATTTTGACCAGTGCAAATCTTATGACAGTCTTGCCGAATTGCTTTTATTTGCAAAACCAGAGGCGACAGCGGCAGTGACATTTAATTTTGATGGCTGCTGTGGTGAGGGATATTTTATTGACTGCAAGGGAATTCATTTGTTTGATGACAGAAAAATACCAGTTATCAATATTGTGGTTGACCATCCGTTTTATTATCATAAATTTCTGCCATTTTTGCCAAAAGACTACTGTCAGATTTCGATTGACAGAGAGCATGAAGCTTATTTGCAGTATTATTTTCCGGAAATTAAGCGGGGGCCGTTTCTGCCATTGGCGGGAACGTCTTTGTGGGAAGAAGATACGCTCCCTAAGTGGGAAAAACGCCCATATGACGTTGTATTTACAGGAAATTATACGCCGCTTTCTAAATTTGAACCGACGATTGAGAGACATGGCAAAGAGTACGCCGGCTTTTATTACGGAATTATTGAGGACTTTAAGAAACATCCGCATCTGGGTATGGATATCGGAATCCGTGAGCATCTGCTTTCTGAGGTTGAGGATATTACCGAAGACGGTGTAAAAGAAATGATGCCAAATATGATTATGATAGATTTGTATGTGCGCAATTATTTTCGCGGAAAAGTGGTGCAGACGCTTGTGGATGCCGGTGTTTCCGTGCATTGTTTTGGAGCGGGATGGGAGTTCCTTCCCTGTGAACATCCGGAAAATCTGATAAAAGAGGGCGGCGTTGATTCGCTGGCGTGTCTGCAGGCGTTAAGCAAGGCGAAAGTTTCTTTGAATGTAATGCCGTGGTTTAAGGATGGCGCACATGACCGCGTGTTTAATTCGATGTTAAACGGTGCTGTATGTTTTACTGACTGGAGCCGGTATTTGACAGAAAATTTACAGGATGGAGAGGATATTTTCTTCTATGAACTGGATGCGCTTCAATGCCTGCCGGATATGGTGCAGGGGATTTTAGGAAATCGAGAGAAATGGGAACACATGCAGAAAGTGGCGTATGAGACGGCTAAGAAGGCACATACATGGGAACACCGTGCAGGTGTCCTGCATAAAGAAATTCTTTCCAAGATACACTAAATGTGGTATGATGGTACATAAGTCAAAGCGTCCACGTAGTATAAAGCGGGAGAAATGGAGGTAAAGATGGCTAGAAAAAACAAAAAACAGCGGAAACATCCTAAGTTTTGGTTTGGATTTAAAATTGTTTTACTTTTGTTTCTGCTCACAATATTAGTCGGCGGAATTATCTTTTATTTCAAATATGGTAAAGATATTTTCGCAATGCAGGATGATGCAGTTGCGCTCGTGAAAGAGTCGACCATAGATACATTCCGTTCATCTGAGACGTCGATTGTGTATAACAATAAGGGCAAAGAGATAGCGAAATTAAAGGGAGAAAAGGATTCCTATTACCTTACCTTGGACAAAATACCAAAGGCGGTAAAAGATGCAGCAATTGTTACCGAGGACAAAAAGTTTTACTCACATAACGGAATTGACGCCAAAGGTATTATGCGTGCGGTTCTTGCATTGATTAAGAACAACGGTGAGAAAACACAGGGAGCATCGACGATTACCCAGCAGTTAGCGCGAGGTGTTTTCCTCTCGACGGAGAAGACGTATGAGCGTAAAATAAAGGAAATTTTTATTGCGCTTGAGCTGGAAAAGAAGTATACCAAAAGCCAGATTCTGGAATTTTACTTAAATACCATTTATTATGCAAATGGTTATTATGGAATTGAGGCGGCGGCACGCGGATATTTCGGAAAGAGCTGTCAGGAATTGTCACTTGGGCAGTTATGCTTTTTGTGTTCCATTCCAAATAATCCAACCCTTTATAATCCGTTGAAAAATTTTGATAACACGGTTAAACGTAAAAATCGTATTCTGGACCAGATGTTAGATGATGGCGTGATTACGAAGGTGGATTACGATGAGGCGTATCAGGAAGAAATTAAACTGAATATTCAGGAAGTGAAGAAACGAGATTATATCCAGACATTTGTTTCTTATTGTGCAATTCGTGAATTGATGAAAAAGAATGGATTTGAGTTTAAAAATTCATTTGCGGATAAGGAAGAAAGAGAGACCTATGAGACGGAGTATGATGATGCGTACTCAACTGCTCAGCAGATGCTTTTGAATAAAGGGTATAAGATTTATACATCCTTTGATTTGAAGAAACAGAAAAAACTGCAAAAAGCGGTCAATCATAATTTGTCCGGATTTAAGGATAAAGAGACAAACGGAACCTACAAAATGCAGGGTTCGGCAGTATGTATCGATAATAAGACCGGACGCGTTGTTGCGCTGGTGGGCGGACGAAGCCAGGAGACGGAAGGCCTTTCTCTAAACCGTGCGTACCAGTCTTATCGTCAGCCGGGTAGTTCAATTAAGCCGTTGATTGTTTATACACCGACTTTGGAGCGTGGCTCGACGGCAAGCACGACCGTACATGATTATAAGTTTAAGGGCGGTCCGTCAAACAGCAGCGGACGTTACTACGGTTATGTGTCGCTTCGTTTTGCGGTAGAGCAGTCCTTGAATACGGTTGCATGGCAGTTGTTCCAGAAGTTAAAACCAGAAGTTGGTTTGCAGTATTTATTGGATATGAATTATTCCAAAATCGTGAAATCGGATTACTACTTGTCGGCATCCCTTGGCGGATTGACATACGGTACCAGTACGTTAGAGATGGCGTCTGGTTACGCAACACTGGAAAATGACGGCAAATACCGGGAACCAACGTGTATTGTGAAAATTTTGGATTCCGATGGAAATGAAATCGTTTCCGATAAAGTGGAGCAGAAGAGTGTTTATAAGAAAGATTCTGCACGTGCTATGGTTGATATCCTGACCGGCGTAATCAAACGTGGTACAGCGCGTGGACTTGGTCTTGATAATGGACAGCCAAGCGCAGGCAAGACCGGAACGACCAATGATAAGAAAGACGGCTGGTTCTGTGGTTTTACGCCATATTATACAACGGCAGTCTGGGTTGGCTATGATTCGCCGAAAACGGTTGCTGACTTGTATGGTTCCACTTATCCGGGGCGAATCTGGCATGAGTACATGAATGAGATTCATAAAGACTTAGATGTAAAAGAATTCGATTTGGGTGAGTTATCGTCGGGAAGTTCCGGTGGCGGCAGCAGTAGTGGTTACACGACACCACAGGAAGATACCGGAAGTGGCGGAAGCGTAGATACGGATCCGGCAGATTCGAATGATAATGACGTCGATGTGGATCCGGATGATGGAACGGATACACAGGTTACAGAACCACCGGCTACACAGGCACCGGCAACACAAGTTCCTGCAACAGCGGAACCAGCTGCGACAGAGCCTCCTGCAGAACCGGATACAGACCCGGCAGCAGAGGGTACAGAATAAAAAATAAGGGATAAAAAAGCCTGTCAGGCAAATGCTTGACAGGCTTTTAATAGTGCGCCTTGCGGCGTAAGTTTCTATTAGTGTTCCTGATGATATTTTTTCAGGATGCGCTCGATACGCTCGGTTGGATTTAAGTATTCTGCAATCGAGGAATCATGATTTAATGTGTCGATAAGGAGAGCAATGTATTTACTCATATCAACATCAATGTAATACTCACGCTGTAACAACTCTTCCGGCTGATATACTAAGTTTGTCGTCATAACACGGTAAATCAGGCCACTCTTATAAGCTTCATCAAATTTCTCCAAACCATTTGTAAACAGACCGAAAGTAGAAGCAACGAAAATGCGGTTTGCATTGCGGCGTTTTAATTCTGTTGCAACATCAATCATACTTTCACCGGAAGAAATCATATCGTCGATAATTACAACGTCCTTACCGGAAACATCAGCACCGAGGAACTCATGCGCAATAATCGGGTTACGTCCTTCAACGATTTTAGTATAATCACGGCGTTTGTAGAAAGTTCCTACATCAACGCCGGCTACGTTACCAAAGTAAATCGCACGTCCCATAGCACCTTCATCCGGGCTGATAATCATCATGTTTTCCGGTTTCATATGAATGTCCGGTACATTTTTCAAAAGGGCTTTAATAAACTGGTATGTCGGCTGTACAGTTTCAAAACTCTTCAATGGAATTGCATTCTGTACGCGAGGGTCATGTGCGTCAAAAGTGATAATATTGTCAACGCCCATGGCTGTCAGTTCCTGAAGTGCCAGAGCGCAGTCTAACGATTCGCGGGAACTGCGTTTGTGCTGTCTGCTTTCATACAGAAAAGGCATAATAACTGTGATTCGTCTTGCTTTTCCGCTGATTGCGGCAATCATACGTTTCAAATCCTGGAAGTGGTCATCCGGTGACATATGATTAACCTGTCCGCATACTGTGTAAGCTAAACTGTGGTTACATACATCAACAAGAAGGTATACATCTTTTCCGCGAACGGATTCATTTAAGATACCCTTTGCTTCGCCGGACCCAAAACGTGGGCATACGGCATCGATGATGTAAGAATCCCTTTTGTAATTGGTAAAATGAATGGAAGAATCTACATCGGCTTCATTTCTCCAGCCAACAATGTAATCATTCACTTTTTTTCCAATTGCTTTGCTGCTCTCCAATGGAATAATACCAAGGTCTCCATAAGGGATTGTTTTCGACAAATCTTTTTGACTCATGATTAAAGTCCTCCGTGTAAATATTGTGTTGTAGGTTTATAGTTTGCAGCAACAGAAAGAAAAACATACTTAATGTTGCATAATTGCCTTTTTCAAACGAATGTCATCTCCGGTGATTTTTAATAATGTATAATTACTTGTAATTCGGGAGAAAATCCGCTCGCTGTAGCGTTCCCGTAAATCATCAAACGACAAGTTTGTTGAAATAATCGTGGAACGGCGGTTTGTTAATCGCGTATCGATGCAGTGGTAAAGCTGTGAGGAAGTAAAACTATTGTTTAATTCGGTTCCTAAATCATCGATAATGAGCAAATCGCTGCTTAATAAATAAGAAAGCGAAGCATTTTTCTGGGTCTGTGATAAGTCCCGGTCAAATTTGCACGATTCTAAAATATCAAATAGTTTTAGAGAAGTCAAGTACACAACGGTATGAGACTTGTCTAAAAGTTCTTTTGCGATACAGTTTGTTAAAAACGTTTTGCCGACACCTGTGTTGCCGTATAACAGAAGATTTCCGGGTGTGTCCGAAAAACCGGATAAATAGGATTTCACGGTTTCTAAGACATGGCGCATATTGTCGCGTGGTGTTTCGCCGGTTGCCTCTTCGGTGTAGTCATCCGGGTAAAAATCCAGATTGAAATGAGAAAAATTCTCATGTTCCAAAACGTCTTTCAAATTTGACTGTGAGTACAAATACTGAACAATCAGTTTTTCAAAACAATGGCATTTCCTGCCATCAATATAGCCGGTATCCTTACAGTCAGCACACTCGTAGACCGGTTTTAAGTAGTCCGCCGGGTAGCCGTGCTGCAAAAGCAGAGCCTCTTTTTGCTTTGTGATTTTATCAATCTCGGCATCTAGGTCAATCGAATCGGTCTTGCCTTTCAAACGAGAGGCAGCGTGCTGTACCGAAAGTGTGCGAATCCGGTTTTCCAATTCGTTCATTTGGGGAATCGCATCATAGATTTCCTTCATGCGCTTTTTCAGGATAAAATTGTCCTTGAGCTGCTGATGGTAGTAATGAGACATCAGGTGCTCGTACTGACTGTTGGTCAAAAGCATAATAAATGAATCCTTTCGTTTGATTTATGCCTGCACATTGCGCAGTAACTGTTTTTCCAGTGAACTGTAATCCTCTTTGGAATACTCTCTTTGAGGAAAACTCTGGAACTGATTTCTTTTTTGCTGTGCGGAAGAGTTTTTTTGCTCTCCGTTTTTCTTCTTTTTCTGCTGAAATGACTTATCACATTTTTCTATGTCCGCAAGGGTGAGGACGCCTTTTTTGTGCCAGTCTTTTAATATACTTGTTATGTAATTTAAGTTTGTACCGCCGGTCTGCAAAACCGTACGCTTGCATGCCTGCTCAATAATTTCATCGGAAAAGCCGAAATCACTCCACGTATCAATGATTTCGCGCTCTGCCGGGGCGAGCGGGCGGTTTAAGCCAAGTGCTTTGCTTACGACGTGATAAAGACCTGAAAAAGCAGAAGATTCATCCTTTGCCTCCTCTGGTGTCGTAATCCCCTTTTTTGCCCATGTAAGACCAATTGCCTCCATATATTTCGGTGAAGTCTTTCCACGGCTGTGTGCCGTGCGGTACAGGGTAGCAATCATCTCCTGCGAAAATCCGATGTCACACATAAAATATAAAATCATCTGTAGATGTGTGGTGGAAAGGGTTGTGCCGAGTATTTTTTCTGCCTGTGAAATCGCCTCGCTGATTTCAATATCCTTCATCAGTGCTTCTGCTTGTAATGGCGTATACTCCTGACGCTTCGGGATGGCAGCCCCATCCGGTACAACGGGTTCTTCCGTCACCGGTGAAGTATCGATATCCGGTTCTCTTTCTACTGTAACCGCTGACGCAGTGTCTGCGGTTACAGTAGAAAGAACAATCGAAGTAATATCACCATTTTGCTCTGTGAAAGAAAGAAGTCCTTCTTTCTGCCAGTAACGCAGTGCTCGCAAAATATCACTTTCCGTACATTCAAAACAATCGGCAAGTGCACCAATGGATGAATTACCTGTGGTGTCGGCATGCTGGCAGAGCATAACCAGATACAAATATATTTTTACGAAATTGCCATTTGCAGATGGCATATGATTTTGAATAAATGAATTGGGAATCAAAGTGAGTCCGCAATTCGATGTTGTGGAAATTGTAAATCCCATGATAAAACTCATTTCCTTTCTCCATCAGGTATTTTTTACCTGTCAGCAAGGATGAGTATATCACAAAGAAAAAACAGTTGCAAATTACAAATGTGCATACATTTCATGTAGAATTTATCTGTTGATAATGTGCATAATGTTTATAACAAAACAACAAACAGACTATTCTGGTAGAAAGAGTGTCTCAAAGTACCGAAATTACGTTGGTTGAGCTTGTCAAGTAAAAAATGCAATTTATTCACATTTTTTTTTGAACAAAAAAATATCCACAACCGTATCTTTCGACTGAATGTTGATAAGGTTGTGGATAACGTTCATAACTTAGTTATTCAGAAGATTTTCACCAATTTCTACTATGTTTCCGGCACCCATAGTTATCAACAGGTCGCCGTTGACTAAATTTTTTAAAATAAATTTTTCGATTTCGTCAAAACTGCGTAAATAGTGAACTTCTTTTCCGAGTTTTTCCAATTCTCTTGCAAGGTCAGCAGAAGAAATATCTCCCGGGTCTTTTTCACGCGCCGCATAAATGTCTGCCAAGATTACTTTATCTGCCAGAGAAAGAGCGGAGGCAAAATCCTTTAAAAAGGCGCGGGTACGTGTGTAGGTGTGCGGCTGGAAGGCACACCATAATGTTTTGTGCGGATAATTTTTCGCTGCTGTGAGTGTTGCTCGGATTTCCGTCGGGTGATGAGCATAGTCATCAATAATGGTAAATCCGTTTTTCTCACCCTTGTATTCAAAGCGGCGGTCTGCGCCGTGGAATGTAGTCAATGCTTTCTGGACGGTGCCGTCATCAATACCATAAAGAGAAGCTAACGCTAAGCAGGCAAGAGTATTGGAAACATTGTGTCTGCCGACTACGGACAGATGGAAATGCCCTTTTACTTCTCCCTGTACGACAGCGTCAAAGGTGCCGCATCCAAGGTCATTGTAAGTAATGTTTTCAGCTGTAAAATCAGCGTCCTTATTTTCTAATCCGTATGTGATGACACGGCAGGAAAGTCCTTCTGTAATTTCTTCATAATTTTCAATATCAGCATTGATAATTAACGTGCCATGCTCCGGAATCCGTTTCGCAAATAAATGGAAAGAGTGACGGATATCTGCCAGGTCATGGAAAAAGTCCATATGGTCTTCTTCTATATTAAGTATCATTCCCACAGTAGGGAAGAAGTGAAGAAAACTATTGGTGTATTCACAGGCCTCCGTAATGAAATGCTTGGAGTGGCCGATGCGGATATTGCCGCCGATTGCTTCTAAAATACCGCCGACGGAAATTGTCGGGTCAAGGTCTGCTGCCAAAAAGATGTGGGAAGCAATCGAAGTGGTCGTTGTTTTTCCGTGTGTTCCTGCAATTGCAATGGCGGAAGAATAATTTTTCATTACCTGCCCAACCATAACTGCGCGCTCCATCAGCGGAAGATTTAATTTCTCAGCCGCCTGATATTCCGGATTAGTCTTTTTAACTGCTGCGGTATAGACAACCAAATCGATATCTTTTGTAATATTCTCTTCTTTTTGTCCATATACTACTTGTATGCCGAGAGATTCCAAATGTTTTGTGATTTTGCTTTCATGCCAGTCGGAACCGGTAATGGTAAA
>CALELW010000009.1 GCA_937902905.1 uncultured Clostridium sp. | reverse complement strand
GTCAAAAAGTTGTTTGGCAGGGAAAAAGTTATAAAAAAAACGGTACTTTGTACCGGAAGGCAAGAGCCGTTGTAAGAAAAAAGATACCACACTACCGGGTTAATTACTCTGGAAGTATAACACATACAGAAGAACCAGACTATGTGTACTCTTGTACTTATGCAGGAGTAAAAGAAACAGATAGTAAGGATATTTCTTATGTTGTGGCTGCGAAAGCTAATTATCAGTTAGAGCAGACCAAAGAGACAAATAAAGTTCCGGTGTTCGTAATAACACTTGCGGTTGTGTTGGTGTTGGCAACTGTTGTTGGAATATTATTTATTCTGGTAAAAAAAAGAAAGATAAAGGAAGGAGGGGATAGTCATGGCAAAATTGGCAAAAAACATAGTTGATTTTTGTGGGACGGTGGCTCCGTACTCATATGTTTTTGCTGTAGTCACTGCATTAGTTGTGGGAATTATGCTCGTAGTGCCAAGTGATAAACTACATGAAAAAGCAAAGAGCTACGGTGGTTGGGCCATTTTAGGAACAGCCTTTATTGCTGGATGCGTAAACATTGGTAAGGGAATTGCATCAAATTGGAGCTTTTAAGCATGAAGTAAAAAAGTACGGTAGGGGGAATTTTCCCCCTTACTGTATAGGAGTTGACTATGGGGAAAAAGAATAATGAATTGCGATTGGAGCGATTCTTAGGAAATGGAATAATAATTGCGGTTGTTTTAATTGTGGAAGACCTGCTGCTTTATATGTTAATAAATTATTTATTTAACATTGTAGTAAATTTGGGCTTAGGAACAGGAAACTGGAGTCATCCAGAATACTACATAGGCATAAAAAATATCCTTCCGGATTTTGAAAGGATTCATAAATACCATGATATATATGGTTTTATATGCCTGGGTTATGGCTGCTTTTGCTTAGTATTTAATATCCGGCAGGGTTACCGGATGAGAGCATCGTTTTCGTCCAAAGGCTTTAATTTAAATCAAAAGGGATGCGCAAGATGGACAACAACAAAAGAAATCAAAAGACAATACATTAGAATTCCAGAGAAGAATAAAGTCTTTCCCGGATATGGTGGTACGATTGTATCCCGTATTGGGAAACATTTATTTATTGATACTGATTTGACGAACAACCTATGTATCGGAATCACTCGTTCCGGTAAAGGTGAGATGTACGTTATACCTTCCATCGATGTTTATTCAAGAGCGGAAAAGAAGACATCGATGGTGGTGCTTGACCCGAAAACGGAGTTATATAAAACGTCCAAAGAAACTTTGGAAGAAAGAGGATATGATGTGTATTTGCTGTCCCTTGTTGACCCGGAGCACTCTATGGGGTTTAATCCTTTAAATCAGGTCATCAATTTGTATGAAGCAGGCGATTATGCTAACGCAGAACTTTTAGTACAGACCTTTTGTTACTCTATCTTTAATCCAGACAAACCGGTAAACGGTGATACCTTTTGGCAGGATTCACCTACATCTTTGTTGTCGGCATTGGTGATTGCTGTAATTGAAGATGTGTTTGCATGGATTCAGGTGGATGGTGCTACAGGAGAAGAGAGAAAAAAACATATTCAAAAAATTAATATGTTTTCCATCATTAATCTTTTTGGAGAACTGGTTAGTCAAACAAATCCGGACAATCCATATGTTACGGGATTGGATATGTTTTTCCAAATGCGTCCTTCTTTGGACAGGGCAAAGATTAAGTTTTTTGGAGTGGAAGTTGCCGGAAGTCGGACAAAGGCAAGTATCTATTCCAGCATGCTTATGAAATTAACAATCTTTACATACGAAAATTTCGCCAAAATGACGGCGGAATCAACAATGAATTTAGAAGATATCGGATTTGGGGATAAGCCCATTGCTGTATTTATTGAAATGCCGGATTATGATAAATCCGCTCATTTCTTAGGCTCGGTATTTATCCGGCAATTATACTTTGTGTTGGCAAGAAAGGCTACCAGACAGCGGAATGGCCGCTGTAAAAATCACGTTAAAATAATAGCGGATGAATTTGGTAATATGCCGGCGATTGAAGCAATGGAAAATATCATAACGGTATGCCTGGGAAGGAATATATCGTTTGACCTTTATATACAGGCATATGCACAGTTAAATAAACTGTATGGAGATAATGCCAAAACGATTTCCGGAAACTGTGGTAACACTATCTACATTCTATCGGATGACGATGATACAACCAAGCAGATTTCGGCAAACTTGGGAAATGAGACGATCGTAGATATGCAGCGAAACGGAAGCCGATTGTCGGCAAATAAAACAATCATGGAAACAACGGCGGACAAACCCTTATTAAATCCCAATCAGCTGGAAGAACTAAAACCGGGAGAGTGTGTTATTAAAAGAATTATGAAGCGGCGCGATTTGAAAGGAAGATTGATTACACCACACCCGATTTTTAACAGTTTAGAAAATAAACGCCGGATGCTGTTCCGGTACGAATATCTTACTGATACTTTCCCGAATCCGGACGAAGTGGATATTAGCGATGTGAACAAAGAAGATTTAAGCGACATTAAGGTAAATGAAAGGGTTTGGGACTATCGTATGAGTTTTGCATTGTTCAACTTTACGACAACAGAAAAAGAATCCAATAAAAAAGAAAAAACAATAAAAATTGGAGAACTGGAAAATAGTGAAAATTTGATAGCAGCTTTGAAAGAAGTGCTTGGAAGCACGATAAAAAAGAATATGAAAATTGATACAGTATTGGATATGCTGCGTGAAGCAGATTTAGATGAGCAGACCAAAGAAAAGTATATGGATTTGTTATACATGGGAAAGGAGGAAATGACAGAATGAAATATGGATTAAAAACAAGGAAAAAGATAGTGTTATTTTTATCACTTTTGATATGTCCGCTTTTTACATGTCAGATACGTGCCTTGGCATTGGAAGATGACCAGGTAATTAAAATACTATCGAGTAATCCGGGACTTTTTCATGAAAATGGAATTGTGGCTAGTGCCTTCCGCTTTATTGGGTGGGGCATTACAAAAGGAATTGCGGCTTTAGCAGATGTATGTGCCGGTCTTTACGATACCTGCTTTGGATTTATCGATTTTACAAAGTATAAGCCGGTAACAAAATTTATTAACCAATGGAAGCCGGTCTTTATTGGCTTAGTATGTTTATCTATTTTGCTAATTGGGATTTTACTATGTATTGGCTGGGAGAAGAAACCCAAAATTGTTATTAATTTGCTAATAGCGGTAACTGTGGTTTCTTCAAGTACATACGTAATCAATACCATGAACAAGTTTATCAGCAAAGAAGTACGAAGTGAAATATTAGGGGAACAGAGTTCGGCAGTAGTATACAGTACAATCGGCAATAACATACATGACTTAAAATGGCTGAATAAGACAGTCGGACTAGCCAATTTGAATAAGAAAACAAAGGGCAAGAAAAATGCAGATAAGGTTTATGAAACATTTTCAAAAAGCCAGTTTAAAAATCTGGATATTCAGGAAATTCTCGACCCGGATGATTTTGAGGGAGATACAGAGGATATCTTGAAAAATGGCTTGCAGTCAGAAAGTGATGATAAGAACAAGATTACCTACAAATTGGATGAATTATATGACGGTGTAGCATGGACAGATTTGCTAAATGAATTTTACTATCGTTATACAGTGGATTATGGCGTGATGTGGATGGAGCTAGTTTCACTCATTATCATCTACTTGTTTATGTCATATAAGGTAATTCGCATCTTATATGAGATTGTAATACATCGATTATTAGCTTATTTGTACTCAGCTAATTTGAACAATAATCAGAAAATTTTGAAGATATTGGATTCCTTGAAAGACAGTTATATCTTATTACTATTTACAACTGTCATAATTAAGTTTTATCTTCTGGCAACAAAGTTTATATCCGGATGGAATGTGTCCGGTATTGCAAAGGGAATTATTTTGTTGTTTTTAGCATTTGCAGTAATCGATGGTCCGAATCTGATTCAAAAACTGACAGGAGCAGATATCGGAGCCAGTGATGGAATGGGAAAAATGATGTCTTTGTTTTATGGTGGCCGAATGGCTGCCAGTACAGTTGGTGCCGCAGCAGGTGCTGTTAAATCCGGAGTAGGTGCAGTAAAAAATGGCGCATCCAGAGTTTTCTCAAAACCAAATGCGAAAGAAGCATTTAGTGGAAATCCGGCCATGGATGAACAGGCACAAGATATGGTTGATGCCGGAGCGGCAACAGCCAGTGCAGATAATGCACTTAATCAGCACAATAACCAGTCGAATGACAATAACATGGATAATAAGTCAACAAATCATAATAACCAAAACAACAATGCAACTAATAACCAGAACAACCACGCCGATGTACTGGAATCCGGAGAAAAAGAGGCTGCAAATGGTAGAAATGGAGAGACAGCATCTTCCCAAACACCGGAGAGTAGCAAACAAAAAGAAAATGCAGAATTTGCCGGAGCAGGAAGTCCGTCTCCAAATTCGACATCGGCTATGTCCTCTGAGCCGGGTAAGAAGAATGGTGGTTACCAAATGGGGCAGATTGGACATAATCAAACCCGAAATGATGCGCTCAATGGTGTTCCTTCAGGAGGAAATGCCGGCATAGGTTCCGACAGTATGAAACAAATGGAAAAAGACTTAAGCAGCACAAGAACAGGAATGTCAATGGATTCAACGAATAATATTGCCGGCAATAAACCGATTGAAGCGGGAGGACATATGTTTGACCGGGTATCGGGAAGCGATACATCAAGTAAAAATAATGAGCCAAAGAAGCCGGGAAGTAAGGATATATTTGGAGATAATGCAGGGAGGAAAAATTAATGAAGCACATTGTAGTTCAGGACATTAAAAGTGAAACCAAAGTGGGAAAGAGTGTGTATATTTTCGATTTTTTCTTTTTTGTGACTTATGCTGCTGTATCTTTTTTGTTTGGTAGCACAGTACATGAGATGCTTCGCATCCCATTTTACATTTTCTCTGCTGTTTGTGCCATTTTTCTTACGATGAAAAGTAATTGGAATAAAAAGAGAAGAAATTGGGAGAGTTTGCTCTTATATATTAGGAGAGACAAGGGGGTTTATTATCCCCTTGTGAATGAAAATGTAGCAACGGAATTGGATAAGAAACGAAGAAAGGAGGCTGTCGGCTATGAAGAAGACAACAAAGAAAAAAAAGCCATCGGTTAGAAAAACCATATTAGATATTGTACCGATTCGTAGTATTTCGGAAAAAGGGTACTACAACATGGATGATGGCAGTTATATGGATTTGCTACAAATACAATCAAAAGACCTGATTAATTCTTCGGAAGATGAAGTGGAGTATGATTGTCTGAAGTTTGCTAAGTTGTATAGATTGTATGCAGAACCAGTTAAGATTGTATGTATTAATTTTCCGTGTGATTATTCCAAACAGAAAAGGTTTCTGGAATACAAAATTAAAAGCACGAAAAATACAATTTTTAAAGAGCAATTACAAAAAAAGTTAGATGAGTTGGTTTGGCTAGAAAAACATAATACGACCAGAGAATATTATTACATGGTTTTTTCTGATACGGAGGAAGGATTGGAAAAAAACATTCGTACCATGTTCAGCGTCTTGGGAAGCGGAAGGGGAGGTTTGGTTGAAAAGATTTCATATGAAAAAAAGAAAGAAATTCTTTTCCGTTTACTGAATAAGTGCGTTATGACAAATGCATAAAGAAAGGGGATAAAACGATGGCTAGGGATAAGAAAAAAGAACAACCGACTGATACCTATTTGTTGGAGAAAATACAGCCACAGGGTGGAATAACCTTTATGGATGCCAAATACATATCCACCGGTGGCGGCTATGAAGCCTGCTTACATATTTTTGAATATCCAAAGACACTAGATGATTATTGGCTGGCTAATATTTGTAATATACCGAATACCGCGGTTTTTATTGACGTAGCAACAGATGATGTCATTACAGTCAAGAAAAATATTAATCGTTCCATGAAAGAACAAACTTATCGTTACAACGAATCTAAAAATTTTCAGGAAAGTTATGACGCAAAGAAACGCTTTCAGGAATTAGAAACGCTGTACGATGAAATAAGTAATTTAGGTGAAGTGGTTAAATTAATTCATGCGAGAATTTTTATTTCGGATTCATCATGGATTGATTTGGAGGAAAAAATTAAAGACATAAAAGCACAACTGGAGAGCAATGGTTACCTTGGTGCAATTTTTATGAATGAAACAAAATCTGAATGGACAAGCATGTTTAAATCGTATGCAAGGCAGGAGAACGAAAGATTTTTTGTATATGGACAACCGCTGACCAGCAGTGCGATAGCAACCGGTAATCCGTTTCACTATTCTCATTTATCGGATGAGAACGGTTTGTTTTTAGGCAAAACACCTTGTGGTGGTGATGTTTTATTTAACTTGTTCCTGAAATCTCAAAGTCGCTTGTATTATAACTTTTTGTGCTGCGGAACAATGGGAAGCGGGAAATCCACACTGCTTAAAAAAATATTGTTACACACCGCTATTGTTGGTGATTATGGTCGCACATTCGACATTTCCGGAGAGTTTACTACGCTGACTAATGTGTTGGGCGGAAAGGTGCTGAAACTGGATGGCTCGAATGGGATTTTAAATCCATTGGAAATCCTTCGAGGTGGGGATGATGATGTGGTGTCCTTTACCATGCATATCTCAAAAGTAAGCACGATTTACAAATTTCTAGTGGCTGGTGACTATACCACACAGGAAATTATTGAGTTTGAAGAATTGCTCAGGCAGCTATATAAAAAGTGGGGATGGGAATTAAAGAAGGGGAAATTGACTCGTCCGGTTACAGGACTCCCAGCGAGCGAATATCCAATATTTGAAGATATGCTTAATTTTATTAACGATAGAATTGATGAAATACAAGCCGGCACATACAAAGATGTTGAACTGGTGCTCGTGGAGAATAACTTAATATTACTGGATAAGATTCGTAAGGTGATTAGTAGTATTGTGTATACTTATGGAAATCTTTTTAATGGTTATACGACGATTAATAATATTGTTGACGAGCAGATAGTAACTTTCGATATATCCACAATAAAGGATATGAAGCCGGAAGTTTTTGATGCTTTATTGTTTGATATGGTTTCCCTCTGCTGGGACAACTGTGTCACTAACGGCAAATTAATGATGAAAGGTCTTTATGATAAAACACTGGATGACTGGGATATTATACATACGCTGATTTTGATTGATGAGAGTCATCGCTGGGTTAATACTAAAAAACCGCATGCATTGGAAATGATTACCGTTTATCTCCGTGAAGCAAGAAAATACTTTGGAGGAATCGGATTGGCAAGTCAATCGGTGCGAGATTATGTTCCAGAGGGAACGGCGGATAAAGATGTAGACAAGATGAAAACAGTATTTGAACTTACTCAATATAAGTTTATTTTTCATCAGGACTCCAATGTTTCCGGATTGCTTGGAAATATTTTCGATGGAGAATTAACATCGTCACAGATATCAAGAATATCCAAACTGGATGTTGGCGAAAACATCTTAGCGATAGCATCAGACCGCAATATTGAATTTAAAGTTCATCTTCCGGCAGATGAAGAGGCGATTTTTCAAGGAGGTATGTGATGAAAAAAACATTATATACCATCTTAAGTATTGGTATTTTATTGCTTTCCGTGATTTTAATCTTCCCAGTGACTGTTACAAGTGTAGTGACAGTAGTTTTAGGAGGCGGAGAAGAAGAAGAGGGCGGAAACAGTGGAGATGACAGCGTAAGCGTTTCGGTCTCGCTGCTCCTATCAGAGGAAGTAGAAGCATACCGTAATCAAGTATTAAAAGAAACTGAAAAACATAAGATGGAGGCTTATATTGATTTGTTTCTTGCTGTCATGCAGCAGGAAAGTGGGGGAAATGGCAACGATGTTTTTCAGGCATCGGAAAGTAAGGGGCTGCCACCAAATACCTTATCTACGGCAGAAAGTATTAAGCAGGGAGTTGCATATTTAAGCGCGATGATAAAAAAAGCCGGGTGCACCTCACCCAGTGATATCCTACATATAAAATTGGCACTGCAGGGATATAACTTTGGTGGTGGATATATTGATTATGCCATAAAAAAAGATGGAAAATGGACACAAGAAAATACCTTTTCCTTTGCAAAAAAGAAAAGTGGAGGAAAACGCAATTCCGGTATCCGGGCAGAGCAGTTAGGTCCATGGCGATATGGAGACCAGTATTACACGGCGCACGTGCTTAGGTACTACAGCATGGCATCTGGTAGCAGCAGTGATGAAAGTGCAGGAGACCCAGTGAAGATACCGGTAGCGGAGCGTATGAAGTGGCTGTTTCCAAAAGGAACACCGAAAACGGAACTTGATATGCAGCCATATTTAACTCAGATTGAAGTGTCAATCTATACGACCAAAAAACAAAAAAGCAAAATGACTTTGACAGTTCACAAAAAACTGTCACAAGAAATTACGGCGGTCTTTGAGGAAATGGCAAAACTTAAGTTTCCAATCAATCCAGCTTGTACTGCCGGTTATAACTGGCGCAATATGGCATCCAATAAAAATAAACAATCGTACCATTCGTATGGTTCGGTTGTGGACGTGAATTGGGAGCATAACGGAGCGACTTATACCGGATGGCCCTATAAACCCGGAAAGGACAAACTGGCAGTAACCAAAAAGGTAGTTGCTGTATGGAAAAAACATGGCTTTTACTGGGGCGGAGACTGGTCGGCAGCTTACTTTGACCCAATGCACTTTACCTATACAAATAATTAAGGGAGGCAGGAAATAATGGAACGAAGAAAAAAAGGAATTGTCCTTATTCTTATTGCAATATTGATTTTTGGTGTGTTTGCAGGGGTAGAATTTTTCGGAAAAAAAGAAAAAAAAGAACCGGCACAAACATCTGCCACGGCAGCAATTCCGTCTGCAACACCGATTCCAACCAGTGTGGTAACGATTACTCCGAAACCACCGGCAGATGCAGAAACCGAAGAAGATAAAAAAAGCACTGCTTTGGTCGAAATACGAGCTGAGATATTACAGCAATTACAAGTAAGTGCTACGGAATTTGAAAAGCAAATTCAGATATTTAAAAATTCTTTTGGTTATGCAGCAGCAAAGCAAGTCAAAGATATGGGAGAGATTACGATTAGTTATACGGAACATACTATGACGATACCCTGTTACATGACGGTGAATAAAAAAGTTGTAAAATTTGATGTGATTTATAACATGAACAAAAAAACATGGCGATTTGAGCCATGGTAATACGAGAGAAGGGAGATTGATACGATGAAAAAGTTATTTATATGCTGCGACAGAACAGCGAGAGAACGAGTGGTAGAAAGAGCAAAAACAGCATTTGGCCACTCAGTGGCAGTGGTAGAGGATATGAACCGGGCAGATATGGCATATGTCGTAGGAAAAGTTACTCCGGAGATGCAGCAAGAGATGAGGGCGTTAGAACAAAAAAATCTTCGCACAGTAAAGGTAAACGAAGATTTTATTAATGAAGAATTGTATGAGCAGGTTTTGAAAGGAAAAGTCCATGTTAAGGAAAAAGATTTTGGAAGGGAGCGGTAAATTTTGAAAAAGAATTATGAAATGACAAAAAGAAAAGGAAATCTTGCTTTGTTTGGGGTTGTGTTTTTTTTCATCGCCGGCTATATATTTTTCTTTTCTTCCTCTTCATGGATGCCGGCAAATCTGTCGGCCAGCCTGCTAACACCGCTTAGAGAAAATGTGCAGTGGAGCGAGCGAACACTCCAGATTAGAAGATGGGAATATTGTGAGGCTGAGAAGGTAATGGAAGTGGAAATTGATATGGATAATCAATCCTTCGATGGAAAAAATCATTATCGCTATTCTGCACTTACGCGAAATAACGACCAGTTAAAGGTTGTAAAGATAATTGAGGATAGTGACTGGATTATCCTGCGAATTGAAAATGTAGCAGATGATTTTGGAGAAATCTCTTTGAGACTCGATATGATGGGAGAACAGGATGACGACAATACTTTGAGGCTATATACAAATGTAAATGCTGTAAAGCGAGTGAAAGATTTGAAAAAAAGAGATAGAAAAGGATATCAACTGTTGCGCTTAGAGCAGGATACAGAAACCTATCAGAAAGAAATCAGGACGCTGGAACAGAAAAAGAAATCACTTACAGAAAAAAATCAGCGTATGCAGGAGGAGATTAATCGTTTGCAAAGTGAAGAAAGTTGGCAAACTGACGAGATGAAAGCAGAGCAGACAGATAAGATTACAGAAATTCAATCTGAAATCACATCAAATCAGGATGAACTACAGTCCTATGAAGTTCAGCTGCAGGAAAAAAGAGCGAGGATTGAATTGATTAAGAAACAGATGACGCAATAAGAATTGGAGGTGCTAATTATGCTGTTGTTTGTCGGGAAAAAGGAAAAAGGTTTTTTTACTGAAGAAACCGGAGAAAAGGTTGAATATATTGGCGAGGCATTACATATCAAAGACCAGGCAGAAGCAATATTAAGATTTAATGATGAGGCAACGGTAGTTATTTATGATATTGAACAGTATGCAGATGAAGCAAAGGAATTGGTTCACTGGATTAATCGGATTGAAGATGCTTTGAAAATTAAAACAATCATATTCGCGGCCGGATACTCACCGAAAAGTACCGTTTGTCGTATGCTTTGGGATGCCGGAATGAAAAATTTTATATTTTCCATTTATCTGGGAGACCAAAAGGAAGATTTAGAATACTGTCTTACGGGATATTATGAAAATTTTGGCTATGAAGAAAAACGTGGATTTTCATTTGAAGAGGAAGAGGAAAAAGAGGAGTCCGGGGAAAAAAAAAAGACCAGAACGATTGGAATTGGAGTGGCCGGTTGTATTAAAAGAATGGGGACGACTACGCAGGCATTGCAGCTTGTTAAATACCTGCAGTTTGTTGGATTCAAGGCAGCTTATTTTCAAATGAACGCCAGTAACTTTGTAGAAGCCGTTAAAGATGCGTACGAGCAGGTAACAGTGGATGATGAAATTGGTCTTGTAAGCTATGCAAAGGTAGATATGTTCTGCAGGACCGATAGACTGCAGGAAGTTCTTAATTTAGATTACGATTACCTGGTGTTTGATTATGGTGTGGCGGGCGAGAATGGTTTTAACAAAATTTCTTTTCTGGAAAAAGAACAACAGATTTTTGTGGTTGGCAGTAAACCGGGTGGTGAGTTTGAAAAAACTTATGATGTGATTAAAAACAACTTTTACAACAATGTGTTTTATATTTATAACTTTGTTGCGGAAGGAGAGCAGGAAGATATAAAAGAGCTTATGGGAGAAAAAGCAGGAGTTACATTTTTTGCTGCAGAAGCCAGAGACCCTTTTGTTTTTTCCGGAGACATGAAAACCTATGGAAGTATTCTATCTCTGGAGGAAGAAAAAGACAGAGAAAGTAAGCCGGCAAAAAAGAAAAAAAGACTATTTGGGAAAAGGAGATAAATCGGATGGAGAGAAAATACGAAAATGTATATCTGGTTACATCACCGGATATACAAGTTCAAAATTTACTTGAAACAATGTCAGAGTTAATGGTTGGAAATCTGTATGTTACAGAGAAAAATGATTGGATTGCGGCCGACTTTGTATGTATTGACCCAGATTTTCGCTGGCATCTGGAATCAGAATCCATAATTATGGATGAAGAAAAAAAGGATTTGATTGAAATTATAGATGGAACCGGAAGTTGGGTATTTCGTTTGTTGGATTAGAAAGGGGTATGAGTATGGCTGAGAAGAAAATTGAAGATTTTGGAGAAAAAATTGGCGGTGCAAGGAAAGATTTGTATGCTCTAAATCGAGAACTTCGTTATGGAGATATTCTCGATTGGAACGATATGGAGAAAGAAAAATACATTACTAAAAAAGAAGCATTTCCTCTTCCAGATTATAAAAAAATGCTGGAGGAAGGAAAAGACAGAGAAGTTATATTTTTTATAAAAAAGGTAAGGGATGCTCTTCCTACTAAGCCTTTGGCTGCCGTTCCTTATTTGGCTTCTGCAGAACAAAGGAAAGATATTATTGATACAGCGCAGAAGGATTATTTAGTTACCGTAAATCGTTTTTATGAAAAGGCTATGTCACTAACATCGATGAGTGAATGCGCCCGGTTTTACGATGAAATTAAAAGTGAGAATTTGCCAGACACTAATTGCTTTAATCGTAAACTGATAAAAGCAACAGATTTAGGAGGCAGACTTGGACTATATCAGTTCCGGCGAGAGTTGGAAAATAAGCAGTTTTTGTTCTCTGAGGATGAAAAGATACTTTCCAATTTTTCTTTTTATCGCTATGATGGACAGAATGTAACGAAAGAGGAATACAGAGAAGGTAAGGAGCGTTTGGTCATTCATGAGAGTGGTTGCTCAACTTATATTTACAATTTTCAAGAGGCAGGAATGACGGACTTGTCAGCATGGCAAAATGACACTTATTTTGTGCTTCAGAAAAATGATCGTGAGATAGTGGCTGTAAATTTACAGGACCGTGATGCGGCGGTGGAAGAAGCATTGAAAATCGGCAAAGAACAGAATCCAGAAAAAAAGAAAAAAACAAAGCGTAAAACACGCTTAAAGCCACCTCAGTTAGAGAATATAAGACCGACTGCAGAGGATTACCGTGGTGGTATGGATATAACCGGTGATGATATGATGAACACTTTCGGTTTCCGCGCAGGTGAGTTTGGCAATTGGAACAATAATAATGACAGACAGACAAATCTAAATATGTCATTTGATGCATTTAAGGATTTAGCGAAGGCGTTAAATATAAAAGATGAAGATATTGCTCTGGGTGGCAAATTAGCAATTGCTTATGGCGCACGTGGAAGTGGTTCTGCACTGGCTCATTTTGAACCTAGTGCGAATGTGATTAATCTAACTAAGATGCGTGGTGCCGGTTCTTTGGCTCATGAATGGGGACATGCGTTGGATTTATATGTAGCACGGGCATATGATATGGATTCGTCTATGGCTACCGGTGCTTCTTACTTAGAAATCCGACAGGGAAAAACTCCCTTTAAAGAACTTATGGATACGATTAAATATAAGAATAATGAACGAACGGAATACTATAAGAACGCAGAAAAGCTGGACACTGCGTTTAGTAAAACAGACCAGGGATATTGGCGAAGTGATGTGGAACTTTTTGCCAGAGCATTTGCTTCCTATGTTCATGACAAGTTGCCGGCAAATACTTCCGATTATTTGGTCGGACATTCAGAAATGATTGCACTGGATGTTCAAGATGGTAATACCGTACAGATTCCAACCAGTCCGCAGGGCAAAGAGCGAGAGGCAATCAACCAGGCATTTGATAAAGCCTTGGAAAGCCTGAAGGAAAAGGAAATTTTACATCATTATGTGCGAGAAGAAAAAAAGGAAGTAAAAATGCCGGAGAAAGAAGAAACTAAAACTGCAGGAAGAGCAGTAGCGAAAAAGAGATTTTATACAAATGAAGAGTCGGAACTGATGACAGATTGGCTGAAAGAACACATATCGGTTGTGGATGTGTGCCAGTCATTGGGATATTCTCCGGTACGAGTTGGGCAAAAATACTATTCTCTGAAAGAGCATGATTCAGTGAGAATAGACTTACAGAAGAACTGTTTTTATTGGAACTCTCGCGGGAAAAATGGAAGTGTCATTGATGCCTGCATAGCGTTTGGAGATATGGATAAATCAGAAGCCTACAACCATTTATATGATATGGCAGGTGGGCGAGAAACAGTATTTGAAGCAGCTGTTGGAAATCAAGAATTAGAAGTTAAACCAGTTGCAGCAGCAAAGAAAAAACATCCTGAAAAAAAAGAAAAAGAAAACCTTAAGGATAAGCTGCCAAAGAAAGCGGCTCATATGCGGAATGTATATGCCTATTTGGGTAAAACAAGGCAGATTGATGGTAGTGTTATTAATGAGTTTGTTAAAAGACAGATGCTTTATCAGGATGACCGAAACAATTGTGTATTTGTATCACGAAACAAGGAAGGTGAGCCGGTCTTTGCTTGTATGCGCGGCACAAACACATACAAGCGTTTTGTGGCAGATGTGAAAGGCAGTGACTACAGCAAAGGATTTTATGTAGATAATCAGGCGGAGAAACTATTTGTCGGCGAGTCAGTCATTGATATTATGAGCAAAATGACACTTTTGAAAAAAGATGGAGTGGATTATCACGATTATAACTATCTGGCAATGGCTGGTACACAAAAGCAGGAAGCGATTGAGTATGTTTTGGATAATAACAGGCAGATTAAAGAAATCTTTTTGGGTATGGATAATGATACCGGAGGATTTAAAGCGGTTACCAAATTGGAAGAGACGCTTTCCGACAGAGACACATTACTGAAAAGAGATATGCCGGATAAGAGCGGTTACGACTGGAATGATATGCTTTGTTCTGCAGCCGGTGGGAAACAACAGGAAGCCATTGAGTATATGGCGTATGCTAAGCAGCATAAAGAAAGTCTGCATGATTTAAAAGCAGACAGGACAACCATTGTTATTAATGCGTTTGGTGGTCCGGGGTCTGGAAAAACAACTTCCTGTATGAATATATGTGCTGAGTTAAAAAAGCAGGGATTCAATGCAGAGTACGTGCAAGAATATGCAAAAGAGTTGGTATATGATAAAAATTTTGAACTACTAGATGGTTCAAAAGAACATCAATTTGAAATTTTAAAAGAGCAAGTCCATCGGATGGACAGGCTGATAGGTAAAACCGACTTTATTGTTACGGATTCCCCCATTCTTTTGAACACGGTTTATAACCAGCAGCTAACACCGGAATATGAAAGAATGGTGTCTGAATTAAGCGGACAATATCAGAATTTTTCATTTTTCATGAAAAGAGATGATAGCCAATTTCAGACAGAGGGAAGAATCCATGATTTACAGGAAAGCAAGCAAAAGGATAAGGAAATAAAATCGCTGTTAAAGAAGCACAAGGTGTACTACGGCACGTACGATCATGAGACAGTTGATGTGGTTGTACAAAACGCCATTGCTAATTTTAGGCGCTTAGAAAAAGATGAAAAGGTCAGTGTGCCAAAGAAAGCGGAACCAACAAAGGAAGCGGATTCGCCGGAGGCGCATAACATTAATATTTTTGAAAACCATGGAAAAGACAAGACCGATATTTTTGCTATGGTGAAGGATAAGACAAAGGATACTGGCATCTGGAAAGATGCACCAAAGGTCAGGCAGCCAATAAAGATGATGCCTGGGCTGGAACGATAGATAAAACAACAAGGAGCAATGCAACATGAGGGACGAATATTTACTATTAAAACAGGCTGCGTATTTAATTGGTGTGACAAAACAAACATTTGAGTATTACATAAAAAAAGGCAAGATTAAGACCGAATTGAACCGTGGCAACCGGATGGTAAAAGTGTCCGCATTGGCTCTTTTTGTGAATCAGCAATTGAAAAAATATGATTTAGCCAAACAGTATTTTGAGGCATCCAGTAAATGGGCTTTTTGGAAACTGCAGCCTAAAAAATTTAACACAACGAATCGAATTGTGGAAGACAGTATGATTGAATATCTGACGCTGCAGCAGACGGCCTATTTGCTAGGATTATCTGCTTACAATGTACGATACCTGATATCCAAAGATGTGCTTCACGCAGTCGTAGAAGTGCGAGGAAAGCGGACATTGTACTTTATAAGGGCAGACGAGATATGGTGTTATGTGACGGAGCAAATGTGCCAATATAGTAAGGCTATTGAATATTTTCAATGCGAGAACAGTTATGCCTTCTGGCAGAAATACGAAGATGATTTTAAGACCAACTGGATTAATAAATACAAAGAAAGGAATCAACGCTACTATGGCAAAAAGAAAATTCAGAAATCAACTGGTAGAGCAGATGAAACAGGAGGAAAGGGAAAAAGAACATCAGGAAAGCCTGAAGGAACGCTATGACATTGAAGAGGATGTTGTTGTGGTCGAAAAAACTAACACAATCAAATTTCTATTGAAAACAATGATTGGTGGCGCACGACTAATTATAGCAATTCTGGTTTTTATCCTGGCACTGATTGGATTAACTGCGCTGATTTATCCAGACTCCAGAAGTCTGTTAATACGGCAAGGACTGCAGGTGTGGCAGGAGTTTATGAGACTGTTATAAAGGGGATGTGAAGATGAAACGGATGAAAGGCTGGAAAATAGCCGGAATGTTACTGATAGTAACGGCATTAGTATGTTTCGGAATATTAGCCGTTATCGTAACGGATACCGGAGATGACATGACCTCTTTTCTCAGAACTGTACCGGAGAACAAAAGCCCAAAAAAAGAAAAAATAATTAACCCAGTTGATTGGGACAAATTGTTGGCAACAAATGCAGATGTATATGCATGGATTCGGGTGCCTGGGACAAATATTGATTATCCAATATTACAAGCATCGACTGGAAAAGATGATGACTTTTATCTGCACCATGATATTAAGAAAAAATATTCATTTGCCGGAAGCATTTATACCAGAAGAGCAAACAGAAAAGATTTATCGGACCGCTTAACAGTGCTATATGGACATAACATGATTAATGGTTCTATGTTTGGTACTTTACGAAGATTTGAGGATGAAGATTTTTTTAAAACACATATAGAATTTTACATTTATATGCCACAAAAGATTTTGAAGTATCGAATAGTTGCATATATGATTGCGGACGATACAGACATATTGGAACGCTTTCAGGCAAATAATGAACTAGGCTTTGAGGCTTATGTAAAAGGCTTAAAAAAGGCAAGAAACATCCGAAAAAAAGAAAAAATCAAACCGGATGATTCAATAGTAACATTAAGTACATGTGATTCTAAAAGTGGTAATCGCCGCCTGTTACAAGGCGTGCTGCAAGAATCACTAACCACAGAAAACTAGGAGGATATGTAAATGAACAAAATTATTTTAATGGGGAACCTGACCCGCGACCCGGAGATTCGTTACACGCAGGGTGATAATGCGTTAGCTGTTGCCAGATTTAGCCTGGCAATTAATCGGCGTTTTGCAAAGCAGGGAGATACGGAAGTTGATTACTTTAACTGCACCGCATTTGGTAAGCAGGCAGAGTTTGTCGAAAAGTATTTCCGTAAAGGTTCCCGTATGCTGGTAAGCGGCCGCGTTCAGAATGACAACTACACGAATAAAAACGGAGAAAAGGTTTACAGTGTACAGATTATCGCTGAAGAAGTCGAATTTGCAGAGCGAAAAGGAAACGGTCAGACTTCAGGGGGCGCACCAGAACCTAGTGAGGCATCCAATGACTTCATGAATATTCCGGACGGAGTTGAAGAGGGACTGCCATTTAATTAGTAATACAGGATTTCTGGCATAAAAAAAAGAGGCACCTATGAGGAAGTGCCTCTAGCCGGTACTATTTATACCGGTCGGGATAACTACATTATATATTATTTGATATAAAAGTCAAGAGGGAAATTATATGAGGATAAAATACAGTTTAATTGACAAACTTAAAAATTTGACATCAACGGAAATGGATTTATTTTTGTATGTAGCAAAGTACCAGAGATTAAATGGCTTTGTGGCAGGCGTACATAATCAAGATGTATGCAGAGCTACTGGAATGTGCAAGCAGTCCTTTTATACCGCTATGCGTGGGCTTGAGCGCAAGGGCATCGTGAAAATAAGTCGTACATCGGATATCGATTATGATCTGTTGATTTTGGATAACGATTTTACCGGCAAGGAAGCTTTTAAAGCTGGTCGGTGCAAGGGATATATTGATTTGAGCAGATCGGTTTTTCATAAAAAACAGTTCAAACAATTAAAGGCAAAAGAAAAATGGCTGCTGCTTTATTTCTTGCATTGCACTCATGACAACAGCAGTTCTTATCGTATTGGCACCGGCAACTTTTATAAAAAGTTCTGTGCCATGCTGGGGGTAACGAAAAGAATGGTGCGGTCTTATCTGCATAGCCTTAGAGCCTTTTTTTCAGTAGGAATCGTTAAAGGGATCTATTACATAACTTATAAAAGAAGTGTATTTAACCAGAAGCAGGGAGAACAGGAAAAACAGGAACATGAATTTTTTGCTTCTGCGATCGTAAGAAGAAATAAAATAAGAAAATACGATCAAGAGGAATTGAGTGAAACAGCTAAATTGATTAAGCAGTACAGAGGTATTGCCCATGACGCTGGTTATAATATCTTCTCTATACTGGAGAAAGCGGTGAGAGAAAGCATTCCGGATGAATCGAAACCAAAAGACAGGAAACTGAGTTATAAATATGTTCATAAATTAGTACGCAAGACATTGGCCTTATGCTAGAGCATAAGGTTACTTGTGATGGAATCAGATTTTTAGCCAGGGGGAAAATGATAGATTCTGGCCAGATAAAAGTATAATGTACGAAGAAATCAATACAAAAGCATTCCCGGAGAAGAAAAAACTCCGGATTTCTTTTCATTATGCGGTCTAAAAAAGTGTATAAAAATAGAAGATGGTCTAATATATTTCCTTGGTAAATCAGAGGTGGTCTAAATTATATGATATATGTGCATAAATGGAGTCTAATATATTTCCCCTAAAAAAATCGCGAATGTCCCTAATTTATGGGAAGAATGGATGATTTATAAAGGGAGCATATTATTTCTAATCTTTCTATACAGTCTTTCTTATCTATAATATTTAATTTCCTAGATGTGAGTATATCAAACTAATAATTCTTGCCAGCTTGTCAGTAAGGAAAGTGTACTTAAAAGTTGTCTCTAGGAATAAGGGAATTGATACAATAAAAAAGAAAAAGATACTTGAATGAAAAAATGATAATAGTTATAATACAGTTAGATAACATGAAAATTGATTTTAGAAGGGATGGATTAACATGAATGGAAAAGGATTGGCAGAGGAAAGCATGTTGTATCGAAAACTAAAAAAGATGTACAAACAGAATGGGGATAAAAAAGAAACTTTTTTTAAGGGAATTGAATTGGCATCAAAATATGGTGTTAAAGAGCGACGATTTGTTCTGTATAGATTGAAGCAACTGGGAGTCAGTGATATGGGATTTGATAAATTAAACAAAGCAAGAATTGTTTTAGGCATTATGACTGACAAGGATTCGTTGCATGATTTTGTTGCAGCCGTCATAGAAGCATCTTTTGATTGAAATTCTTCAGGAGGGGAACTTGGAATATGAGCAGTGTATATGGCTTAAAAAATGAATTGCTTTCGCTGGAAAAGCGACTTGAGGAAGCTCAAAAGAATAATGACGCAGAGAAGATATGTTATTTAAAAGAGCGCATTAAGAGAGTAGAGATTGAAATTGAAAATTTAAATTTTTATAATAAATCTACTTAAAAGTGTTGTTTTTTGCCAAAAATCTGATATACTGTGATTAGGCAGAAGTAATAAGTATTAATCGTTAAGTTACGACAAAACCCCCATGAGTGGCCGCTCATGGGGGTTTTTGTTCCGTTTTGGCAAGGTGGCTTAGGCCTTAGGCTGGTTGCCTTAGTTGTTCCTATCCAACCATTTGCATATGTAGTGGCAAACTACTCCTGCCATGATAGAAACAATGAAAGTAATAAGTATATCCATCGAAAAGTACGCGCCCCCTCTCTGTGCCGGTATAGGGGTGGCAACAAAATAAAGTATAGCATAATTTCATTTAAATCAAAAGGACAAAAAGCACTCTTTCTTTCAGAAAAAATATGGAAGAATGAGTGCTTTTTTCTTATCCCTCTCTGTCACCGGTTCGCAGGGCGAAATGTCCGGTGACATCTCCCCGATGGGAAGAAAAGCAAGTTGCCCTGGGCGTATTGCGGCAGTCCTTCTTTTTGTCATATTTGTTTTCCTGATTCAAAAACTCTTGGTTGCCGGATATTTCTATCACAGAACATCCTTCTAAAACAAGGGTTGCCCTGACGGCGTACCGGCTGCGCCTTGCCCCTTGTTTTAGAAAGATAACCTGTGATTTACGAAAATCAGCAACAAAGAGTTGCTTTTGAACCTTGAAAACTGAATAAACATGACAAAAAGGAGGACTGCAGCAATGACGATTGAAATTACATCCGTAAAACTTTCACACGGATTAGTTACCATAACAGCAATTGACTGTTCAGAAGAACATCTGCAATATATGGAGCGATGCCGGGATGACGGTTTTGAAAAGAAATTGAAGTTTGTGTTTGATACGACTTCCAGACAACAGTTTCCTTATTTCCGAAAATGGATGAAGGAACAGAAAGCGGCCAAACAGGCAATCACCTGGGGCGATGCTTTAAGTGCAATTATTGGCACTGTAACAACAATTAATGGTAAATACAGAGTCTGGGATTAAGTAAATCCCGGACTTTTTATTTTTTGAGCGCATGGCGCAGAAAGGAGTTCATTATGATGACATTAACAGAACGAATTAACGAATTGAACACTTTATTGAAACAAGATGAGTTTTCCGTAAGGCTGCAGGAGCGATTTAAAAACAACCAGGTAAAAAGGGGACTGGTTTTGCAGAGTGCTAAATACAACAGTTCTCCAATTCTTTACATGGATGATGATTTTTGGAATCGGTCGGATGAGGAAATTGTAGAGGAACTTCGTCATTGCTATGAAAAACATGGTTGTAATATTGAAGTCTCTGACTTCTTAAATCGTGAGTATTTGTTACAGAAAGTACTTCCTCGTGTCTATTCTGATGACAATATAGCTCAATTGAAGAAAAACCATATAGTGTATCGGCACGAGATGGATTTAGCATTTTCTTTTTATATTCCGATACATTCGGAAATTGAATCGGAACTTGCGTCCATAACAATAACAGATTGTTTATTAGAAAACATGGACGTAGACAAAGATGAAATGATTGAGGCTGCGAAACGGAATCTTCAAGCTCAGATACAATGCATGGATATACGTGAGGTTATGAAGAGCATGGGAGTTCCTGTTCCTGAATGTAATCCGGATACGGATATTTCAATGATTGCTATAACTAATACATCTAAGATTAATGGTGCCGGTGTCTTATTGGATGCCTCAAATTTTTCGATGTTGGTTCCTGAACTGGGAAATTGTTTTGCCATCCTGCCAAGTTCGATTCACGAGTGTCTTTGTGTTCCGTTCCAATCGGAATCGGACTTGCATACTTTTGCTGACATGGTGAAAGAGATTAATGCAACTGCAGTTGCATTGGAAGATAAATTGACTGATAGTGTATACATTTGGAAGGATGGAAACATAAGTCAATTTTTAAATTAATAGCAGACTAGAGGAGGGAACAAAAGTTCCTTCCTCTTTTGAAAAGTGAGGTGATTTTTATGTGTGAAAGTTCATTTTGTTATACAGAAGAATGTGAAAAATTAAAGCATATGGATTATGATTTGCTGGGGAATCGTATTTTAGAAGCACTGACGGAAGAAGATAATTCAGTTCGTGAAATAGGAAAGAGTGTAATTTCCTGTTTTGAAGATAGTATTTCGGAAGTTGAATTTGAAGCAAAGAATCGGATTATGATTGCGATGACTGGTTATTCGCTGCAGGAGTTCCTTGTCTAAGTTGGGGCGGTATCGTTTTCTGTTTTTATTTTTTCTGGTACCATTCCGACCCTCTGCCGACACGCAGGCGTGTCTCCCTCTCCCTGCCCCCTCCTAGGGAGAGAGTAAGGACACAAGTGTCCGAATGGATTTTTTCTTTTTATCGGATTGGGCTTCACCCAATCAAAAAGAAAAATTAATACGACCGTTGATTTCGATGGATAACCGGATTTTTTGATGGATAAGTCATTGACAACTTTACCAAGTTGCCAACAACTTAACACACAAAAAAACTGCACCGGTTATCACACAAAGCTCAACAGTCCTACTACGAATCTCTCTCAGGCGATAAAACGAGAGAGAGATTAAAGAGCATAAGGGGAAATTGACCCCACATTGCTGTGGGGGTTCGGCAAAGCCGAACATTTCCGTGGGGACACTATCAGGCTAAATTATATCTAAGTGATAGATGGATTTTTACATAAAAAGCAAGAAAAAATATCTCTCTGATATAGGTTTTTCTTGACATTCAAGAGGATAAAAAGTAACATAATATATATAGCAAGAAAGGAGAGGGATTATGAAACAAAAGTGTATTCACTTATCGGAAGAGGATGTTACATTATTAAATTCGATAAAGCAAAAATATGGGTTTAAATCGGATGGACAAACAGTGTCCTATTTGATACATAAGCATGAGCAGGGATTTGAAGAACTGGCGGTGGCTGTGCGAAAAGAACTTGAGGAAAACTATCTGCCAAAAGAGCGAATCCGCTGGGGAGTGCAGACGGCAGAACAGAACACAATCATGATGATGGATGTGCTTAACACTTTGCTTTGGCTTTTTAACGCAAAAAACTGTTATCGGGTGGGAGAAATCACACACCCGGTTATTAAAGAAAGCAAGGATGAATTGAAAAAAAAGATAGCACATTTTAAACAAAAAAGTGACGAAAGAAAAAGTAAAGAAGCGCAGTAATATGGTTAGGGGTCATTTCTGACCCCCTGATGAAATTTAGAAAAAATGGTGATAGAATGGAAATAAAAATAAGGAATGTAGACCCGGTTGTTGTAACCAAATTGGATGAACTGGCAAGAAAG
The DNA here is from genome assembly GCA_937902905.1 of uncultured Clostridium sp. Lineage (GTDB taxonomy): Bacteria > Bacillota > Clostridia > Lachnospirales > Lachnospiraceae > Eubacterium_F. Next base: position 1,122 of record CALELW010000009.1, on the reverse strand, counting down.
CAGCATTTGAGCAGAAACGAATATTTGAAAAAAATAGTATCGAGATGTGCCGTAGTTCAGGATGTTATTGATTTGGATAAAAAGTATACTGACTTAGTAAATGTGCTGGTAGAGAGATTGGAACAGGCTGCGGATGTGATTGCAACGAACACTGAAATTTTGGAAAAAATAATTGGGGGTCAGAAATGACCCCTAAGATAAAAAAGCAAAATTATAGCAGGGGGTCATTTGTGACCCCCTAAGAAAAAAGGAGAGATAACAAGGTATGTTTGAAGAAATTATAGAGTTTGACGAGAAGAAAATAAAAGAGAGAAATCTTGATATTAACAAGATAAATGCCTATCTTGATGAGATTCATGATGTGCCGGAGATTGAAAAGAGAAAAGATGGTCATTATGTTGGACTGACCTGCTCAACCGAATTGGCGCGGTTTGGAAATGCAATTATGGTATGTCAGGAAACGGAGTGGTTTCGTAAAATTATTAAAAGATGGGAATTTTGGGAAAATGGAGAATTGGAAGAAGATATTATAAAAACAACCGAAGAGATTGAACAAGAGGAAGGAAAGAAGTTATATGAGTAGACGGGTTCAGATTGCATTTGATTTGGATACCAATAAACTCAAAGATGTATATACAAAAGCAACCGGGAAAACATATACCAGTGCTTATAAGGATATTGAAAATTTTATGATTTCAAAAGGATATGAGCATAGGCAGGGTAGTGTTTATCATTCGACAGAAAAGAAGACAAGACTAGAGGTTGTTCGAGATATTAAAGGGTTACAAAAAGGAAACGTGTGGTTCCAAGATTGTATTAACAGGTTAGATTACGGAGAACTGAATAATGTTCATGATTTACTTCCAGAGATAAGAAATGAAATGCAGTTAAGAAGTGAAAAAAGCGTAGAAATAAATCCATTGGAAAAAGGGCAGGAAAATTTGCAAAATATGTTCCAACAGTATAATCAAAAACATCCTCCGATAAAGCATAAACAGAAGGGGATTGAACGGTAAATTACTTAGGGGTCAGAAATGACCCCCTAAGTGACAGAAGAATCATTGCGGTGAACAGGGGGTCAGAAATGACCCCTAAATGATAGAAGAAGAACCATTGCAGTGA
>CALELW010000008.1 GCA_937902905.1 uncultured Clostridium sp. | reverse complement strand
GCGCAATAAAATTAAGAATTTCAACAGGTGCTTTTTTCATTATTTTTGCTACTATATAAATACCTGCTAATAATCCTAACAGTCCTCCATAAAAAACAATACCGCCATAAATCAAATAATGCAACAAAACGGATACCGTTATATTTTTTATGGTAGGTATTATTCCAATTACAAATAATACTCGACTACCAATTAATAGCCCTAACAAACCACCTCCAACTATAAATAAAAATTGCCTAAATGTTAGTTCTATCATTTCAAGACGATTATATAAAAATAATACCGCCACGCATAAACCAATAGTAGCCATAATTCCATATGATGGAAATGCCACATATATGTATGGTAAAATAAGAATCACCTCCTTACACTATTGTTCTACTGGCTCAGAACATGACCAACATCCATTTGGAAATTGTCTTGGTAATGCTTTGCTCAAATCTTCGGATTTAACATATTCTTTACTGCCACACGATGCTCCCAAGCAATTATCCTGAGTATACGCCTCCGTTTTTTCATCAGTAATATCCTCAACATAATGCTCGCCAACACAATTCAAGCCTAAACAAGTTGTATTTCTATCAAACTCTCCATGACTCTTCGCATTTTCGCTATCAACACAACCGAATGAGTTATAGTAGCATACCGTTCCAGTAAACTTTTCCTTATCCTTTGTTTTTTCTATATACAAACACTCAACTGGAATACAACGCGTATTACACCCTAGCCCTAAACACCCAGATGGTCCAACACAACTTTTGTATTCTGTTCCAGCTGAAGTAGTTCCAGAAGAATAACATAGCACACGATTTTTCGAATCACCACACCATGTACACTTAATTGTATCCGTCAAACCACAGCCTGCAACAAACAATAAGGGAACACAACACCCCAACACTAAAAAAACACCTCTAAAAAATTTTTTTCTTTTCACTTTCTTTCCTCCATTTCTTTTATTCATTTATTCTTGTAAAGCATTTTGTTCTAAGTATTCCTGCACATCCAAAAGAAGCCCTAATATTTTCTTTGATTCAAAAGCAGCCGCAAATATTAAGCCTTCAACATTGATGCAACTAAGAAATCTTTTTATTTTAATATCAACAAAATACTTCCATGGAATAATGCCTGTCTTTTTTTCATACCTATAATGAAAACCATCTGTACATAAAGCAAATCCTTCTTTACAAGTTTTGCCAGACATAGAGGAATCATAGATAAAATAAGTGTTTACTTTAAAGTCTATATTAAAATATCCCATTGCCTGTGCCATTCGATTATTATCATGACTTATTGGATACCCAAATTCACAATAATCCGATTTGTATTCATTAGCATTACATATATCTTTAAGTACTTTATCCATAATCTTTTCTTCTGAACAATCAGCACCATTAGCATCTTTTTCCCGATTATTAATCTCTTCTGTTATACCATTAATCTGAAATAAAAATTTCCGAAATCCTGTTACAAAATCCTGTGGATTATTCATTCCGTATAAATATAATGGCGTGCTTACTATACCATTTTTTAATCTTAATAGCATAGCCGGCTGCATAAGTGAGTTATGAAAAAAAACATTATCCACCTCTTTAAGCAAATATTTTTGAGATTCATTAACATAACAATATGCAATTTGATAAGCATCTACAACAAAACCATCTACACCAGCTTCTCCATAGCTATACCATAACAATGGTTTTCTTATCTCATATTTTTTTCGTATATCAAACCATTTATCTGGTAATCCATCATGTTCAGATTCAAAATATACTTTTTCACCATATTTTGAAGATGAACCTAAAGCTTTTTCTAATAGTTTCATTGTGTCACTTTCTTTTTTTTCATTTTCATACCATTCTACATCTATCAACGGTTCAAGAATATCAGCAACCATTATTTCATCTTTTAAGGATTCCCAAAGAGGATTATCATATGATTGTGTGCATTCATTTTCGTCTTCTTCTAAAATATTTTCCGAATTGTCATACGCAGTATCTATATCATAATTAATCTTATTACCACAGTATGGACAAAAGTTCATATTCTCTTTATCTACTTTATTTCCGCAGTTTACACAAAACACGTAATTTACCTCCTTAGCCAGCTTAGTCCAGAACAACAAGTCTAACATCCTCAATTGTTAATGTTTGAAGTTCCAAATTAGATACATTATCCAATACCGAAAGCCTATTTGCTTGATTTATAAGTGCCTTCTCAAAAAAATTTCTCACATCTCTTGCATTTGCAAAATTATCTGTCTTTTGTTTACATCGTTTATCAAAATAATGTAAAACATATGTAAGGCATTCCTGATCTGGATTAATATTTAATTCTCTACATTTTAACTCAAATATTTCCAGCAATTGATTCGGCGTATAATCGTCAAAAAAGATTTTCTTATTGAATCTTGATATTAAACCCGGATTACTTTTCAAAAATTTTTCCATAGGTTCAGGATATCCTGCCACAATAACAATTAAATCCTCACGAAAATCCTCCATTCCCTTTAACAACGTATCAATTGCCTCTTTTCCAAAATCATTTTCCGAATCACTTGCTAATGAATAAGCTTCATCAATGAACAATATTCCTCCTTTAGCTTTTTCAACAATTTCTCTAACCTGAATTGCAGTTTGTCCAATATAACCAGCTACTAGTTTAGAACGATCGACTTCAATTAAATGCCCTTTACTTAATATTCCTAACCGACAATATATTTTTGAAAGTAAACGTGCTACCGTAGTTTTTCCTGTTCCTGGATTTCCATAAAAAACTAAGTGTAATGACATTGGCAACTCTTTCATGCCATTTTCTTTTCTTTTTCGTTGTATTTGTAACAAATTAATCATCGACGTAACATCTTCTTTAACTCTGTCTAATCCAATAAGTGAATTTAGTTTTTCCAATAATACCTCTAATGGTTCTTCGTCACTACTTTCACGACTGTCTTCTATATCATTATCATTTATGGAAACTTCTTTTCTGATAGATTCAAAATTATTGGCAATATATGTGCAAACTGTATGTTCATACATTTTCTTTCTCTTTTCTACCATGCCAGAATCATCCTTAATATATTCCATAAATTTTTCACCTAAATGGCTAAAAAATATTGCCATCTTTGCTGCCAATAAAGATTCTAATTTCCCTTGAGTTTTACACATTTGCAAATCCCATTTCACAAGTTCACTGAACAACTCAGGAACATATTCGCCAAAATCTTCTGCATATTTATCTGTAATAATCAATTGCTGCATCGTATATGTTTTAAATTCATAGGGCGAAAATATATTAATATATTTCACCTTTTCACTCGTTGCCATTCCGTCAGAAGCAGCTAAATATAACAAATAATTAGTTACTTCTGTTATAAATAAATAACTTAATGTTTCTTTTGTTTCCACATCATAATATTGCAAAATTACATTATCTGCTCCTTCTAATATAGTCCGTTCTCTTTCGAACTCCTCTAGTAATTCATCCATAACCAAATCTCCTCTTTTTAATTCCATAAAACAATTAGTTTCTTGATATTCTCTTTAATCTCACAATGCATTTTTCTTAACTCGGACATTATCCTTAAATTACGAGTTTTATTATCACAAAATGCTGGTACATCCATCATTATTCTCAATATTATTCCTTTTTCAGATTTATGAATTACATATGTACAATCTGATGATAATTCATTACATTGAGAAATAGCTAAATATAATTCTTTTGTCAAATAATTTATATAGCCATAAAAACCAACTATTTGCACTTTATCAATATGATTTTCATTAAACACAATATCGTAAACAATATTTTGTTCTGTATCATCATCCATTGGCAAATTCAATTGAATTGCTTGTTTTTCTTCTATAATCATCACATCATTTTGCTGTGACTGCCTAATATAATCAGAAAAACTAATAAATCTTGTATCCATATCTATCTCCTTATTTTTTTATATATTCCCATAAATCTTTTCTGGCTAATGACGCTTTTGTAACTGCATACATAAAATTTCTTAATATCCACTCATTTTTTTCATCATCTAGCATCTGTGTTGTTGCTGACGTAGTTAATACTAAATCATGATTTTCGTCAAGATAAATTTTCGTTCCTGATATATCATTAAAATCATTTAATTTATCCAAACTTTCTAAAGTAGTCTCTTTCAATTTTCCAATTCCACTAACCTTTATGTATACTCTATCCTTGCCATCATCCCTATTATATATTAGACAAACAAAATCATATTGGTGATCATCAACATAACTTAATGATAGTTCTATTAATTGTTTTTCTAAATCACACCTCTCAACTTTTATTTTGTCATACGCTTGTATATATTGTTTTAATGAAGAAAATTCCGTACTATTTAAACTCATTTTCTATAATTCCTTTCCAATCAAAATATCATGTCATTAATTCTAATTAATTCATGTTGAAATATCATTGGAAAAATACAAGATTTTTTTCCTTTTTAACTCCACACCCACGCAAAAAAAGCCCCCTTCCGGGTGCTCTCCATCTACCTTCAAATCCATTTATTCAATTCATATGAGCAGCACGATAAGCCGAGTTCTGTCGTTGAGTGACCATCTATCTGGACCTGCTGTTGCCAACAGGCTCTAGCGACCTACCCGAAAGCACGACGGGCCGCCGTATTGCTTCCTGTTCGGTCTTGCTTCGGATGGGGTTTACATATGCCCTCCCTGTTACCAGAGAGGCGGTGAGCTCTTACCTCGCCATTCCAACCTTACCACGGGCAAAGCCGTGGCGGTATATTTCTGTTGCACTAGCCTGGGAGTCACCTCCACCGGACGTTATCCGGCATCCTGCCCTGCGAAGCTCGGACTTTCCTCACCCATTCCCTTTCGTCTGAATGGGCGCGGTCACTTGTGCTGCTCATAATGAAATCACCCTAATAATATACCACCACCGATAAATTCGCGCAAGATGGAATTCAGTGGAACATCATGTGGGTCAATTGGTAAGAAATAATCCAAAAACTTAAGCAGACGCTGTGCCTCCGCATATTCCGGACAATCCTTAGTCACCTGGAACAGTAACGGGTCTGCATAAAGTTTCATGGCAGCCAGTTCATAAATCAGTGCCGAGTTAAACATCGCATCTGCCTCTTCCTGATAAGGGAAAATGTTCTGGCTCTCGCCGCGGCGGACGGAATCCCACATAGAAATCGTTTTCTGGGCTGTATTGCCACGGGTTCTTGCATCTCTGATAATTCGACGCAAAAGTCTTCCTTCCGTTGTTGGAATCCGATTGTGATGATCAATATTTAATGTCGTCAGTGCACTAATATAAATCTTATATTTATCCTTCTTCGGGATGGAATAAGTCAGTTTGTCATTTAAGCCATGGATTCCCTCAATGACAAGGATATCCTCACTGCCAAGCTGCATAATCGGTTTATCGTATTCTCTCATACCGCTGATAAAATTATACGTTGGCAGCTGCACCGGCTTACCGGCTAAAAGATTCGTCAAATCTTCATTAAACTGCTTGGTATCAATGGCACCAAGGCACTCATAGTCGTATTTTCCGTTAGCATCTCTTGGTGTGTCTTCTCGGTTTACAAAATAATCGTCCAAACCAATCGGATGAGGTTTCAGACCAAGGGTGCGAAGCTGCGTCGACAAACGATAAGAAAATGTTGTTTTACCGGATGACGAAGGTCCTGCAATTGTCACGATACGGCAGCCACGCTCCGCAATCTGCACCGCAATATCACCAATCCGTTTTTCGTGCAGTGCCTCCTGCGTCAGCATCAACTCCTGAAAACCACCATTTACAATGATTTCATTTAACTCGCCAACTGTAGAAACCTGCATTTTTTCATTCCACTCATTTGCCATCTGCATCGTGCGGTACTGTTTTATGCTTGGTTTAAATTCAGGCATTGTGACAGGGGCTTCCTTTTTCGGAACCACAAAGACAAAACCATCTTCAAAAAGTTCCAGACGAAAATGAGTCAAAATACCCGTGCTGTATGGCATGGCACCATAATAATAATCTGTAAAATCACCTAAATGATATACCGTCATACGTGAATTTCTGCGGTATTTCAACAGTTTGCTCTTGTCTGCCATATGCATTTTATCAAACATTCGTCTGGCATCTCTGGTACGCATCACAACTTTTTCAAAACGGATATCTTTTTTTATATCCTCACGCATCCGCTTTTCCAAACGGTCAAGCAGTTCCTTTGTCGGCTTTTCTTTTGAGTTTAAATGGCATTAATAACCACTGTCTAAACAAAAATCAATCGTTATCCGGTCCTCTTCCTTAAATGCCTTTTCTTCCTGAATTGCCTTCAGCAAAAGCATTGACATACCACGTATGTAAGCACGCTTGCCATCGCTGTCTTTTGTTGTGCAAAAAGAAACCGTCGTTCCATCAATTACTTCATGGTATAATTCCTGAATCACACCATCTACTTTTGCGACAATAATCGGAAACTCATATTCTTTTTCCACCTGCTTGCTAATATCAAACAGCGTAGTTCCTTCTTCGCACGTTATAGTTTTATCTCTCCATGTAATTTCCATGACTATTCCTCCCTTCCGTTAGGAAAACAAATTAGAATTTGTTTAAAATCCAATTAAGCCCCGCAATCTCTTCCGTTAATTCTTCCACACGGGCAAAGACACCGGATGTCTTTTGCATTTTTAATGTTTCCTGCAATTTCATTTTTTTATCCCGTTCATCCAGTAAATAATTACGATAAGCGTCATCACTCGCTTCCGGCAAAAGTCGTCCGTATTCATACTCAGCCGGCTCATAAGGAGTTTTTTCTTCTCCTCTTCTTGCACGCATCACAAGATACGGTTTACCGGCGTCCATACAAAACTTTTCCTTTTCAATGAAAAAGCCTATCTTATGAATCATTTTTCTGACTTCGCATAAGTCGGACTGCGCCTGAATTACAAGTGTGGAAACCTCCTGCATAACTTCCGGCGACTGCTCAAGAATCCGGCAGACTAACATACCGCCCATACCGGCAATTAAAACGGTGTCGACTTCGCCTCGCTTTAACGCCTGCATGCCATCACTCAAACGGCAGTCAATGCAATCACTAAGACCTGCCTTTTCAATATTTTTTCTTGCATGGGCAAGTGGTCCCTCATTGATATCCATGGCAATAACTTTTTTACATGCTTTTTTCAAAGCAAGATAAAGCGAAACATAACCATGGTCACAGCCAACATCCGCCACTTTTGCTCCATCAGGCACAAGCGAAGCGTTCATTGCCATGCGGGCAGACAATTCTATTGTATGCTGCATTAGTCCAAATAATCCTTTAATTTACGGCTGCGGCTCGGATGACGGAGTTTACGAAGCGCCTTCGCCTCAATCTGGCGGATACGCTCTCTTGTTACGTCAAATTCCTTGCCGACTTCTTCGAGTGTACGGGCACGTCCATCCTCTAAGCCAAAACGGAGACACAGAACTTTCTGCTCTCTCTCAGTCAGCGTTCCAAGAACTTCCACAAGCTGCTCTTTCAAAAGAGTAAAGGCTGCTGCTTCTGCCGGTACCGGTACATTATCATCCTGAATAAAGTCACCCAGATGACTGTCTTCCTCTTCACCAATTGGTGTCTCAAGCGAAACCGGCTCCTGTGAAATCTTCTGAATCTCGCGCACACGTTCAACCGGAAGTCCCATCTTTTCTGCAATTTCTTCCGGATACGGCTCACGTCCTAATTCCTGTAAAAGCTGGCGCTGAACACGAATTAATTTATTAATTGTCTCTACCATATGAACCGGAATACGAATCGTTCTTGCCTGGTCGGCAATCGCTCTTGTAATCGCCTGACGAATCCACCAGGTAGCATAGGTACTGAATTTGTAACCTTTGCGGTAATCAAATTTTTCAACCGCTTTAATCAGACCTAAGTTTCCTTCCTGAATCAAATCCAAAAACAGCATACCACGTCCGACATAACGCTTAGCGATGCTGACAACCAGACGCAGGTTTGCCTCCGCCAGACGTTTTTTTGCCTCCATATCACCGGCTTCCATTTTCATTGCCAGTTCTTTTTCCTCCTCGGCGGTCAAAAGCGGCACTTTACCGATTTCTTTCAGATACATACGAACCGGATCCTCAATGCTGACACCATCCGGAACTGCCATTTCGATATTTTCCAGTTCTTCTTCTGTCGGCTCATCTTCAACATCCAGAATAATATCATCCTCGGTATCACTTTCCGGCACCATCGCAACAATTCCTTTGTTTTCCAAATACTCGAAAACTTTCTCGGTCTTGTCGTCATCAAGTTCCATTCCCTGGTCTGCGAATACCTTCTCAATTTCACTGAGTTCGAGCACATTTTCTTTTTTCTTGCCCATCTCTACTAATTCATTCATGATCGTAAGCATTTTCTGCTGTTCGTCTACATTTGTATTTTCCTTATCCATCTTTTCCTCCATTTCTGTTGTCAAACAACGGCTCTATTAAAATGAAATCTGTAATGTCTGTAACTTCCTTTTCTCTTCCATAAGAGTCTGTAGTTCTTTCATATCCGTCACATGCCTGCTCCGGTATTCCAGACTGTACTTTTTGATACTGTGTACAACTTCATTCAGTGCTTTCTGCTGTTCGGTATCTTTACTGATTTCTTTTAATTCTTTATTAAAAATTCCGGCTACTAAGGACTGCTCCTCTTTGCTTTGGAATTTGCTGATAATCATGGCCGGCTCTACTTTGCCGGTATTTTCATACTGCTCATAAATCATCTGCGCCACTTCGTGATACGGCTCATCCACAAAATCTTCGGCGGATAAAATTCCTTTTGTCTTTTCAAACAAAACCGGGTCATTACTAAGCCATGTGAGAAATACGCCCTGACTTTTCGCAATGCCGTCTTCCTTTTGTCTTGCCGTCTTCGTCAGACGTTCCTGCCGCCTCTTCTCATAATCAATACCAACCATTCTGGCACTGTGATAGGCAACCAGTTTTTTGAAATCCTCGGTTCTTACGCTATATTCTCTGCAAAATGCCTCCATGTAATTCGTCCGCTCGATTTCATTATCAAAGGTTAAACATTTTTTCGCCACTTCATTCATAAATGACGTTTTGGATTCCGGATCATTCATGTCATATTCTTTCATCAGGTTGTCCACCTCATAAAAGAAACTCGATTTTGCCTGTTCAATCCTCTCCTTAAACGCCTCCGGCGAAAGCCCTTTCATAAATTCGTCCGGGTCCTTATACGGACGCATATTGATTACCTTGACACGAATACCCGCTTCCTTCAGCATCGGAATCGCACGCATCGCCGCTTTCACACCGGCGCCGTCACTGTCGTAACACAGATATACCAAATCTGTATACCGTTTTAGTAAACTGCAGTGCTGACTCGTAAATGCCGTACCAAGGCTTGCCACCGCATTTGTAAATCCTGCCTGATGAAGTGCAATCACATCCATATAGCCCTCACAGATAATCATGCCCTCACTCTGCTTGCCGTGCACAAAATTCAAACCATACAGATTCCGGCTTTTATCAAAAACCATTGTCTCCGGCGAATTTAGGTACTTTGGTTTCGCATCACCCATCACACGGCCGCCAAAAGCAATCACGCGGTTGTTCCTATCTAAAATAGGAAACATCACACGGTTCCAGAACTTATCATACACGCCTCGCTTTTCATCATAAGTGAAAAGTCCGGTCTCTTTGAGCACCGAATCCGGATAGCCTTTGGATTTTACATACTGGTAAAGAGGACTTCCCCCTTTTCCCGCAAATCCAAGTCCGAACCGCACAATAGTCTCCGGCTTTAACTCGCGTTTTGTCAGATATTCATAACCAATCTTTCCCTGCTCACTTTTTAAGCAGGCAAAATAATAATTGGCTGCTAACTTATTGACTTCCAGTATCGAACCCCGTAAATCCCGGCTTTTTCTGTCGTTCCCCGAATTCCCTTTTTCCGGAAGTTCCACCCCCGCCTGCTCGGCAAGCCGCTCTAAAGCTTCCACAAACGTAAGGTTTTCATATTCCATCAAAAAGGTAAATACATTACCACCGGCACCGCACCCAAAACAGTAATACATCTGCTTTGACGGGCTCACGGAAAAGGATGCTGTCTTTTCATTGTGAAACGGACAAAGACCAACATAATTGCTGCCGGTCCGTTTCAGATTTACATAGGAAGAAATAATATCGACAACATCACTTCTTTGTCTCACTTCTTCCACAAAATCTTCTTCGTAATACATTCCATCACTCCGTTACTTTTCTTCCCTACAGCACAGACCATGTGCGAGGAATTGTCAAACTCTGGTATGTGGCTACCGCATACCGGTCGGTCATTCCTGCGATAAAATCACAGACCACACGCTCAACGGATGCCTGCCCGGATTTTAACATCTTACCATATTCCTCCGGAAGTTTTTCCACATGGTCAATATAGTATTTATATAACTGGCCAATCATATACTCCGCTTTGCCTTCTTCCGCTTTTGCAACGGAATTGACATACACATTTTCAAACATAAAAGCACGGAGACCGGTCAGCGCTTCCCGCATTGTATCCGACTGAATAATATCATTTTTATCCATGCTGTTACGAATCAAATCGTGTATCAGCGTATTGAGACGCTCTCTAAGAGTATTTCCCAAAATCTCGGTATATTCACGGGGAATATCCTCTTCTTTAATAACCTTTCCTCGGATTGCATCGTCAATATCTGAGTTGACATACGCAATCTTATCACAGAGTCTCACAATTTTTCCTTCCAATGTCGATGGATTTCCTGAAGTCGAATGATTTAAAATACCATCTCTTACTTCAACCGTAAGATTTAATCCCTCGCCATCCTTTTCAAGACGCTCCACCACGCGGACACTCTGCTCCTGATGGCGAAATCCCTCGGAATATATTTCATTCAGAATCCGCTCACCGGCATGTCCAAACGGTGTGTGTCCCAAATCATGTCCAAGTGCGATTGCTTCCGTCAAATCTTCATTCAGACGAAGTGCTTTTGCAACCGTTCTCGCATTCTGCGACACTTCCAAAGTATGCGTCATTCGTGTGCGGTAATGGTCTCCTTCCGGTGCAAGAAATACCTGCGTTTTCCCCTTTAACCGCCGAAACGATTTGGAATGAAGAATCCGGTCACGGTCTCTTTGATAAACCGGACGCAGGTCACACTGCTCTTCGTATGTATCGCGCCCCTTAGACTCATCACTAAATGCCGCATAAGGACTTAGTATGTCATTTTCTCTTTTTTCTAAATTTTCACGTATTGTCATATCCACTCTTTCCTGCCTTTCGGGATTAAGCAAAAAACAACTACATTAGAAGAATTACAACATAAGGATTTTATTTCCTTTTTTTCTTAAAAAGTTTTTGCAGATTTCTAAAAAATAGTGTATGCTAAAAGATAGATTTCGATTACATAAGGAGGTGCATCATGGCAAGAGGAGCAGGAAAAAACGGTTGGGCACTCTTTTTACTGATTTTAGCAGGTGTTGTTCTTGGCAGCTTTATCAGCCAGCTGACAAGCGGAGTTGCCGGCCTGTCGTGGCTGAATTTTGGAAAAAGTTTCGGATTAGCAAAACCACTTACCTTAAACTTAGGTGTATTGGTTCTGACTTTCGGACTGACAATCAAATTCACCATTGGCAGTATCATTGGAATTATTGTTGCCGCTATTATTTATCACTTTATCTAGGATTTTATCATTCCCGCTTTTTCAGATTGATAAAAGGTACCATCTTTGCGTATCAAAATAATCTGAATCTGCGGGTGTTTTTTTTGAAAAGCAATTGCCTTTTCTTCTCCCATAACAGAAAGTGCGGTCGCATACGCATCCGCCATCGCCCCATTTTCCGCAATTACAGTAACGGACGCCAGATTATTGTCTGCCGGCATACCGGTTCTTTTATCCATGATATGATGATACAGTTTTCCGTCTTTTTTGAAATTTCTCTGATAAATTCCGCTGGTAATAACCGCCTTATCCTTTACTTTTACTGTACCATAAATACTGCTTCCATCCGACGGGTCCGTAATTCCTACCGTATATTCCGTATCATCCGGCTTCATGCCGATTGTCTGCACATTTCCACCTAAGGAAAGAATGCAGGAAGTAACTTTTTTCTCTTTGCAAAGGTCAATAATTTTCTGGGACAGATAACCTTTTGCCGCCGCTCCCAAATCAATTGCCATGCCGGATGGAATCCGCACCTGATAATCCGGAAGAAGTTCTATTTTTTTATAATCAATCTTTTTTATAACAGCATCTCTTTCGTCTTTATCCGGCACATGATATTTCTCTGTCGTAAATCCCCATAACTTCACAAGCGGATAAATTGAAATATCAAATAACCCATCTGTGTCATTTCCATATTGAATACAAGCAGAAAGTAAGTCATACGTTTCTTTTGAAACCGTAACTTTTTTTCCTCCTGCGGCATTAATCTTAGAAATCTCACTGTCTGCTTTGGTAACAGACAAAGTTTTCTCTAACTGCTGAATTTCGGAAACAGCCGCTGTCATCGCCTGTTCTCCGTTTTCTCCGTAAAAAGTCAGATTCATAATCGTGTCCATGGCAAAAATTTCACGCTCTGTCTTCTTTTCCTCAGAAGCCGCACATCCGGGAAGAAGAATGATGACGCACAGAAAAAGAGAAATCCATTGTTTCACTCGCATTGCATGTCCTCCTTTGCCTTTTTTGAAAAACGGCAGCCACAAAAATCCTGCCGGTACAAATCGTATTCTCTGGATAGTTCAATACTTCTTTTATACCCATTTTTCTTCTTAAAATCCGATGGCAGGTAAGGGACACCGTAGTTTTCAGAAAGTTCTTCTCCAATCTGCATTAACAAATCCGCATTTTTGTGAGGACTGATGGAAAGTGTCGTACAAAAATAATCATACGCACCCTCTTTTGCGTATTTTGCGGTTTCTTCTAACCGGAGTCTGAAACACTTTGCACATCTTGGTCCCCGCTCCGGATCATTTTCATGCCCTTTTGCCATTTTTTCAAAAAGCTCCGGTTCATAATCGGCATCGTGCATATGAATTTCTTTTCCAAAAGGCACTGTCTGCAAAAAACGCTTTAGCTCCTCTTTTCTTTTTTGATACTCACTCTCTTCCGAAATATTCGGATTATAAAAAAATACCGTAATCTCAAAAAATTCGTGCAGGTATTCTAATACATAACTGCTGCATGGTGCGCAGCAGCAATGAAGAAATAATCGTTTTTTTTCTGAAAACGATGCCAATAATTCATCCAGTTCCCTCTGATAATTTCTGCGGTTCAAGGTCTCATTCTCCTTCCATCAAAGTTATGACGCCTGCCAAATTTCCCCGTCTGCCACCAGTCGCACGGTGGGAAAACAGCCAGTCTGAATGACAGCAGGTGCATACGCCGCTCACCTCAATCTGTTCTTTCGGGATACCGGCTTCTTCTAATATAATTTCATTTGCCCGCCATAAATCGAGCTGATATTTATGTGCCGGTTTCTCTTCTAAAATCTCCTGCCACTGCTCCTCTTTAAATTCTTTCTGAAAAGCAGCCGCAACATCTTCGCTCACTTCGTAGCAGTCTTTACAAATCGATGGCTCGATTACCGCAAGGATATCTTTTGGATTGGAGCCAAATTCCTCTTCCATGCGGCGCACCGTTTTTTCTCCGATTCGCTTTACGCTTCCCCGCCAGCCGGAGTGGCTTGCCCCAATTGCTTTTTTTACCGGGTCATAGAAAAACAACGGCACACAGTCCGCAAAAAAAGTCATCAAAACTACTTTTTTATCATTCGTAATCAATCCGTCGATGCCAATGATATCCGATTCTCTGACAACACCTTTGCCACAGTCTTTTTCATCAACGCGCAAAATTTTTGTCTCGTGCACCTGATTACTAAGCACCACATTTTCCACCGGATAACCGACGGCTTTTGCAAATCTTCTATGGTTTTCAAGTACGGCTTTTTCATCATCGCCTCTTGTAAAACTTAAATTCATAGTCGCACAGTCTCCTACACTGACGCCGCCTAATTTCGTAGAAAATCCGTGTTTGATTCCCGCCTTTTCAAAAAGAGGAAACGTTAAATACATCACACCATCTTTTTCATTTTTTATCATTTTTTCGCACATATTTTCCTCCTGTCTGGTATACTTATAAGTGAAATTTGCAATCCTAATTTCATACATGGAAAGGAGATTTTTATTATGCCTTGTATTTATGCCCATAATTCCTTTGGCAAAGAAGTACAAAAAATGCTGCCCAAACCACTTAAAAATACCATTCGCCGACACCCTGCCGCTTTCCGTATCGGATTGCAGGGACCGGATTTTTTATTTTTTTATCATCCCATATTAAAATGTAAAACAAACCAATTAGGTTATCACCAGCACAGCCATGCGTTTGATGCCTTTCTGGCTTACGAACTGCCCATCATCCGAAAACTTGGTACAGACTCTGCCGCCTATGCCTATTTGCTCGGCTATATCTGTCATTTTGTGCTAGACAGCGAATGTCATACCTATATCATTCCAAAATCTACAGAAGCCGGAAAAAATCATCTGGTAATGGAAAATGAGTTTGACCGTTTCTTACTGAAAAAAGATGGTTTTAATGCCATCTCTTATCCTATCTGGCACATGATTCCAAACGATAAAGCCACCATCCATGCCATTTACGAAGTGTACCGCCCATTTGCGCTTTCAAAACACAAAATCATGCGGGCTCTTTCGGGCATGCGTTTTTATAAGAAGCTTCTAACCTGTGGCTGCTCATTGAAACGGTTTGTGATTCGTCTGCTTATGAAAATCACATTCCACTACAAACAGCTTGAAGGACATATGATGACACTCTGTGCCAAATCCTACGCAAAAGAGACCAATGCTGCCCTCTTAAAGCACTATAAAAAATCGATTCCTTTAGCCAATGAATTGATTTTGGATTTTCACAAAAGTGTGACGCAGGGGAAACCACTTCACAAACGGTTTCATACGACACTCAAAAGTAACGAGCCGCTTGACTAATCCATCAGTCCTAAATCCCTGCGGTACTGCCTCAGAAATTCATACACAAGCGTTCTCTTTTCATGCCAGAAACGCTTGCCGGGTGCTGTCACAAAATCCATCTGCTTCATATGACGATAGGTATATTTTTCAAAATGCCTGCAAATCTCATTAAACGATGGATTTTCTTCTTTGGACGTAATCCACGAATCGAGCACAATTCCCATTGCCCCGGTATCATCTAACATATCCGCTTCCATCAGAACAACCAGTTCAAGCGGCGTTGTTTTCTCATGCAAAAGCCGTTTATTTGGGTGCTCTAGTATCAGATAACAGATAAAATCAATCTGCTCGGGCGTATACGGACGCCGTTCCAAATAATCCCTGCAAATTGCGGCACTTTCTTTGGCGTGTCCTTCATCTCCCTGCACGGCATATCCTACATCATGGAAAATCGTTGCAATCTTTAAGGATTCCACATCTAAACTGTCATCCTTTAACTCTCTCGTAATGCGGAGCATCCACTGATAAACCCGCAGTGTGTGGGCGTATCGGTCATATTCAATTTTGTTCTTACTCTTATCGCCCTTTCTGCGGTCATAGCTGTAAAGCATTTCTTCCACATACTGGAACATCTTGCGATGCTGTTTCATGATTTGCTCCATTTCCAATGTATTTTTTCTGATTTTTCTTCCAAATCAGTATTATAGCACAGCTTTCCCCATTTGTGCAAAGAAATCAATACCAATGTTTGACAGTTCTGTCTTTGTATGTTACAGTAGGCAATACGATTTGATTTAAGGAGTATAGTATGAAAATTCAGTTATCCGAACATTTTACTTATCATAAATTATTACGTTTTGTCTTTCCTTCCATCGTCATGATGATTTTCACATCCATCTATGGCGTAGTGGATGGTCTTTTTGTGTCCAATTATGCCGGAAAGACAGCGTTTGCAGCAATCAATCTTATTATGCCGTTTATTATGGCTCTCTCCGCTCTCGGTTTCATGGTCGGAACCGGCGGCAGTGCCATTGTGGCAAAAACTTTAGGCGAAGGCAAAGAAAAAGAGGCAAACCGGTATTTTTCCATGCTTATTTATCTGACGATTTTTGGCGGCATCGTTTTAAGTATCCTTGGAATTTTACTTTTAAGACCGGTCAGCATCGCACTTGGTGCCTCCGAAGAACTTTTAGACTATTGTACCCTGTATGGGCGCATTACATTTTTATCGTTAACACCGTTTATGCTGCAAAATGTATTTCAGTGCTTTTTTGTTACGGCAGAAAAGCCAAAACTTGGTTTACTCGTCATTGTTCTTGCCGGTGTTACAAATATGGTACTGGACTATCTGTTTATTGCTGTGTTTGGCATGGGGCTTGTCGGTGCTGCCATTGCGACCGTCTGTGGCGAATGTATCGGCGGCTTTGTACCATTAATTTATTTTGCATCCAAAAATTCAAGTCCATTCCGCTTAGGAAAAACCAAATGGTATCCTTTTATCCTGAAAAAGACTTGTACCAATGGCTCCTCGGAGTTGATGACAAACTTATCCAGTTCTATTGTAAACACACTATTCAATTTCCAGCTTATGCGCTTTGTCGGTGAAAACGGTGTAGCTGCTTACGGAACAATTATGTATGTTAATTTTATTTTTGTTGCGATTTATTTGGGATATTCCATCGGCAGTGCTCCTATTGTCAGTTACCACTATGGCGCACAAAATCATAAAGAATTAAAGAATTTGTTGAATAAAAGTCTGCGTTTTATTGGTGTCTGCGGCGTTCTTCTGTTTATACTCGCCCAGTTGATTGCGACACCTCTTGCCCGCATTTTTGTTGGATATGATGTGGATTTGTTTGAATTAACCAGACATGGCTTTCGAATTTACTGCACAACATTTCTTGTGTGCGGACTTAATATTTACGGCTCCTCATTTTTCACAGCCTTAAATAATGGGCTTTTATCCGCTCTGATTTCTTTTTTGCGAACACTTGTATTCCAAATCAGCGCTGTCCTGATTCTACCCGTTTTCTTTGCGATTGACGGTATCTGGTCATCGGTTCTTTTAGCAGAACTTCTCACCTTAGTCGTTACTGCTATCTGCATCATTAAAATGCGTCCCCGCTATCATTATTTCTAGGGTCTTTCAAAAATTTCTTTCAAAGATTTTATCCACCGCCTGCATCGCATCAACAACGGTCTCATCCATTTTGTAGCAGTGATGAGAACCGTTTCTGCCAATCGTATATAAATTTTTTATGCCATCAACAAAAGAAAGTAATTCTCCCTTCTTTTCATAGCTGCCGGCATACGCCGGATAAGCTTTCGACACATACTCTCTATGATAGCAGATTACTTCTCTGCCCGATTCAATGAATCCAATTTTTTTCAGTTCAGACACCGCGATTTTCGCACATTCATCTTCCGACAAATTCCAGAAATCATCTCCTTCTTTGCAGAAAAATTCGAGTCCCAGCCATAACTCATTTTTCTTTTTCACAAGGTACGGCGACCAGTTATTATAGACTTGGATTCTGGCAAGTTTTATTTTAGGATCCTGCACATAAATCATACACTCCGGAAAGTTTTCCATAGAAACTGCTCCATTTGACAATTCCGGCCACTTAATACACAATCCCATAATGACACAATCGCGATATTTTAATCCATCGGCAATCGTCCGCAAAGACATTGGAACACTTCCCGTCATATTAGCAAACAGTGCATTTAACGGCATCGTTGAAATGACAACATCCGCCTCTTCAAATACTCGTTTTCCATTTGATTTTGTATAGCTGATTTTTTTCAGTACATCCCCTTCTAACACAAGAGAATCCACATGAGCCCCAAGTTCAATCACACCACCTCTATCTTTGATTTGATCTGCCACTTCCTGCCACATCTGTCCGGCACCCAGTTTCGGATAGAGAAAATATTCTGTCTGAATTTGTTTTTCTCCCTGCATTGCCCCCTGTTCACAGGAAAATTTTTCAGGTGATTCTCCCCAGCATTTTTCCATATAATCCTGCAAAAAAACATGGTAAATCGTCTGACCAAATCGATTGATATAAAAATCTTCCAAGGTAAGCTCTTTTCTTTGTTTTATCTGACTTTTTACAAATCCCCCCATACACTTTATCGTTCTTAATCCACCAATCTGCCGGCGGAATTTATGATTAAACCGAATGGGATGACTAATATAATTTCCCTTATAATGTACTTTAGACTTCTGTTTTCTATGAAACATCCGCTTAATATAATTTCCTCCCCCAGAAGGCAAAAACTGATTCCACCAATCCAAAACTTTTTGATTCACCATAAGAAAACGATGTCCTCCCAAGTCCATTCGATAATCTTGGAAGGCTACCGTTTTCGCTAATCCACCAACTTGATTTTTTTCCTCTAATACAAGAACCTGGCAGGAATCCGTCCGATTTAGTATCTCATACGCCGCCGTAAGTCCTGCCGGTCCCGCCCCTATAACGATTACTTTTTTCATATAGTTTATTTTCTTTCTTTATGTGATAATTTTTCATTATTATATCACTATCAGATTAGTATTTCAATGTTTTTTTATTATTCCTACCGAAATTATATAAAATATATAAAGATATTAAAAAGAACGGTATGGGCACTGAAACTACCTGTGCCCACACCCATCATTCCAAACTCAATTTCTCTTTATCTTATAACTTTTTATAAATCGCCTTTTTGCTTACTCCCTTCTTTTTCAGCATTTTCTTATACACCCTGTATTTCTTTGCCGGTACCTTAAAAACAATGTTCTTCGCCGTTTTCTTAAATGCCAAAGTTCCAACTCTTTTTTTAGTCAACTTGGTTGTTTTTATTATTACCTTTTTAAGTTTCCTGCAATTATAAAATGCTTTTTTGCCAATTGAAGTTACATTTTTACCGATTATTACTTTTCGCACCTTCTTGCGGTTTGCAAATGCCTTACTTCCTATGGATACGACCTTGTAGGTTACGCCTTTGTACTTCACAGTTGCCGGTACGCCAACTTTTCCCTTTGCATTCTTCTTTGCCTTATAATACATGACCGTCGGCTTGCTCTTCTTTGCAGAAATGACTTTGTATACTGCACCGTCTGCCGCAACAAAACTTCTTGTCTGCGTAATCTGATTTGCTGCCTGCTTTATCGTCAAAACGCCGCTTTTTCCATCCGCACCATTTCCCTTAAATTTCACGTTGTATTTTTTGCTGTTACAGATACCTGTAATAGCATATTTCCCGGCAGAGGAATTAGCTTTTGCAACGGAGACCAATGTTATGCCGAGGTCTACATTACTATCCCCAGTAACAAGACCTGACCCTTTGGCAAATTGCCATGTGAATTTCGGATTATTTTGCCCATGTATCTTTTCTTTATCGTCTATCAATACTGTAACTGCTTTCTTTGCAATCTCCGGTGTCACCTCACAGGATGCCGTAACATAATGGTCTTCATCTTCTCCGGTTGGGGTAAATATCAGCGTGTAAGTTTTCGTTGCTCCAATCTTTGGCATGCTTTCTTTATCCTCTTTTTTTATAGACCAGATTCCAGAAACTTTAGTCACGCTTCCCCTTGCTGCCACTACCTTTGCACGCGCATCATCCAGTCTCATGTCAGCCAACCTCAGACCATATTCCCCGACAAGCTTCGGTGCTGTCTTGATATACGGAACTGACTTCAAAGTTGTAAAATTGATTGTCGCAATGTTACTTGCATTTCCTGCCTCATCTGTCGCCACCATATACAGAACATAATCGGTATTTGATATAAGACCTTTAATCTCCAATTGTTGAGCATTTTCACCACTTGTTATTTTTCCGGTCACTGTACCGTCTTTTGCCTTCCAGATATCTACTTCTGCATCTGCATCCTTGCTTACATCCGATATCTTATCCGCAAAATCATTAATGGAAGCCGGTGTCGGTTCTCCTGCTTTCTTACAGATATAATAATAGTTGCCCTGTTCTGTGCTCTGAGCCCAAATTTTTGCCGAAGTATCCAAAACTGTAATATACTCTTTTTCTGACAGAATCTTCAAATCCGGTGCCTCATTATCAAATATCACACCATTGGAACAGATATAACTGCTCCGGTTGCCCACTGCATCTTCCGCGTAAACATAGACCAGTTTGCCTGTATTTGCAGCATCGGCAAAAATTGTTGTCAGTTTTTCTGCCTCCCCGTTTCCGGTTACAGGTATTTTCTTAAAAAAGCCTACTCCTGCCCTCTCGTCTAATTCCTCTATTGTAATAAGTTTATCTCCACTACTCACATAGTAACCATACAGTGCCACTCCGCTCTGGCTGTCATTTGCCTTAGCCATTACATCCAGACTGTCTCCCTTATATATACTGGAAATATACTTTTCTAATAACGAATTCCACCAGTGTTTCTTGATGTTGATTCCCGCATTATCACCGTTCCAGTCCGGTGCCGTCTGATCTATCTTTGCCGTTAATGTTTTCTTTGCAATCTTACCATCTGTGTTTTTCAGGTAATAAATAATCTCCTGCTGCTCCGCTTTGGATACTGAATGGTATGTAAAGGTATCACCATATGTGCCATCTGCCTTTTCTGAAATGGTATAGTCCGCCGGTGCTTTTATATAAAACTCCGCAGGACACCATTCTGAATATTCGTTACCGCGTCGATCAATCATCACAGCATCCGGTGCATTTTCTAAATATTGAATAGTAAGAGTCATGATATCCGACTCAGCAGCCGTATAGTTTCCGTTTGCAGAAACCGCCGCCTTCACTTCGTAGACACCCGGTTCTTTCGGAAGACCGGATATAAAATCTCCTGCCTTGCCGCTATCCTTTTTCTCCCGGTAAGAATAGGTAAATGTTCCATCGTAGGTCTCATTATTTTGTAAAGTTACAGACAATGTTGGCAGTTCTTGTTCCTTCACTGCAACTCCGTTATATGTGAATGCAGCCTCCTTTTTCGTCCAGCAAATCACAGGTTCTGCCTTTACTACGGTAACTGTCAGGCTGGAATCAAGGTATACCTTACCATTTTCCAAAACATATCCTTTCACCTTGGAATAGTCCACTTCATCTGTATCTGACGGAGCAAATCTAGCTTCATATTCTTCTGTACCCAAAGAGTTCAACTTGGCAGACGAATCTTTCCATTCCCAGCTGTCCGGTAAGTCTACATCATTCAGACTTTGCCCATAAGCCGCTGTCAGTCCGGTTACCTTCTCTGCCTCTGTGATGTCTGCCCACTTCTTTGTTTTTACGGTTACTTCTGCTGCATTCGAAGCCGCATACTTTCCCTTTCCTGCATATCGTATGTGGATTGTATACTCTGTATCCGGCGTCAGTCCGGTAAATGTTCCGTTATTTTCACTCTTCCATGAGCCACCGGAAATATCCGTCATAAACTCTAAATTTCCATATGTTCCCGTCTCATCGATACCGGAGAGCTCGATGGTGTCTGCGCTCACTTTCATTTTTCCGTTTAAATCCGGTGTAGGTGCTTTATCTCCGTATTCTGCAATTACATTAACAACATTTGCCGGCATGGTAAACGTAAGTGGCGACGTCCTCTGTATCGGAACATCCGCTCCACTAACCGTCCATCCAATCAAGCCCTTTTTCTCATAAGTTTCCGGATCTGCATATATAACTGCCCTGTCCTTATAAGCAAAATAGTAAATTTTATCCGACCATGTTGTTGTTTCTTCCTCCATAACACCATCCAGTTTTCCATTTGTAAGCAGCCTGTACTTCGGCTTATTACCGGTTACTTTGTCTGCACTTGCAGAATCCATTTTTCCGGCGACTTTGATTGTACCCTTATTGGTAATGGTCTTTCCCTCGCCAACCGTCAGCGTGGTGTC
Organism: uncultured Clostridium sp.; assembly: GCA_937902905.1. Classification (GTDB taxonomy): domain Bacteria; phylum Bacillota; class Clostridia; order Lachnospirales; family Lachnospiraceae; genus Eubacterium_F. Next base: position 3,133 of record CALELW010000008.1, on the reverse strand, counting down.
TTCCGGTACGGAAAGTGTCTGACCTTCGGTAATTTCAAAATCCACGGCTGTCATTACACTGCCATATACCCTGCCGTCAGATCCATCCATGGAGATAATGTTACTCCAACTGTCTGAATCCTCCTGCTTGTAAATACCTTTTTTTATACCATCACTGCTGCTTGCAAAAATAAACGGGGAATTTTTAATCGTGAGCGTTGGTTTCCCTACAAAGCTGTTACACTTTCCCGGCCCGATACCACTTCCCATATTACTGGCTGCCTTTATCACTCCCCCTGTAATGGTAATGCCGCTTCCGAAAGCCGTCGCGCCCTCTCCACCACCGATTCCGGCTCCATAATTACCGGTTGCGTTAATCTCTCCTCCGCTGATGGTTACCTCACCCCTTGTATCCTTTCCGCTGCCGATTCCGGCTCCAAACTCGCCGGCTGCATTGATCTTTCCTCCGCTGATGGTTACGATACCTACTATACCATTCCCGCATAGGTATCCACTGCCGATTGCGGCTCCATCTCCCTTACCGATTGCGTTGATTTCTCCTCCCGTGATGGTTACGGTTGCATTACCTTTCGCATAGCTTCCACCACCGATTCCGGCTCCCAGCAAACCACTGGTTGCATTGATTTCTCCTCCGCTGATGGTTACGGTTATGTCGCCTGCATAACCTCCACCGCCGATTCCGGCTCCCTGATACCCACCGGTTGCATTGATTGTTCCACCATTGATCGTAATCTTCCCACTCGTGCCATCCGATGCTGTCTCTGCTCCGCCAATGGCTGCTCCACTATATGCTTCACTGGTTATATTTCCTCCGTCAATGGTTATCGCTCCATTTACATCCCCGGCTTCTCCTCCAATAGTTGCGCAGCCACCTCCGGTATTTTTACAGATTAGTGTTCCCTGCGTATCTCCTTGTGACTGTGCATGGATAAATAAACCATCCGTTCCCGATACTGAAATGCCACCCACATATGTACTACCATTTTGCTTTGCAATTTCAAGTTTACAATTATCTTCCAGTATCAGATGTACGGTTCCCAAAACTGTGACACGGTTTTCTATCGTAATATCCCCTTTTGCCACATACCAGCTCTCCTGCTCGGTCGTTCCCCAGATTGTATCTTCTGATGTCACCTCTTTTACACTGTTGCAGGTTTTTTCTTCCATTTTCTTGCTTTCCTCATTGTATGCAAGATAAGTTACACCTGCATCAAACAGTGCCAGTTTCCCTACATTCTCTTCCTCAGTGACTGCTTTGTTCTGTCCGACACTCTCTACTGCAATGTCGTGAGCAGATACTTCCGCTGCACTTGCTGACATCGGAAACATGCTTCCTGTCATGCTGATACACAATAATGTTGCAAGTCCTCTCCAAAATCTTCTCATTCTATCCCTTCCTTTTTAAATTATTACACTCTACACTGCTCAAAAAGATACCGTAGAGCTAACTATATTGGATAAAATTATATCATAAAGACTTCGGAAGAACAATCCAATTTTTGTAAAATAATTACCTTTTTCCCCATTCCAAGAGAACCACGGTTTCTATCCCGCGTGTCCACGGAAACATATCTACACATTTTGCCTTGACCGGCTGATATCCATATTCCAAAAACACTTCCAAATCTCTGGCAAGCGAAGTTGGCTTGCAGGAAATATAGATAAATGAGGATAATCCATAATCTAAAATTTTGCGAATTGCTTTTGGATGGATGCCCTCTCTTGGCGGGTCTAAGACAATTGCGTCCGGTGCCTCCGTCAGTTCATCCAACACCGTCAACACATCTCCTGCCAAAAATGTGCAATTGTCCAGATGATTTTCTTTGGCATTTTCTGCCGCTGCACAAACTGCCTCTTCCACGATTTCAACGCCTGTTACCTCTTTTGCCACCGGTGCCAATACCTGCGCAATCGTTCCGGTTCCGCTATAAAGGTCATATACCTTTTTCCCGGTCAAATCACCAATGTATTCTCTTGCCAGCGAATACAGTTTCTCTGCTCCGGCAGAATTTGTCTGAAAAAAAGAAAACGGCGTAATGCGAAAACGCAGCCCCAAAAGTTCATCATAAAAATAATCTTTTCCATATAAAATATCTACCGCATCTGCTTTCACCACATCCGAAAGACTATCGTTTGTCATATGCAGAATACCGGCAAACGTCCCTGTCGTCTCTAACGCAAGAAGCGTATCTTTGTATTTTTCAAGTAACTGTTTCCCTTCCGCAGAATCGATTCCTCCCTGAGAAGATGTCACAAGACAGATTAACATTTCCCCGGTTTTTAATCCCTTGCGGACAAGCAGGTGGCGAAGCACTCCCTCATGGCGCATTTTATGATAAAAATCAATACTTTTTCCACCCAGTTTTGCATTTCGGAAAAAATCCTGCGTTGTCTTTAACACCTTGCGCAAATCCTCATCAATAATCTGGCAGTTAGGAACGGAAATAATATCATAAAAACTTTCTCGTTTATGAAGTCCCAAAGTAAGCGGACCATCCTTCACTTCATCCCCAAAAGAAAACTCCATTTTATTTCTGTATTCCCAGATTCTTGGACTTTCCACACATTCATCCAATGGAAAATCCGGATACACAGCATCCAACAAAGCTTTTACCTGATTCAGTTTCAGCTTCTTCTGCTCCTCGTACGGAAGTGTCTGGTATGCACAGCCGCCACATTCCGAAAAATGCGGACACGGCGGCACTGCTTTTTCAATCTCCGAAGACACCAAAACTTCCGTCAGATTTCCCTCCGGTCTTTTCTTCTTCACTTTCTTTAATTGAAAACGCACTCTCTGACCCGGCAGTGTATTTTTCACCTGTACATAGGCATCCTCATCTTCTACATAAACAATTCCTTTATTCGGAAACTTTAGAGATGTAACCATCCCCTCATAAAATTCATTCTTTTTCATAGTAACCCTTCCTCGTAAAATTTGCTATTGCCATAGTATAGCATAGATTGGGGGAAATGTCATTTTTTAATGTTCAATCGTTGTGGGGAATGTTCGATGGCACTCTTTTTCTGGGTTCCGTAATTTAAGAGAAAAGCTTTGCGTCTCGTGGGCGCTCTCGCTCATTGAGTGCGTAGCGGTATGGGCACTGAAACTACCAGTGCCACATACCGACGTACT
>CALELW010000007.1 GCA_937902905.1 uncultured Clostridium sp. | reverse complement strand
ACAAAGTGCATATTTGCCGGCAAGGACTGTAACTGAAGGTTAAATCCTGCTACTGTTGCAAGCTCTGTAGGATTTGTCTTAGCAATTGTCAATGTACATGTCTGTCCTGTAAATGGAGAAGACAACCATGCTGTATTAGCGTCTGTATCATCTTCGCCTGTCCAGTTTACATCAATACCATTGTCAAATCCATTCAATTTACCTGCTGCCACATATGCAATTTTACCATATGTTGGAGTACCTTCTGCCTCAGCATAATCTGTTACTTTATTACCCTCTGCATCCTGTACTTCCCATGTTACTTTCAATGCATCATAGTCAGCCATGTCAAGGTTTTTGCTTGCAAGATATGCAGAGAAATCTACATATGCCATTGCTTTTCCAGCCATGAACTCAAGACCTGCAGCAGATTTTGTAGCAGCTACGCCAGCGCCTTCGCCAGGATTTGTTTTTGCTACGATATCAGCACTTGTCAAATCAAATTTATGAGTTTCGATTACAGTAGGCTCTTCAGATGGCTCTTTAACTGTAATATCAACAGAACCTGTTACCTTGCTTCCATCTGTAGATGTTGCAGTAATTGTTGTTGTACCTTCTGCACCCTTCTTAGCTACTACAGTACCTGCGAAGTTTACAGTTGCTACATCTTCGTTGCTGGATGTCCATTTAACGATCTGACGAGTTGCATCAGCAGGTGTAACTGTAGCTGTTACAGTTGTAGTCTTACCAGGAGCAATCTCTGTCTTAGCAGCTTTTACATCAATACCAGTAACAAGTTTGTCATATTTAACTTTTACAAAGTCAACGCTGTGAATTGTTACTTCAGCACCAGAAGACTGTGGGCAGAATGCGATAGCTGTCAAAGTCTCCGGGTTCATTCCTTTACCAATCAAAGTAGAGATTGGAATGAAGAACGTACGTGTTTTATACTGCTCTTTTACTGTGTTACCAGCAGAGAAAGTAGATTCTTCAGCCCAGATGTTTTCATCTGTGTGAATCCAGCCACCTTCGTATGTCTCAGAAGTAGAAGAACCCGGGAAACCAGCGGAACGAATCTGATCGTTTCCGTTGTAAGTACGGCAGTTCATCTCGTTCTCAGATGTTACTTTAACACGAACGTAGTCATAAGCGGACATATCTTTTGTACCGTTGTCATAACCAAAGAATCCGTCACCACGTGTATCAGAGATATCAATGATGTCATCATCTTTTGTTGCCGGGTTGATGTAGTAAGATACACCGGAGTTATAATCACCTGTAGATGTGAATGTTACAGAACCGTCTTTGTTGTACAAAGTACCGTCTTTACATGTCTCACCATCAGAACGTTTAGTGTCACAAGTAAATGTAGTCTCGTTAAGCTCTGTCAAATTGATGTGATATGTAGCAGATTCATCTACTGTGTAAGTACCAGCTTCTGTTTTGATTACACCTACAGGAGCTTCTGTAGCTTTTGGTGTAGCAGTTGCTGTGCTTCCACCATTGTTGTTATTGTTGTTGTTTGCTGGAGTTGCTGTAGCTTTTGCTGCATCTGTCTTTGCAGGTACTGGTGTTACATTTACTTTACCTGCCTTCTTAACAGTAATTTTGCAAGTCTTTTTATAGGTTTTCTTACCTACTTTGATTTTAGCAGTCAAAGTAGCTTTACCAGCTTTTTTACCTTTAACTACTACGCTTTTTGCTTTTTTCTTGCTAAGAGCAACAACTTTTTTGCCTTTCTTGTTGAGAGACCATGTTGTCTTCTTAACCTTTTTCTTAGATGTTACTTTAACTGTTTTTTTCTTACCAACAGTTACGGTTACTTTCTTCGTAAGCGATGGCTTTTTAGCTGCTGCCTCAGAAGAAGTGTTTGGTGCGATTCCTGCAAGACTGAAAGCCATAACTACTGCCAGTGATTTTGCAAGAACGGATTTGATACTTTTCTTCAAAACTGTTACCTCCTATTTTATAGTATTGTTTTGTTTTTATTTGTAAAGCGCGCTTCCCGCTTTCGCAGGAAGCAGCTTTTACAACATGATTATTTGTATTCCGGATATTTGTCCGGGTTTGCTTTAATTTCTTTATCAGTAGGATTTGTATTTTCTTTCCAATCTTTACTGAATACCAAAGACTTCAATTCATATACATGCTCCGGTTTGTTAGCATCAAACTTATTCGCTTTAAATACAACATAACGAATATTTGTAAGGTTTCCTCTTGGTGTTGTGCCCTCTACTTTAACATTCTTGGAATCAACGCCGTCAATCCAGTTGCACCACCAGTTTTCTTCTACACCAACATCACCGTAACTTGTTCCTTCATAAGAACGAATTGCATGAGAGCCTTCAAAGAATGGATAAGTAGCAAACTGAATCTGTTTGGTCCAGTATTTATCCTGCTGGAAGTCTGCTGTATCCGGATACAACTCAATTGTCATCTGCTCTGTTGCTTTACCGCTTAATGCAACACCTTTGTAGTTCGACAAATCATATGTCTTTCCAAGATCCAGTACATACATATCTTTGTTTGCCTGAGTAAACTCAAGACTTAATACTCCGCCAGCCTGTTTAGCAGCATCTACCGTTGAAAATACTTTTGTTGTCTTATCATCGTCAGCTTTCTTAGGCATAATCTTCAATGTAGAAAGATCAATTGTAAGATCGGATGCTGCGGTAGTTCCTTCAACAACTTCTACGTCAAAGGATGTCTTGACACTAGGATTCTTTGTTACAGCTGCTGTCAAAGTAACCTTACCGGCACCAACTGCCTCCAGTACAGGATCTGTTTTGGAAGAATCAACTTTCAAAACTTTTTCATCACTGGATGTCCATGTCAACTGTGTCTGAGTTGTATTATCCGGTGTGTAAGCAAAGTTATCAGCAGACAGACTCATCTTCATGCCCTTAACCATCTTAGTTGGAGCATTTTCAATCTTAACTGCTGTACAAGGTGTTTCGCCTTCCAATACAGATAAATTATCAATATAAAGTGTCAAACTTGCATTAGTGCTTGGATATCTTCCTGTATAAGTACTTCCAAGCACCAAGGAAACGTTCTTCTGGTTCAAAAGACCGGTTTCTGTGATGTTACCTTTTGTCAGGTTCATCTTATTTGGATGCCATCCTGCTTTATAAGTATCACTTTCGCTCTCTTTGAAACCAATGGTACGGTTCTCATTCTTCTTCTCTTTTGCCCAATCATCATACATCATCGGCAGAGAGTGGTTGTTGTATACCATACCCTCGAACTCATCGCCCTTATTCGGAACAGTGAAGTTCTCATCTTTACCGGAAGCATGAGAAGAATCTACGGAGAATTTAATCAATTCTTTGGAGATTCCCTTCTTCACAGCATCTGCCTCTTTAAGGGATGTTGCAAAGTAATACTCCGGTGTGATTTTACCATATTTTGCAAAGTAAGCAAAAGCAGCTTTGTACTTGCAGTCACCGGTGTTGCTTGCTACCACGCGAGACTCAAACTTGATACCGGAATACTCATCGAGTTTTTTCTGCAGTTTCAAGTTAAAGATAGGTGCGTAATCGTATGCCTGTGTATCACCGGTATACTCAATCTTCAAGCACTTATTCTTAGAATTCTCAGGGTCTGTTACGACTGTCATCTTACCAACATTGCTGTTTACATACTCTTTACCCTTTGTAGCTTTACCGGCAGTTCCCTGCTCTTCATCACTCTCCCAGTTATATCCTACCGGATAGCTCTCGAAGTCTTCTACAACGGTCTGAGTTCTTGTATCTGCCGGCTCATAGTTTGGAGTCGGAGTAGCTGTTGCAGGTTTTGCATTAATTTTAACATTAATCGTAACCTTTTTATTTGTACCATCTTTGGTGTATCCGTAAATCTTAGTAGTACCAGCTTTAACCGGAGTAACTACACCATATGGAGATACATAAACAACTTTCGAATTCTTTGCTTTCCATTTCATTCCTTTATAACCAACTTTTGTTGGGGAATATTTTACATAAAGCTGTGCTGTCTGCTGATTCGTAGTAGCAGCTGCTTTATCATCGTACTTAACTGTCATAGTAAGTACACTCTTCTTAGTAGAAACGAATTTTGTTGTTTTCTTCGTTTTCTTTGTACGCTTTGTTGCGTCAGCCTCTTTTGTGTTTGTCACACTTGTTGTAACTACAAACTTGCTAGGCTTAACGGATTTGATTGGTGTACCAATCTTAATCTTCAACGTAGCTTTCTTTTTCTTATTTGCTTTAGAAGCAATTGTAATCTTAGCAGTTTTGTTTTTCTTACCTACTGCCTTGACATAAACTTTTCCTTTAGATTTAACAATCTTAGCTACTTTTGGATTACTTGATTTGTATGTAACCTTTTTGCTAATCTTGCCAGATTTCGTAACTTTTACTTTAATCTGTTTTTTCTGGCCTTTTTTCAGAACCAGTTTACCGCCGTTTACAACGGGGCTTTTCACTTTGACAGACTTGATTTTTGCTTTTGCATCAGCTGTCGTTCCTGTGATTGACAAAGATGTCACAACCATAGCCAGGGAAAGCACGCCGGTCAATGTTTTTGTGACAATTTTGGATGTCTTGCTCATGATTATCCTCCTTTAATATATTTAGCATGTACAGACACTTGTACACATTGAATGTAGTCTCATTGTATCATCCTTTATAGGAAAATGCAACCAAAATAAATAAATTTTATCCACTTTTTTGGATAAGTTGCACATTATTTTTCCACATTTCTTGACAAGAACTAGGAAACTGTTACAATGGGGACAGATATAAGCGGTCACACGCATTTTGACCCGCACGAGAGGAGAACGAATGGAACAATCACATCATTTATTAGACCTGATACACTCGTATTTTCCATATGAGTCTGCCGATATCCGGACGATATCGCCACTGAAACTGGCTTATCTGGGAGATGCTGTCTACGAAATCATTATCCGTACATTAATTATGGAACGAACAGGCGGTCCTGTGAAAAATCTGCACAAAAGAACGAGCGAGCTTGTCAATGCCGGCTCACAGGCGAAGTTGATTTTGTGTCTGCAGGACAATTTATCCGAGGAAGAAAGCCGTATTTACCGCCATGGGCGCAATGCGAAAACGTCTTCCGTGGCAAAGCACGCAGATATTCACGATTACCGCAACGCTACCGGTTTAGAGGCTTTGTTTGGTTATCTTTATCTGAGCGACAGATTAGACCGCGCCATTGAATTATGCAAAATCGGTTTCGAGCGGCTGGATATTTTATTATAGAAAGAAGAGGATTTAATAATGAAAGAAGAATACAGAGAAGAAAATACAACGAGTTCACGAATTGAGGGACGCCACAGTGTCCTTGAGGCTTTGCGCGCAGGCAGCCTGATTGAACGTCTTTTTGTACAGAAAGGCTGTCAGGACGGTCCGGTTCTTACTATTTTAAGAGAGGCAAAGAAGGCAGATGTCATGGTGGACTTTGTTCCAAAAGAACGTTTGGATTTTATGAGCGAGACCAAAAATCACCAAGGTGTGGTAGCCGTTTTGTCCGCTTTTGCCTATTCCACGATTGATGATATGTTTGCACTCGCAGAGAAAAAAGGCGAGGCGCCGTTCTTTTTTATACTGGATGGTATCGAAGACCCGCACAATCTGGGTGCCATCATCCGTACCGCAAACCTTGCCGGTGCCCACGGCGTGATTCTTCCAAAACGGCGTGCTGCCGGATTGACTGCTACAGTAGTCAAAGCGTCTGCCGGTGCCATTCATTACACACCGGTCGCTAAAGTTACTAATATCGTGTCCACGATTGAGCAGTTAAAAGAAAAGGGAATGTGGTTTGTCTGCGCTGATATGGATGGCGAGCTGATGTACCGCCAGAATCTCACCGGGCCGATTGGCCTTGTAATCGGCAACGAAGGAAAAGGCGTCAGCCGCTTAGTAAAAGAGCACTGCGATTTCATTTCATCCATTCCGATGAAAGGCGATATTGACTCACTCAATGCATCCGTAGCTGCCGGTGTTCTTGCTTACGAAATTGTACGTCAGCGTATGAACCACTAATCGAGGAGGATTTTATGTTTGATTATCACGCAGCAAACGACGAAACAATCATCGCCCGCTCCCACGACGGCGATGATGCTGCCACGGATTTTTTACTGAAAAAGTACAAGCCCCTTGTCAAGAAGAAAGCTCGTACTCTTTTTCTGATTGGCGGCGACAATGACGACTTAATTCAGGAGGGAATGATTGCCCTCTATAAAGCTATCCGCGCTTTTAAGGCAGACCGCGAAAGTTCCTTCGTGCACTACGCCTCTCTTTGCATTGATAATCAGTTATACAACGTAATCAAAGGCGCAAACCGGCTCAAAAATTCGCCACTCAATACCTATGTTTCTCTTTACTCACCACTTAACTCCGACACGGAAAACAACTCCCGCGAGACACTTGCCGATACGCTCCAGCCTTCCGAACTTATAAATCCGGAGGACATCGTAATCGACAAGGAAAATGTAACAGACATCGAGAGCCACATCGAGAAGCACTTGAGCAAGTTTGAAAAAGAAGTGGTAACTCTCTACCTTGATGGCAACGATTACCAGCAGATTGCCGTAGTCCTTGGAAAATCTCCAAAGTCCATTGATAACGCTTTGCAAAGGATTCGAGGGAAACTGTCGAAGATTCGATAAGATTAGGAGAAGTTGGCTCGTTAGATTTCGGCAATTGTTTGTGCCGGTTGCTTGCGCCGGTTATTTTTACTGGTTGTTTGCTTCGGTTGCTTTTAGGGGCTATTTTTAGGGGTGGGGCAGCTCGCAAGCAACTCTTTTACTCATAATTTGTCAATATGGTTGCATTTTCCGGTCGATTTATCACATTCTTACGATAAAACGCAGCGAAAAGACAACTCTTTTTCTTATTTTCATGCATTTTGGTTGTTTTAATATCAAATATTTTTTTCATCATGCAACGCTTTTATGATATAAAGCCCATTTAGGTTGCTTTTGATACGCCAAAAGCTTTATGGCAAAAAAATAAGACCCACCGGTCTTACACAAAACTTTTTGAATCCTATAAAAGCTGTTAACGGGACTCGAACCCGTGACCTCCGCCTTACCAAGGCGACGCTCTACCACCTGAGCTATAACAGCACCGTGGTCATAAAAGACCTTACGAGTTGATATTCTACCAAAAGAATTGATTTGTGTCAACTATTTTTTGCTTGAACATACGTTCTTTTTATGTTATACTATTCATGTGTAATCAAAAAGAAAGTAGGATGTGACTTTCCGATTGTTTGATGCCCTCTAGTTTACAAAGGAGGGTGATGCCCTATGAACACGCTTGAAGTTTTAACTCTTGTGCTAGTAATTTTCGCGGCTCTATCATACATAGATAATCACAATAACAAAAAGAAATAGCATCCCAACCTCCTAAAGTCTGGATGCTATCCTTTTAGTTTCCACTGAGGGCAAATCGGAGTCATATCCGATTCACTTTCTAAGTAGATTATACACTAGGGTACTTGAAAAAACAAGTACCCTTTTTAATCAATTCATATTATATCTCCAAAATCATTAGAATCCAAGCAAAGAAAAAGAGTCCCCAAAGACTCTTCTCCTTTAGGTTTTCTTTCGGAACACACCTTAGCTAAGTCATGGTAAACCTAAAACCTTTGTAGGCCTCCACACAAACTGCTTCTTAGCACAGCTTACGCTTCATCAGTCAAAACGTGCTCTCTTGCACAAGAAATACCATACACCTCGACGATTCCCTTATAGTAGGAGTTCTACCGCATAGGGTATGTTAATCCTGTAACATATGCTACTGTCTTATAATATACCCTATCAAACCAAAAGTCAACCAAAAACCAACACATGTTATTTTCAACATCTTCTTTTTCCTCAAAGAACTTTACCCTAGCAATAAATAAATTATCAATTCTATATTGCTATTTCAATTCCGCCTCCTTAAATTTTTCCAATCTGTAATGATGCTCATCATCCAATTTCTTAACACCATCCTTATAATCATATCCAAATTTCCTATAAAATTCTGTTGCCGTAATGGATGCCGGTATCTCAATTCGGTTTGCTCTTACATAAAACTCATCCTGTTCCAATGTACTTATAATTTTGCTTCCAATACCTTTTCCATGAAATTCCGGAAGAACAAAAACACACAGAAGTATGCTTTCTGTTTCACTCCCCCAAAAACTTGACATAGAACCTGTTCCAACAATTTTTTCTCCAAATTCAAAAACGTACATATGCGCATAACTTGCCACATTTAAAACCTTTTCTTCATCATAAACCTTTGCAAGCGTCTCCATCGCCGATAATCCATAATCTTTACTGTTAATCTCCAAGAAATTCCTGACAATAAGATTTCTGACTTCTTTAACGTCCTCTTTTTTAAATCTTCTAGTCTTAACATAATCAACCGATGTCGAATTTTTGATTAAATCGTTCATTTTCTGCACCTCTTTCTTGTAAATATAAAAATCGCACCAACCAATACAATGTCTAGTGCGATATCACCAATCGAATAAGATGCAATATGTAAAATCTTCTCTTATATTCTGGTTTTATGCACTAGACTAAAAGACCTACACGTTATAACCTAATGCATTTACCCTGCATGTTTATAACTGTGTATGTCCGCAATACATGTACATATAACATCTTGAATATAAGTTCTGATTCATGTTGTCCTCTCCTCGTTTTTTTGTTAATATAACATCATTGATAACTCATGTCAACCAAATTCCAGCACAGATTATCCGCACACCATTTGAATTAAAATAAACCTAACAAAAAAACACTCAGGAGGATGCCACTATGAAAAAACGCTTACAGTTTTATCTGAACTACTACGAAACATTAACAACAAAAAAACCCCTGACCACCGCAGAGGCAGCCAGGGAGCAAGAGCAATTGCTCATTCAAATTCAATTTTTTCAGCACGAACGCCTGATTCACTTAATCGTGACGGCGCTTTTTGCACTGCTCACGATACTGAGTTTATTCGTCAGCCTGCTTCTTCCAAAGCAGCCGGTACTTCTAGCACTGGATGTATTATTTCTTGTGCTTTTAATTCCATACATCTTTCACTACTACTGCTTAGAAAACGGTGTACAGAAACTATACGAATACTATGACAAACTTAGTTGCCGGTGAAACCGCCGTATGCTTTTCCGTTGTGCATAACAGCACCTTTTCGCTTGGCAAGCTCAGAAACCGTCAAAATATCATAATCGTTTTCAACAAGCCACGGCAGTACCTTCTTCAGTGCCTCTACGGTAGTCGGGTGAATATCATGCATCAAAATAATGTCACCATCTTTGACATTTTTCTTCATTTCCTTCATGATGGCTTTTGTATTTTTCGATTTCCAATCCAAAGTATCGGTGTTCCACAATATCATCGGGTGTTTTAATTTTTTTCGCATTTTCGTACTGATTGCACCATATGGCGGGCGCAGCAGTGTAATGTCGTAACCAACTAATTTCTTCACCAAATCTGCCGTCTTATCGTACTGTTTATTCACTTTTTTCATACTCAGTTTTGCTAAATTGGCATGATTCCATGTATGGTTTCCAATTTCACAGCCCTGCGCCACTTCCTGTTTCAAAACTTCAGCACCTTCCTTCACACGGTTTCCTACCACGAAAAAGGTCGCATGAGCCTGATACTGTTTTAATAAAGCAAGCACTTTTGGTGTATTTACTGTGCTTGGACCATCATCAAATGATAAGGCAACTGCTTTCGAGCGAATCTTTGGTGCAGGTGTCGGAATGGTCTGCGGTGCAAGCGTCGGAACCGCTGCAATCTCTTTGGCAATTCCATCCGGCGCATAGGTTGCCTGTCCCTTTTCGGGAGCTTTTGTCTGCTGTGGCGCAGCACTTGCACTGTCCGCTGTTGCTGTCATCGATGTTGCTGTCACCGCTGCCGTTGCCTGTGCCGTCTGTGTTACCGTGACACCGCTTCCACTTGCCACGGCTTGTCCTTTTGGCTGTTCACCATCACCAATCTTTGCCTGAACCAGACAGACCGCCACTACTGCAATCACCACAATTACTGCAATAAGACAGACAATCCATCGTCCTGACACTGCCTGTCCCATACTGCTTCGATATTTACTTCTGCTTGAATATGAACTGTTTCCAATATAGTTATCAGAGTCTTTAAAAAAACGGCTGCGCGCCCTTCTTCTTCGCCTCTTGCGATTATTATAGCCTTTCATGTAATCCATCTTAGCACCTCACTTTGGGAGCAAGTCTCACCCCCACTATGTAGCATTAGTATAGCACTAATCTTCCGGCTTTTCAATGACGATTTTCCCGTCAATAAGTTCCAGTTTTACTTTATTTCCATCCATTCCCATCTGCTCTAACAGCTCACTTGGAATCTGCACACGTCCGGCACGGTCAAGAACAGCGAACTCTTCCTGCGTCTCTTCTTCCTGCCAGTCTATATCCAAATGCTCCATGCGCTCGCGGTAGTCATTTTTCATAATACGCTCACTGCTTGTTTTTCCATCTCGGATGGACACAACACGGTTTACCTTTTTGGCTAATTCTTTATCATGCGTTACAATGACAATCGTAAGTCCAAGCTGCTCATTCAATTTGCGGAACATTTCCAAAATGTCATCCGCAGTTTTTCGGTCAACGGCACCGGTCGGCTCATCCGCCAATAACAGTTTCGGATTATTGGCAAGGGCAATCGCAATCGCAACTCTTTGCTGCTCACCACCGGAGAGCTGACTTAATTTACTGTCTTTTCGATGGCCAAGCCCCACCAGCTCTAAAAGTTCCAGTGCGCGTTTCTTTTTTTCTTCCTCAGAAACCGCCTTTTCTCTGCCCTCCACAAAAAGCATCGGTGTCATTACATTTTCCCATGCTGTCAGGTAAGGAAGAAGATTTCTCGCATTGTTCTGCCAGACAAAGCCAACCGTACTTCTCTTATATTCAACCAGTTCATTTTCTGTCATTTGAAATAAATTTTTTCCATCTACATACAGTTTACCCGCTGATGGCCGGTCTAATCCACCAATCATATTCAAAAAAGTAGACTTACCACTTCCGCTGTTTCCGATGATTGCCATAAGTTCTCCTCGTTTCACCGTCAAATCCAGCCCCTGAAGTGCGAGCACTTCAATGTCCTTGGTCTTATAAATTTTAACCAGACTGTCACACTCAATCATCACATCGTCCGGCACATCCATTGTCTGTTCCGGATTTTCCATTGCAGATTCAGGATTTTTTATTTGTTTTACTTTGCTTATTTTTTCTTTTAAATTAATCTTCATCGGCAATCTCTCCATCCTCAATATGATAGATGCAATCAGCAATCTCCATTAATCCGGTATCATGCGTCGTCATTACAATGGTTACTCCCTGTTTTTCAATCAGTTCCTTAAAAATCTTCATCACCTGAAGCCCTGTGTTACTGTCAAGCTCCGCCGTTGGCTCATCAGCAAAAATAATCTTTGGTTCATGTGCAATTGCGCGCGCAATCGCAACTCGCTGCTGCTCACCGCCGGAAAGCTCCTGCGGCATATGATGCATACGGCTTCCGAGACCAACTAATTTCAGACATTCTTCCGTCCGCTTTCTCCTGTCACCTTTGTATCCGGCCAGTCTGAGAACAAACTCGACATTTTCGTAGGCGGTCATCATCGGAATCAGTGCCACCGACTGAAAAACAAATCCAATCTGCGTTTTTCGCATCTGCTCCCTGTCATGTTCCGATAAATTTTGAATTGGTTTTCCTTCAAACAAAATTTCACCGCTTTTGGGGTAATCCAGTGCGCTCAAAAGATTCATCAGCGTCGTTTTACCGGATCCGGAACGTCCTCTGAGCATCGTAAGTTTCCCAGTCGGAATCTGAATGTTAATGTTTTTCAAAACCACAAGTTCCTTGCCGCCGGCAATCGGAAAACTTTGAATCACATCTTTGGTTTCTATCATATTTTCCATTCTGACACCTCCCTAGTCTTCACCAAGCTTCAACGCCTGAGAAATATTAATCTTACTAATCAGTTTACCAAGAACTACCATGCAGATTACAATTACAATGCCAATGACACTAAAGAGACGAACCATATCAAGTGCCTTAAACACCACTTCTAACGGTACCGTCTGGTCTGTCGAGGCATAGAAAATCTGCACCAATGGTACAAACAGAACAGATGATAAAACACCAAGTCCGGCACCAATCAAAATCGATATTCCGGAACTAAAAATCTGTTCATTAATCAACATCTGAATAATCTCTTTCTTTGTCATACCCATCGCACGGAACACGCCAAAAAGCAATTCCCTCTGCCGGATTGACAAAATCCAGTAAATCAAAAATCCGGTACTGCACAAAATCAAGATGATAATAAAGCTCATCGTCAAAATACCATTGGTTCCTTGGAACAGTGCATCGTTTTTCACGTCTACCAGTTTGGATGCCACATCCTCAAACACCGTATATTCGATGCCGTTTTTCTTCGCATAATCGTAAATAAATTTCGAAGAACCGTTAGTCTGAATCCATACCTGATATGGCTTCACGCCAAGTGTCTGCTGAACCGGCGCCAGATTGGCAACAATCAGATAATGATCCGTTGTTACAAGCGTATCCTGCTGATTCAGTTCATGCGTCTGCTTCACGTAACTTGGAAAATAGTCAAAGAACCCATACACAACTCCTGTCATTTCTTTTTTATCTTTTGTCGTATAGGTCACTTTATCTCCCAGTTTGACGCCCATTTTTTTCTGAAAATTCATGCTCAGAAGAATGGCATCCGGATTATCCGCCATCGCATTCAAATAGTTGTTCAAATGTGTCGGCAAAAGCGTCGAATCAAAATCACTCACCGTCAAACCAAAATTTTTCGTGTCAATTGCCATCAATGAAGTTGCGGTTTCATTATCACTCATCTTTTTGCCAAGCGATGTAGAAATCTCATCCTCACAGTAAACTTTCGTTGCATGTTTTACACCTTTCATGCTCTCATAGGTCGAAAAATCCGGTTCCGTATAAGACACTTCCATATCCGGGTTATCTGCAAGGAACGCTTCATTGCTCTCCCACTGCTCTTTGAGAACAAGCGTCGCTCCCGTCTCATACCGGATATTACTCTCCGAGTTGGAAAGAATCGTCCGCGCAACCGTTGCATTAAAAATACCAAGTGCAACCGTCAGCATCAAAAAGACCATCATAAAACTCTGTTTTCCCTTCGTTCTCAAAATCTGTAAAAACGAAGCAAAAAATGCCGGTTTCCAGCGTTTTCTCCCAATCAGGTAAACAAGTTTAATCAAAAGCGGCTGGATGCGCAGTGCTACCAGACTGGCACTGATGATAAACAGCGAAGAACAAATAAACAAAAATGGGTCTAACGATTCTCCTTCTAACATCTGCGTCATAAGACTTTCCTTCTGCTCCGTAAAATTATACAGACCATACAGAGAAATCACGAGCAGAATCACATCCATATACACTCTCTGGAAAATGTTTTTATGCTTTTTGTTTTTATTTCTTTTTACATTAACAATCGTAACATTGGCATCGCGGAAAACCGGTAACACCATGAAAGCAATCGATATAAGCATCGCACCAAGCATATACAAAAACACCGAAGTACCAAGTGTGATATGTAATGCTTTTCTTTGAATAAATTCCAAAAATCCATTCGTTGAGCCTAGTGCTTTACATAGGAAATAGCCAAGCGGCAGTCCCACAACGGCACTCATCACTGATAAAATAACGGACTGTAAAAAATAAATCAGTATAATTTGTTTCTTACTCGAACCACGGCTTTTTAGCAAGGCAATTTCATTTTGCTCCAAGTCTAACATCTGTCTGGAAATCATAAAAATGAAAGCCAGCAAAAGTGCCAGTACCGGGAACTGCAAAATAAGAAGCGTTGTGCGCACTTTCTTTGCAGAAGTCTGATATTCACGTAGAACCGCTAAGTAAGCCGGCTCATCAATTTTACAGTTATATGCATCCGATGTCTCCTGCATCATGTCTTCCGTTTCACTTACGAATGAATCAATCTGCTCAGCAGCCAATTCTTTGTAATCGAAAACCAACGACCATGTGGTAGCCATTACAAAGGATTGCTTCTTTAAGTTTATAAAATTACTTTCAAATACTTTAGGTGAAATAAACAAATCCATATAATAATCGGATGGAGACTGTACCCAGTAGGTATCTTCTGCCTCCTTATTTGTAAATACACCAACAATTTTTACCCGGATGGCATTTCCCTTAGCATCCATAAAGCGGTTAAGTTCAATGATGTCGCCCACCATAATATCTAATTTGCTCATACATTTCTGGGAAATAATTGCCTCCAATGCACCATCTGCACCCGCTTTATCCTGATACATTTTCCCTGACAGCATCGTGCTGTGTTTCTCCAGTTCTGACAAACTGCTGATTTTAATTGTCTTTGTCATGTCATCTTTGTTGCGGGTTCCTACATAATGTCCTCTGGTTTTTGAGGACTGGTTATATGTCACAAAATGACTTTGTTCCACATCAAGGCGGTCTGCCGCACCGGCAGCCTCTTCCTTCATGCCCTGATATTCTTTTTCTTGTCCATCCTGCCCTTTCATATTGGCCTCAAAAGAAATCACACCCGGATTTTGATTTTCCTTTTGAATATACTCATCCAGTTTTGAGGACAATGTTTTCTGCAGTGCTGCTCCCTGATACATTGGATTGCTGCAAGCAATGGCAATCAATAAAATATTACCAATCAAAAGACTTACAACCATCCATTTTTTATGGAGAAGTTTCTGCTTGATAAAATGAATCATAACGAATTACCTCTCCTTTCTACTTTGATACAATCGCCAGCGTCTGGCCTTCTTCCAGACCCTGATTCACCAAATATGTTTTTTCCTGTTTATAGTTACTTACAATATAGCGTTTATGTAATTTGCCGTTTTCTACAAGATAAACAAAATTCTTAATTTCCTCATTCTCCGTTTCCTCATATACGGCATCCGCATCAACAAGTAAGGCATCCTCAATTTTCAAACTCACTCCTGTTATGTAAATATTATATTTTGAAAATTGGTAGGATTCCCTATCTTTCTTAGAAAGACGAATTAGCTGAGCACCGCTGCTTTCATT
>CALELW010000006.1 GCA_937902905.1 uncultured Clostridium sp. | reverse complement strand
AGTTTCAAAAAAATCCTACCCGGCAGTCGTCATTAAGAAAAACTATATGGTTTCTTATGCTGACGTATTTAAGAAGGGGATGAAGGTTTCCTGTAAATACAAAAAGAAAGGAAAGGTTCTTACCTTATCGGCAAATGGCATTTCTTTAAAAATGCAGGTTGGAAAAAAGACAGCTTACAAAAACGGGAAAAAAGTGAAATTAAAAGCGGCTCCTGTTTCTGTGCGTTTTGTATCCAAGAAAAAGACGAAAATACTGATTCCTGTAAATTACGTTGCGAAAGCACTTCGTTTTTCTTATAAAAAATCAGGAAAAACGATTCAATTAGGTGCTCCGTTAAAGCTTACATATGACGGGAAATTGACCTATTACACAGGTACACAGGGAAATATTTATTACAATCATAACAAATATACACTTCGTTCATTGCCGGTACTTAAATTGTCCGGAAAGATGTATCTGCCTGCAGAAGAAACTCTTTCTTCCATTATGGGACTTACCTACTCCTATAATCAGCAGACAAAAGAATTACTGGTATCGGATGCCGATGTAAATATGACATTTTGTGCCGTACTTGACAGCCGTCAGGCTGTATTAAATGGGAAAAATGTAACCTTGACAGCACCCCTTAAAATGATTTATTCGCACAAAACGAAGAAAAATATCTTATGTATACCGGCATCTTCCGTTTTAGGAAAGTTAAATTATACCAAAAGCTGGGATAAGAATATGTTATGCTATCGTATTCAGAGTAAAGAATTCTTTAATTGGAGTACGAAGCAGGCATCAAAACAGTCAACGGTACAACAAACAAACGCTACAACCAATTCCTTGTATGCATTTCAATCCTTTTATCAGGAGCAAAATGGAACCGGTTCGATTTCTTTCCAGTTATCCGGTACAAGCGAAGAGATCATGAAAACAGCAACGGTAAATCGATCCGGTAATACGATTTCGATTTCACTTCCTAAATCCTCATACATGTTAGTAAACAAAAGTTTTGAGCGATTTGGTGAGATTATTCAGAAAATGAATGTAAGCACCAGTGCAGGAACTGTAATACTTACCTTTACTTGTTACAACACAGCGGATTATTCTTATATCATTCATAATAAGACGTTGGAAATTAATATTCTACGTACTTATCAGGCAGGAGATGGGAGTGTGACAAATTATTCCTTATCGATTCCGCGTCCTGCAAATGTGCACATTAATCAAGTAAAAAATCAGGATTTATACCTGAGCAAAAAATTCCAGATTATTATCCCTGGTGATTATGTGTCCTATTATCAAACAAATCCAATTGTGATTAATCACAGTTCGATAAAAAATATTATGACTGCAAAAAGCGGAAACAACACGGTAATTACCGTTACCACTAAATCTTTAGTTGGATATAAAATTTATGAAAAGGGAAATACACTCAGTGTATTAATGGGACAGCCAAATAAAATATTTAAGAATGTTTTGGTTTTGGATGCCGGCCACGGTGGTCATGATCCTGGCGCACAAAATAATGGAACAAATGAAAAAGATTTAACTCACAAGATTATTTATACATTGATGAAGGATAAGTTTGCAGGAAATGCGCCGGACACAAAAGTCTACTGGACCAGAACCAATGACAGTTACATTACGCTTGCCAATCGGGCAGCTTTTGCAAAATCTGTTCGTGCGGATGCGTTTATCAGTCTGCATATGAATTCTGCTAAAAGTGGGTCTGCAAATGGAACAGAGGTATATTATTCTGTATCCAATAATAAGACAAGTTTTAGTGGTATTACAAGTAAAGCAATGGCGAACTTGTTCCGTAAGCAGTTACTTGCAGATTTAAAAACAACAAACCGTGGTACAAAAACAGCTGCTTATTATGTATTAAAACACAATACAGTCCCGGCTATTTTGATTGAACTTGGATTTATCTCCGGAAACAGTGATTATTCTAAATTAACAAATGCCACCTTCCAAAAGAACGCGGCAAATTCTATTTATAAGAGCATTCAGACAATGTTTCAAACCTATCCTACCGGTCGGTAGGATAGGGGATTTTAGGACTCCCGCAGACGAACTGCCGAAGCAGCCTTTCGTTTTCTGTCTTCTTCCAGCGCTGCATAATGTTTCCTAGTTGTATTTACGTCATTATGACCTAATACCTCAGCAACCAAATAAATATCGCCTGTTTCGCGGTATAAATTGGTACCGTACGTGCTTCTAAGCTTATGAGGCGTAATATGCTTTAATGTTGTAACATGTTTTGCACAATCGGAAACTAAGTTTTCAATCGACTGTACACAGATACGTCTTTTTTGAATGGATAAAAACAAAGCATGTTCATGACCTTCCTTTGTTGTAATCGTCATTCGTTCTGCATAGTAATCATATAAAGCTTCTGCAACTTCATCACCAAAGTATACAAAATCTTCCTTGCCGCCTTTGCGCACGATTTTAATCCGGTTATTGTCAAAATCAACATCCTCAATGTCTAATCCAACACATTCGGATACACGGATTCCTGTGCCGAGCAGAAGAGTGAACAATGCGAGATTTCTTGTTTTATTCCTTTCAAAATATACTTTTTTCATCCCTGTCATTTCATCGCCACCGTGTTCTACATAATCCAGAAGATTGGCAACTTCATCCGGGTCTAAACGAATAATTTCACGTTTATGCAGTTTAGGCATATCAACAATTAATGTGGGATTATTATGAATATACTCGCGTTTATAGTAATAGGCATAAAAACTTCGTAACGCCGCTAATTTACGATGAATCCCTCGTTCTTTGTTGGTATGAATTACGCCGTCTGCATCTTTGTAATATTTTAAATATTCTAAATATTCTTCAATGTCAACGGGCTGCAATTGTTCTAAATCCTCTAAACGAATATCTTTAATTGAATCTTTTTTAGCAAACACCGGATTATTTATCTGCAAAAATTGAAAAAACAAACGAATATCATATACATAAGATATTCTGGTTTTAGCAGATGTATTTGGCTCAATGGCACGAAAAAAATCCTTTGTAAAATCCGGAAGTGTCTGTAAGACACTACGCAGTTTTAATGTGTTTTCACGGCTTGTCTGCTCATGATAAGTAATTTTCTTATCCATAAACTTAAACCTCCTAAATCCAATAAATATGTGTTAATACTAATTTAATTATAGCAAATAGGCGTTTTTTCGTCAAGTCTTTTTGAAAAACTGGAGTTTGTCCAAGAGAGTTAGGGAGACAAAAATAAACTCGCACCCTGCCATATTGTTTTCTGGATGCGAGTTATCTTATTCATTAAGATGTAAAATTCGTTTTAACTCCATAGTCTCTTCTAACGAAAGTTTCCGGTTTCCTAAGTAATCATTAATAAATGTGCTTAAGGAACCATTATACATTTTATTAAGCAATGCTTTTGTCTCAATGTCTTGAATTTCTTTTTTTGTCACCTTAGCGCTGCATAAAAATCCCGGATCCTCACGCTGAATAGCTCCTTTATTAATCAATCGTTTGATTACGGTATATGTCGTATTTTTTTCCCAACCTATATATTCTTTAATGATCTTAGAAATGTCTTTAGCAGCCAAAA
>CALELW010000005.1 GCA_937902905.1 uncultured Clostridium sp. | reverse complement strand
TTCCTCTTTTGAAAGAGACATCGAGCGGAGCAATTCCGCATAACCAATAATCGACGTCAGCGGTGTTTTCAATTCGTGGGCAAACGCAGCGGTAAATGCTTCCTGGCTCTTTACATGTTCTTCCAACTGCTCCATTTTTTCCTGAAGTTCGTCTGCCATCTGGTTAAAGTCAATGGCAAGCTTTGCAATTTCGTCCGTTCCCCGGATTTTAGCACGTTCTTCCATCTGCCCGCCGGCAAACGCCCGCGCCGTCACGGACAATGCTCGAACCCGATAGGTCAAAAGATACGAAATCACAAACGACAAAACCGCGCAGCATATCAAAACAATCAAAACGATGTAATGATACATCTTTGTCATATCATCCCTCTTTTGAAAAATTTCCTGCAAATTCGTCTGCGTCTCAATATAATATCCATTCATATCCGCTGTCACAAATAAATAACTGACTGTCCGCAGGTAATAATTTTGACCTTTTTGACAGACCTGATAAATTTTGTGGGACTTATCAACATTTTCCAACAAAGAAACATCTTCTGTTTTTTTCGTCGAAGAAAAAATCGTTTTCTTCTTTTTATTGTACACAAAAAACTCGGTACCTTTTTCCAAGAGACTTTCCTGCAGTGAACTTATGATTTCTTTCATAGAATGATTTTGTTTTGTAAAATAATCTGCCGGCACGGCACTCACCGCATTTTGCAGAGCAGTGCGGTACAGCTCATTCCGGCTCATCCCCATTTCAATTTCCCGCTGCAAAGAGGTTTTGAAAGAAGCAGAAATCATCCATGTTCCGCTGACCGCAAACGTAAGGGAAATAAGTATAAAAAAACTGATAAACATTTTCCAGTAAAATTTCACGTTACACCTCCAGCCTATATCCAACTTTGTAAACCGATTTAATTCGATTTCCCCAGTTCATTTTCTTCCGCAGTCTCTGCACATGTAAATCTACGGTACGGCTGTCACCCATATAATCATTTTCCCATATATTTTCGTAAATTGTTTCACGATACAAAGCAATATTTTTATTGCGCACAAAAAACAAAAGCAGTTCAAACTCTTTGAGCGTAAGCATAATCTGCTTCCCATTCTGCGTAACCGTTCGCGAAGAAACATCAATCACCGTATCAAAAATTTCAATCGTGCCGCCCACTTTATGGTAGCGCCGCAGAACCGTTTCCACACGTGCCAAAAGTTCAATCATTTCAAATGGTTTTGTAATGTAATCATCGGCACCTGCGCGAAGCCCTTTCACACGGTCATTCAATTCGCCCATCGCCGTAATAAAAATAACGGGCGTTTCTTTTGTTTTTATGTATTCCAGCAATTCATATCCATTAATTTCCGGAAGCATGATATCAAGAAGAACCAAATCGTAATTATTTTTCTCGATACAATCTGCTGCCTCTAAGCCGTCCATCGCCTGTTCACAGTGATATCCCGCCTTCGTAAGGCTCATTTTTATTAGGTCAGAAATTGCCTCTTCATCTTCCACAATCAGTATCTTTGTCATTTACTTCCTCCTTACCACCTGCTATCATACATGTTTTTTGTATCTATTTTGTATCGGAATCCTTTCCATATAAAACTTCCAGTTTCGCAATAAAATCTTCCAGAATAAACCGCGAATCCACCGATGTATACACTCGGATTTTCGGTCTCCCTTTTTCAAATTTATTGGTCGTGTCATCAAGTATAATCGGCGCCTCGGTTTCATGATAAAATCCACAATCCGGATCAAGCACCACACCAACCGCCGGCGAATCACCTAATGTCCAGCTCTCCCCTGCTGTCCATCCCGCATGTTCCGAATGATTATACGTTTCCATATTTTCAAATAAATGTCTGCCAATTTTTCCACATGGCGCAATCCGCCTCTCAATCTCAGCAAGACTAATTCTCATTTTCCCATACACATCATTTGGAATCTGCCAGAAAGTCACACCACTGTTTAACACATAGTTAATCGCCTCAACATCATTTCCCGCATTGAACTCGCGCACCTCAGGCGTACTATACGCATGCCCCTGTCCGCCAATCCACACAATCGTCATGTGTTTTGCAATCTCTTTCTCTTTCATCATCGCACTCGCCACATTGGTGATTGCCCCAATACACAGCACAAACAAGGGCTTTTCATCCTCTCTCATCGCTTCTTCAATCAAAAAGTCAGCCGCAGGTGAAACTTCCTCGCCCTGTTTTTTCTCAGAAATTTTTGTTTCCTCTCCCATAAAAACAGGAACTTCTTTTTTCATTGCACGCAAAACCGTCAAAATTTCTTCATAACTCTGTCGCGTGCTCCCCTCTCGATTAAACTGCTCAGCAAAAATTGCCCTCACGTCAAACTTCTGGCACATCAACGCGTGGGCAATTGCAAATGGATCGTCTGCCTCACAGGCAGCATCCGTGTCAATAATGACACGGACTTTTTTATCTTCTGGTACCTTGTACTGAAACGGCATGGTAAATCTCCTTAATTAAAAAACTACAACTAACAACATTTTAAACTGTTCTTTTCCAAATACAGCATGAGGGTGTTTTGCCGGCATAACGATAGACTCCCCTTCATGAAGTTCATAATCAACGCCATCAATTGTGATTTTGCCAACGCCGTCAAGACAAGTAACAAAGGCATCACCGCCTGATTCGTGTGTACTGATTTCCTCGCCCTTATCAAATGCAAATAAAGTTACACTCAAATGCTCATTCTGCGCTAATGTCTTTGATACTACTTGTCCTGGCTGGTAAGCTACCTCATCCTTTAAAACCAAAACCTTCGACATATCCATATTTTTTATTCCTGCCATTTTTATTTCCTCCTGTATATTTGTGATATTAGTATACCACTTAATATAGTATAATAATAGAAAAATATACGTTGTTATGACAACGAAAGGGGAAGTTTATTTATCAAGTGACTTCTTTGTTAGGAATAGCATTTTTCTTTGAGATAAAATTCCCCATCAGCAATCACTGATGGGGAAGATTTACATACTATACTGTTTTTATCCCACCTGTATAGCAAGGGGCTTATTTAACGAACTGAATTATTTATATCCCGCACCAC
>CALELW010000004.1 GCA_937902905.1 uncultured Clostridium sp. | reverse complement strand
AAGCTGTGATAACATCAAAATAATGCAAAACTCCCCAATTATGTAATCTCTTTTGCGTCCCCGCTAACTGATTTGCAATAATGCCCAATTTATATTTGCCTGACAAAGCTTTTAGCACATCTTCTGTTCCTAAATAAAGCTTTTCTAAACTACTGTCCCATTCCGGCAAAGTGACTCCGTAAGTCTGCGCCGCCTGTTTTATCGGTGTAGGACTCACTTTTGCCGCCTGATGCACTTTTTCTATAAATTCATCATGTTCCAATCCCTTCGCCCTTATCACATAGTTACATCTGCTTTCATAAACATCCGATTCATCAACCAGTGTTGAACCTACATCTAAAAACACCCATTTTATCTCACTCATCCATACCCGCCTCCTATTTCTTACAATATTTCATCACAAGTCCACTAGGCAATTGACCGAAAATTCAAATTTCGCTCTAACAGTCAACCTTTTTTGCTGTCCTCGTTGACTGCTTTTAAGCTTTTTCTTAACTAGGTCAACCTTTTTCACCGCCCCCGTTGACTGCTTTTTAGCTTTTTCTCAGCCAGGTCAACCTTTTCGCCCTTTTTCGTTGACTTGAATCCCCATTATTGAAATTCCAGTCAACCCTGATGTGTGATTCAGATGACTTATTTGACAAAACCTTATTATTAGGTCAACTTTCTCGCAAATATCGTTGACTTATTTTACGTCTTTTGAAATAGCAGTCATCACATCCCCAAATTCTACTTACTCGCCTTTATAAAATTCACGAATCTTATCCATGCGCGCGGTCATTCCGACGAAAAGCCGGTCAACAAGTGTAATGGCTGCCATGGATTCTACCACAACAACCGCACGAGGCATAATCACCGGGTCATGGCGGCCTTTAATCTCGATTTCTACGTTTTCGCCGTCGCGGTTTACAGTTTCCTGTGGCTGGAAAATCGAAGGCGTTGGCTTGAATGCGGCGCGGAGTACAATATCATCCCCGTCGCTCATGCCGCCTAAAATTCCGCCGGCAAAATTCGTATGTTTTTTCACTTTGCCGTCCGCTCCCATATAGAAACCGTCATTATTTTGAGAGCCACATTTATCGGCAACAGCGAAACCGGCACCGATTTCAACACCTTTTACCGCACCAATGGAGAAAATCGCTGCGGACAGCATAGCATCTAACTTGCCAAAAACCGGCTCTCCGATTCCTGCCGGCATGCCGCTGATTACACATTCAATCATACCACCAACGGAATCATGTGCCTCCATTTTTTCTGCCAGATAATCTTCAGCAAGAGAAGACTTTTCCAAATCCGGCATGCGCAGCGGACTCTTTTCAATGTTATCCAAAGACATCTTTTCTTCCTCGCATACAAATGGTCCAATCTGCTTTGTGTAGGCAGTTACAGTGATTCCAAGCTCGCTCAAAATTTTCATAGCAATGGCACCGGCTGCCACACGGCCAATAGTCTCACGCCCGGAGGAACGTCCACCGCCTCTGTAATCGCGGAATCCGTATTTGGCATCAAACGTAAAATCCGCATGGCCCGGGCGAAATACATTTGCAATGTTGGAGTAATCACCGGATTTCTGCGAGGTGTTCACGACAACCATGGAAATCGGCGTTCCGGTTGTCTTTCCTTCAAATACACCGGACATGATTTTTACCTTATCGCCTTCTTTGCGGGGCGTCGAATATTTCGTCTCGCCCGGTTTTCTTCTGTCGAGGCATTTTTGTATATCTTCTTCGGAAAGGGAAATGCCTGCCGGCGCACCATCCACAACAACTCCTACCCCCTCGCCATGAGATTCTCCCCATGTCGATACGCGAAACACTTCTCCCCATATTGAACCTGCCATACGACAAACACTTCCTTTCTCTACATTTCTTCATTGAACTTTTCTGCGTTCTATTGTATAATAATTTTACAACAATTGAAAGGAGATTTTTATGTTTAGTCAGTTTTTTGGTCAATATTTATTAGATAACCAGAAAATCACCGCTGAGCAATTTTCCTCCTGCATGAAATACATTAAAGACAATCGCGTCAAACTGGGGTTAATTGCAGAAAACGAGGGGTTATTAACTCGCAATCAAGCGAATGAATTGAATTATTTGCAAATGCAGACAGACAAACGTTTTGGTGATTTGGCTGTGGAGAAGGGTTACTTAACGGAAGCAGATGTGAATTATCTGCTTGGTCGCCAGGGAAATCCGTACCTGATTTTCATTCAGGGGCTGGAAGAAAACGGCATTATGAGCCGTGAAGAAATTGAGACAGCTCTTGATACATTTCAAAAGGAGAATGGTTTCTCCGACAAGATTCTAAAGGCAATTCAGGATGGTAATATCGAAGGTATGATTCCTGCATTTGTTGATGCGAAAGATTCTCGTTACCAGTCGTTGATTGGTCTTACATTAAGAAACATTGTACGTTTTGTAAGTTCTTACATACGCATCGAGAAGGGACAGTTTGTCACCTCTCACAGTGCAAAGTATATTGCTTACCAGCATACAACCGGTGATTATGATGGTTTTCTTGGTTTCACCTGTGATGATGACAGCATTTTAGCGCTTGCCGACGGTTACGCAAAAGAAACCTTTGATTCGGTTGATGAAGACGCTTTGGATTCGGTTTGTGAATTTACAAACTGTGTCAACGGACTGTATGCTACTGAATTAAGTTATCAGGATACAACCATCGATATGCAGCCGCCGGAATTTAAATTTGATTCATCCATTGATGGAGAAGGCGAGTTCTATGTATTGCCGGTTTACATTGACGGCAAACATTCAGACCTTATTGTAAAATTAGGCTAGATAAAGGAGATTCGAACTATGGCAAAAATATTGATTGTTGACGATTCCCGTACGTCACGTCGTATGCTTCGCAACATTCTTGTCGAGAATGGACACGAAGTCATCGGGGAAGCAGAGAATGGTCAGATTGGATTTGAAAAGTATATTGAATTGAAACCGGATATTGTAACACTGGATATCACGATGCCGGTTCTGGACGGTCTTGGTGCATTGGAGAAAATCATTGCTTATGATGAAAATGCACATGCAGTAATGGTTACTGCTGCCGGACAGAAAAACAAAATGGTGGATGCCATTAAATTAGGCGCAAACGAATTTGTTCAGAAGCCTTTTGAGCCGGACCAGATTTTAAGCGTCATAGGAAACATTACAAAATAATAACAAAATATACAAAAAAGAAGAAACGGCAAATCGACTCGAAATCGGGAATT
>CALELW010000003.1 GCA_937902905.1 uncultured Clostridium sp. | reverse complement strand
ATCTGTGGGAATTATGTGGCCGGGGACTTTCAGCAAGGCATCGGCAGCCATAAAAAGAGGAGGGACGGTCCTGTTTGCAATGCTTGCACTTGCCGGAGACTTAGGATGCTCCGGAGGACCGACCCTCGTTGGGTTTGTTTCCAGTGCGTTTTCCGGTAATCTGCGCCTTGGAATATTAACTGCTATTGTTTTTCCGGTATTACTGCTTGCCGGATTATGTACTTTTTCACGTTTAGTCGTTAAAAATGTTGATTAACTCAGAGAATGTGTCTGTGATTCCCTGAACAGATTCTTCAATATTATTGTAAATGGCAGCGGACTGTTCGGCTAAATCCTGCATGCTGTTTGCAACAACGGCAAATCCGGCACCGGCTTCACCATTTCTGGCAGCTTCAATACTTGCATTCAGAGAAAGCATACGCTGTTTGCTGGAAATTGCTTTCAACTGGCTTGTGTCTTTGTTAATGACATCTACAAAGGAAGCAGATTCCTGCGTTTTTTCCTGCAATGCATGCATCATGGAAGTATTTGTATATTTGTAGTATTCCAGATTCACTAACTGGTTTACGATTGAACCTAAAAGGTTAGCTGCAGCACGGATTCTAGCTTCTGTGCTGATTGTTACTTCATTCGGTGATTCTGGTAGAATCTGTCCTCCGATAATGGCTCCTACTTTTTTGTCACCTACTTTAATATCGACTGAGAAATCCGTAAGTTCAGCGGGGCTGAAGTGAGTTCCACTGCCCTCTGTTAAATATTCCCCGTCGGTTCCGACAGCAATTGCAGCAAGGCCGGTAGCGTCGGAGAAATTATCCTGGATTTTTTGCAGTTTGGACATGTCCATAAATTCTTTAAGTTCCATAAAAACCATTCCCTCCATTTGATTGCTTTAGAATTTTACATATATTTTACCACAAAAAATATATTTCGGCAAAAAAAAATTCTAACTATAGACTATTTCTTATTTGTGTACTATAATTTGTTTGTTAAATTGTGGAAGAATTGGGGAGAATACCAAGGTGAAATCGAAGAAATCAACAGGAGAACTGTTACAAGAAATCGCGACGACGAAACAGGATTTTGAGTCGTTTGCCAATGAAAACAAGGATGAGTTTGATGAGTTTGACAGCAGGGATTATTTGAATCGTCTTTTGGCAGAGAAAAAATTACAGCCCACGGATATTATCAGGCGGAGCGGATTGGAGCGTTCTTATGTGTATCATATTTTAAATGGAGAGCGGAAAAATCCGTCGCAAAATAAGGTGCTTGCACTCTGCATTGCATTTGAACTTAACGTGGAGCAGACGCAGCGGCTGCTTCGGTCATGGAAACTGCCGGTTCTATATCCGCGTAATCAGCGGGACAGCATTATTTTATATGGAATCAGCAGAAAAATGAGCGTTATGGAAATTAATGAGTATTTGTTGAATTTGAATTTTGAATTATTGGAATAAAGGAGAGTAAAAAATGGAGCGTTACGAACTTGCAAAAAATCGTATTATGGAACTGGAAACAGAGATTGACGGCGTATTTGGCGATTATATCAAAAAGGCGGCACATTTATTTGTGACGATTTCTCATGTAATGGATGGTACAGAAGAAGCAAAACAGCGAAAAGAATGGACAAGCAATCTTTATGAAGAAATAGCGGGTGATAATTATGAAACTTCATATGCAAATCCGGCATATTGCGTGGAGAAATTCGGCGAAAAGACCGGACAGTATTTGTGCTGGTTTTACGCCAGATTCCGTGACAGTATTGTGGCGTCGTTTGAATCGGATGAAGAAGAAGTAACAAGATGTATGGAGTTGTTTTTGCAGGTGGTCTCGGTATTATCTTTAGAGGAGGAAACCGAGCGTTATCTGAAAGAGACGATTTACTATGATGTTCATGATTATGCAGAAGACCGCATTAAGAAAAACATTCATGATTTGCTTTGTCCGGAAGAAACACTGATTTACAATATTGTGATGAAGAGTGATTTTACAAATACCGATTATTTGTACCGCTATGGGGAATACATTACGGAAAATGAAATTCGGATGGCAGAGTTTTTAGAAAAAATGCCAATCGAAAAACTTTCAGCCATGGCGTCTACTTATACAGAAGGTTACCGCAAAGGTTTTGAAATTGCGGGGATTGATTTGACGAAGAAAAAGACTGTGCAGATTCGTTATCACATTGGTTTTGAGCCGATGGTAAGACAGGCGGTTTTGCAGTTTGAAAAAATGGGATTAAAGCCGGTATTTACAAGAAAAACAAACACGCAGGCTGTTGGTGTTGTAAGTACATCGCCGAATAAACAGTATCAGTATGATCATCGTTTTGACGATGCTTTATATTTGAATCATGCACTGGTGCAGGAAAGATTAAAGATCTCTGAGAAAGTATTTGAATCATACCGTGAAGAGGCTTCTTTGTATGCCGGACCGGCGGTGATTGAAGTGTTTGGTGAGAAGTTATTCTCCCCACAAGTGAAAAAGGAAAGTCCGGCGTATAAAAAAGAACAGGAGGAACTTTCGGTTTCTTACCGCAGAGATTATTCTTTGCTGCAAAACCGGTATATTCCTCAGGACTCTTACAGTTTCACAATTATTGCCTATCCAATCCCGGAAATCGGCGAGGATTTCGAAGATATTTTTGAGGAAACAGTAAAGGTCAATACACTGGACATGGAAGAGTACAAACAGATTCAGCAGCACTTAATTGATGCACTGGATTTGGGTGAAAAAGTTCACGTGACAGGACGAGGTAAGAATCATACCGATATTTGGATTCGTCTGCACGAATTGACGGAGCCTCAAAAACAGACAAATTTTGAAAATTGTCTGGCAGATGTTAATATTCCGGTTGGCGAGGTGTTTACTTCTCCGAAACTGACGGGAACGAATGGTGTGCTTCATGTGACACAGGTTTACTTAAATGAACTGCGTTATGAAAATCTGGAATTTTCCTTTACGGATGGTATGGTTACCTCGTATTCCTGCTCCAATTATGAAAAGGAAGAGGAAGGAAGAAAATATATCAAGGAAAATATTCTTCATAACAGAGAAACACTGCCAATTGGCGAGTTTGCCATTGGTACCAATACGACAGCCTATGTGATGGGAAGAAAGTTTGGCATTGAGGCAAAACTGCCGATTTTGATTGCAGAAAAAACAGGACCGCATTTTGCTCTTGGTGATACTTGCTATTCCATGAGTGAAGATGTGATTTTGCACAATCCGGATGGGAAAGAAATCATTGCAAAAGAAAATGAGTGCTCGGCTCTCAGAAATACGGATATTTCCAAGGCATATTTTAACTGCCACACAGATGTTACGATTCCGTATGATGAACTTGGTGATATAATTGTCTTTACAAAAACGGGTGAAACCGTTACACTGATAAAGAATGGACGATTTGTTCTTCCGGGAACAGAACGTCTGAATGAAGTTTTAGATTAAAATAAATGAATGCAGGAGGAATTGCAAGATGGCAAAAGTAGGTATCTTAATGGGAAGTGATTCAGACCTTCCGGTTATGAAAAAAGCAGCAGATATGCTTGAGAAATTTGGAATTGAATATGAGATGACGATTATTTCGGCTCACCGTATGCCGGATGTGTTTGTTGACTATGCGACAAAAGCAGAAGAACGTGGCGTTGAAGTGATTATCGCAGGAGCCGGTGGTGCTGCTCATCTTCCGGGTATGTGTGCAGCGTTATTTGACCTTCCGGTTATTGGTATTCCGATTCATACAAAGAGCCTTGGCGGTGTCGACAGTTTGTATTCGATTGTACAGATGCCATCCGGTATTCCGGTTGCAACTGTTGCTATCGATGGTGCAGCAAATGCCGCTATTTTAGCAGCTAAAATGCTTTCAATTTCGGATAAAGATTTGCGGGTTAAGTTAAAAGATTATAAGAAAGAAATGAAAGATGGCGTTATGGCAAAGGCAGAGAAACTGGATAAACTTGGCCATGACAAATATATTGAGCAGATGTAAGGGAGACATATGAAGCAGATAGGTAAGATAAGAAAGAATACTCGTAGAAAATACGATGAGTAGTGTAAAAAAATATTAGCAAAAGTGGTAAAGTTGATTGAAATAAGAAAGTATTCATGGTAAACTTAAAGCAGATGCCACCATAACGGTAGGCGGTTGGCCCTCTACGGAGGGACTGTGACCCTCCGATTACATAGAAACCCGAATGGGAATCAAAGGAAAGGAGGGCTAAGCCTTATGAGTATTGTTGATTTTATCGCAGTAGTAAGCTTTGGCTTAACCTGCTTTGGATTAGGATATTCCTTTGGTGAGGATAGTAATAAGACACAGAAATAGCCGCCCTGGTCCTGAGAAAACTGAGCGGCTTTTCTAAAGCTTAACATTTGTATCGAGCCAACCGTCACTATCGGTGGCATCTTTTCTACTTATAATATAACATTGCTTTAGTTCTATTTCAAGAGAAAATAGAAAAATAAAAGAATCAATTTGTGGGAGACTATAACGCGTAGCGTTATCCCGTCTCTTGCAAATTGATTCCTTTTTTCCATTACCCCGCCATCAGCAGCCGGTCAAGTGCCATCAGTAAATAGTCGGTGTAGCTGGCTTTTTTTATGTCCTGCATAGCAAGAAGAGGAACTTTGCCAAGTGTTTTTCCCTGATAGGAATAAGTGATAAATCCCACGGTGGTTCCTTTTTTGATTGGAGCCTTTAATTCCTGGTATGTTATCTTCTTCTCAATTTTATTTTTGTCATAAGCAGCGGTAAAAGTATGTGAAAATGATTTTTTTGGATATACCGTTAATTTTTCAGGGATTCCACCACGGACGGCAGGAGAGTCAAACTTCATGCCGGAATAATCGTCCTGATAGAGAGAACAGTTGGCAAATCCATAATCTAATAATGCCTGTGCTTCTGAAAAACGGACTTTATGGTCTGGTGCAGCCATTACAACAGCAATCAGATTTAAGCCATTTCGCTTTGCCGTTGCACTGAGACAGTATTTTGCTTTGCTGGTTGATCCGGTTTTTAATCCCGTTATTCCATCATAAAAACGTACGAGTTTATTCGTATTTGTTAAACCAAACTGTGATTCCCCCTTTTTTGTTTTGTGAGTAATTGTGTCCATCCATACGGTTGAATATTTGGAAATCTGTGGATGTTTCATAATTAACTCGCGCGACATAAGACCCACGTCATAGGCACTGGAAAAATGCCCGGATTTGATATCGTCGTCGAGCCCGGTACAGTTTTTGAATTGTGTGTGATTCATGCCAAGTTCTTTTGCTTTTTCGTTCATTTTCTTTACAAAATTTGGCTCCGAACCGGCAATTTTTTCTGCCATCGCGACAGCGGCATCATTTGCACTGGCGATGCTGATGCATTTAATCATGGTGTCTACCGTCTGGGTTTCGTTTGGCTCTAAAAACACTTGTGAGCCGCCCATGCTGGCAGCATATTCGCTTACACTGACAGAATCGTTGAGTTGAATTTCCCCTTCTTCCAATGCTTCCATAATCAGGGTCAATGTCATAATCTTTGTGATGCTGGCTGGTACAAGCTCGGTATCCTTATTTTTTTCCAGAATAATTTGTCCGGAATTTCCTTCAATCAAAACAGCCGCTTTGGCAGTAAGATTTACAGCTTGACCACTGGAAGATTCGGTGCTCTCGGTAGGAGCTTCCGCCTGGGCATAGGAAAATGGAGCTGCAAAAAATAGTGATAAAACTGCCAATATAAAAAATCCCAAAAGTTGTTTCATGTTGGTTTTTCATCCTGTCTTCAAAGAATCTGTTACATCCTATGGCGTGGAAGGCAAAAATATGACTATAGATGATGAAAAAAGAAATTCAATTCGTGTCGAGACAGGATAACGCTTCGCATTATAGTCTCTCACGAGTTGAATTTCTTTTTGCCTTTTTTGAATCTAAGTCATTTGTACGATATGCCAAGAATTTGCTGCTATTTTTTTTGATTCCAGTAATTTAGCAAGAAAAGATTTGCATCACGTGGGTACAAATGCGCAAGTATCTGGCATGCGTAGTTTGCATGCCGATACTTCTGCGGATTTGTCTAAGCGGGAGCGGCGCAAGAGGTTCGGGGAACCTCTGACCTGCGCGGACCGGAGTGGAACGTAGAACCACGGGATGTAAACTTTTCTTGCTATATTACGGAAACCTAAAAAACTATCACCGAATCCGCCCCAAATATGTTATAATACTTTTAAAAACAAATATAGGAGCAGCCATATGCTAACAGTTATCATGATTCTGCTTGGGATAGCAGTCCTTTTACTACTGGATGGTATTCTGGAAAATTATTTTCCGACAACGAAGGAGTATCACATACAATCAGAAAAAATCAAAGAAGATAAAACAGCACTCCTGCTTACGGATTTGCATGCCTGCTGCCGGGGGCGCAAAAAAGACAAGTATGTGCAGATGATACAGAGACAAAATCCCGATATCCTTTTGATTGCGGGAGATATGACGGTGAAAAACGGGAACCATACGGAGAATGTGACAGCATTTTTGAAAGAAATTGTATCTGTGGCACCCGTTTTTTATGCGCCCGGTAATCATGAGATTCGTATGCCGGAGTATGAAGTGTATCAGCAGAATTTAAAACAAATGGGAATAAAGTATCTAAAAAATGAGGCAGTGTCTTGCGGTGAAATTGATATTTATGGACTTGATTTGCCCGAATACTGGTATCATAAAGTTTGGCAAAAGAGAGAATTTTCCAAAGAGGAAGTAGAAAAAATGTTAGGCAGTGTAAAGGAAGATAAATTTTCAATTCTGCTTGCACACAATCCGGAATATTTTAAAAGTTATGCGAAATGGGGAGCTGACCTTACGGTAAGCGGACATATCCATGGCGGTATTATGAGGCTGCCGTGGCTTGGCGGTGTGATTTCGCCAAGCCTTCGACTTTTTCCAAAGTATGATTCCGGTGAGTTTATAGAAAACGGGAAAAAGATGATACTCAGCCGGGGGATGGGACTTCACCATATTAAACTTCGTTTTTTTAACCGCCCGGAGATAAGCGTCATAAAAATCACTTGCCAAGATAAGTCTAAATAGGGTATTATAGATAGGTAGCGCTAAAATAAGTGTACATTTGCTAAGGGGGCAAAACAGATGGAACTGCAAGTAAAGTTAGAAGTGTTTGATGGTCCGTTGGACTTACTTCTTCACTTGATTGAAAAGAATAAAGTAGATATTTTCGACATTCCGATTGTTCTTATCACGGAGCAGTATCTTGATTATGTCAGCAAAATGGACACCAAAGACATGGATGTCATGAGTGAGTTCCTTGTGATGGCAGCGACGCTTGTTAAAATCAAATCCAAGATGCTTTTGCCTGCAGAAGAAGAGGAGCAGGAAGAGGAAGAAGACCCAAGACAGGAACTTGTGGAACGGCTCTTAGAATATAAAATGTACAAATATGCATCCTTTGAACTCAAGGACAGACAGGTAGATGCCGGAAAAGTGTTTTTTAAAGAACCTTCGATTCCGGATGAGATAAAAAACTATAAAGATGAAGTCGATTATGAGGAATTGCTTTCCGATGTAACACTTCGCAAACTGCAAACCATTTTTGATTCTGTAATGCAGAAGCAGGTGGACAAAATCGACCCAATCCGAAGTGAATTTGGTAAGATTGAAAAAGAAGAAATTAATATAGAAGACCACATGATTTTTTTAGAGGAATATGCGATGCTGCATAAAAAATTCAGTTTTCGTAAAGTGTTGGAAAATGGTTCCGGAAAAAGTTATGTGATTGTCACATTTCTAGGTATATTGGAAATGATGAAAACCGGGAAGTTTACGATTGAACAGGACAAGTTGTTTGATGACATTATCATTACATATAATCCCGGCAAGGAGCAGGAGGAAGAACAGTGAATATAAAAAAGTTAGAAGCCGTTGTGGAGGCAATATTATTTTCCATGGGAGAGGCTGTCGAGATTGAGCGTCTGGCTGCTGCCGTAGACCATGACGAGGATACGGTGCGAAAAATTATCCGCAGTATGATGACAAGATACGATGAAGAAGACAGAGGGATTCATCTCATTGAGTTAGATGGCTCTTTCCAGTTGTGTACAAAGCCGGAAATGTATGAGTATCTGATTAAGGTGGCTCATATTCCGAAAAAACATGTTTTGACGGATGTGCTTTTGGAAACGTTATCTATTGTTGCCTATAAGCAGCCGATTACCCGCTTGGAAATCGAAAAAATCCGCGGAGTATCGTGCAGTCATGCGGTAAATAAATTAGTAGAATACGGTTTAATAGCAGAAGCCGGAAGACTGGATGCACCGGGAAAGCCGATTTTATTTGGTACAACAGAAGAATTCCTTCGCTACTTCAGTTTGGAATCGCTGGATGATCTGCCAATCTTAAATCAGGAAACAATCGAGACTTTTAAGGACGAAGCGGAAAAAGAAGTGATGCAGGAACTGGAAGAAGAACAGGGTGAATAAACGGTTTTTCGGTTATTTACTGCTTATTGAAAAATTTTTCTTGCGTTTTTACTTTTCCTGTTATATAATGTGAAAAGACGAAGGCGTCAAAAGAGTATTGAACTATGCTCTTTTGACGCCTTTTGTAGTCAAAAAATATTTTTGACAGACGGGAACATGAGTGACTATTCCATACGTCAAATACAAGGAGGAATTTCGATGAGTGAATATGTAGAAGAATGTAAACGGAAACCGATTGGATTGTATGACCCTCGGTTTGAACATGATAACTGCGGTATTGGCGCAATTGTCAATATTAAAGGAAAGAAAACGCATAGTACCGTAAAAAATGCGTTGGAGATTGTTGCTAC
>CALELW010000002.1 GCA_937902905.1 uncultured Clostridium sp. | reverse complement strand
GTGCCGGTTTACCAGCCGGGTACGAAAGAGTTTGTTGGTAGCGTATTCTGCGGACGTACACAGAGTCAGGTAACGCAGAGCCTTAGAAATACCATTATATCCATGGCAGTTGTTATGCTGGCGATTTTTGCAGTTGCATTTTTCATTGTGCTTTTCATGGTGAAACGAATTGTAAAAAGTATCGATGGTGCTGTGTCAAATCTTGGAAATGTGGCGAAAGGTGCGCTTCAGTTTGAGATGAAACCGGTTCTTTTGGAACGAGGCGATGAAGTTGGTGATATTGCAAGAGCGATTCAGAGTTTGATTCATTCGCTCCGTGAGATTCTTACCAATATTACATCTTCTGCGAAGGCATTGGATGGATTTTCGAATCAGTTTGCAGAGTCCTTTGCAAACATTACGGATTCGGTTGACAGTGTGAATACGGCGGTTGAGGAAATTGCTTCCGGCGCGACCAGCCAAGCGGATGAGACGATGAGTGCGAACCAGCAGGTTGCTGAGATGGGACAGGCGTTGGAGGAGACTTCGGCAAATGTGGAGAACCTTCATGCTAGTTCTGAGAAGATGGAAGAATACAATGAGACAGCCGGCAGCAATCTGGAAGAGTTAAATGCAATTAGTGAGCAGACCAAGCAGTCGGTTATTGAAGTACAGAAACAGACGGATTTGACAAACCAGTCCGCAAAACAGATTAAAGAGGCAACTGCGTTGATTACAGATATTGCTGCTCAGACCAATTTGTTATCCTTGAATGCGAGCATTGAGGCAGCTAGAGCAGGGGAACACGGCAAAGGTTTTGCGGTTGTGGCAGATGAGATTCGTGCCCTTTCAGAGCAGTCTCGTCAGTCAGCGGAGAAGATTGTTGAGATTGTGGACACCCTTTTAGTAAATTCTGATACGAGCGTTCAGACGATGGGCGAGGTAATGGATAAAATTGGTGTTCAGAATGATAAACTTTCGGAAACCAGCCAGATGTTCAATCTGTTACATAACGAGATTGGTACAGTGGCAGATGCTATTGAGCAGATTCGTAAGCAGGCAGAAGCCTTAGAGGATAAGAAAAATAAGGTTACATCGATTGTTGATGGATTAGCAGCAATTGCGGAAGAAAACGCAGCCAGCACGGAAGAAACATCTGCATCCATGCTTGAGTTTAATGAAATTCTTACGGTATGTAATAAAGCGACCGGAGAGCTGCGTAAACTGGCAGAAGAACTGGCAGAGAATACCAAACATTTTGACCTTTAAGCAAAAAAAAGAAGAAATAAAGTCGAAAAACAGGGAAACTTTTGTGGCTTCCTTGTTTTTTTTATTTTCCATTAAAATGATACTTTTCTATCACTTTTTTTTGTGATAAAATATGAAATAGGAGGTGTTTATTTGCTAAGTGAAGAAAGAATTCGTAAAATGATACGATTGGCAGATTATGAAAAGGGAATAGGCAGCTCTGATTTGAAGCGGACGCACTATTGGCGGATGGATTATGTGCGTATGCAGATATTGAAGACGATATTGGCAGTATTCGTTGCTTTTGTTTTGGGTATTCTTTTATCGGTTTTATATCACATGGATTATGTTATGCAGCATGTCTGGGAGCTTCCTTACCGGACGATACTTATTTATGGCGGTATTGTATTTGTGGTGACAGAGATTCTTTTTGTGATTTTTACTGCCAGAATTGCCGGGCGTGCGTATGATGAATCGCGTGCAAGAGTAAAAGAATATTATGTTACGTTGATGGAATTAGAGGAACTTTATGAAAAAGAGGGAGAGGAGGAAACGTTATGTTGATGGCTTTGCTTACCCTGAAAAGCAGGTTAAAGGGGGGGTATGAAAAGCATTACCGGATTTTGAGGTGCTTTGGAAAAGCTGTTTTGATGATTATAACTTTGATGATTATTACAAGTCAGTTGAATTATCAGGCGTTTCTTGCCAATCACTGGATTGTGCTTCTTCTCGCCGTGATTTGTGCAGTTACACCGGATATGACATCGCCTCTGTGTGTTTTTCTCGTGACGGAAATTGAAGTGTTTCAGGTTTCTGAACTGATTGCGGTTGCCATTTTACTGATTGTGCTGATTTATTATCTGTTGTTTGGACGGCTTGCGAATCGCCAGAGTGTTGTGCTGGCATCGGTTCCGGTGCTGAGTGTTCTTCAGATTAGTTATTTAGTTCCGATTGTAGGCGGCCTGTTTTTTTCACCGGTGATGATTCCGGCATTGATATCCAGCGTATTTTTTTATTTTGTACTGCGCGGTGTGCAGGAATATGCGCTGGCGGCATCACGTATGACGCAGGAGAGTACTTTTTTTGAACCGCTTAAGTATCTTTTGGATTATTTGCGGGGAAATTTACTTTTATACACACTGTTAGCAGCATTTGTGCTGACATTTATCTGTGTGTATCTGATTCGGAGAAGTAAGATACAGTATGCTTCGCAGATAGCAATTTTGGTGGGAGCCATATTAAACTTGTCCATTTTGCTTTTTGCTAATATATTTTTAGAGTTAAATGTAGATTTATTACCGATGGTTGTATCCATTGTCGTATGTGTGCTGATTGCTTACATTGTACAGTTTTTCCGATTGACACTGGATTACCATGGGACACGTAAGCTGCAGTTTGAAGATGATGAGTACTATTATTATGTGACAGCAGTTCCGAAGATTAAAGTTGCCGCCGTTGATAAGACAGTGACAAGAATTGTCCCGGATGAGGACGATGAAAATCAGGATTTAAGAAGTGAACTGGAGAAAGAATTGGAAGATGATTTTAATAATTTTGAATAGATTGGAGCGTGTGGCGGATGAACACAATCATTAGTTTTTTCAGGGATTATGTGGCGTGGCTTACGATTCCCGACTTTACGGTTACGGATGTACTTGAAATTGCCATCATAGCCTTTGCCTTTTATCACATTATTTTGTGGATAAAAGATACGAGAGCATGGGTTTTACTAAAAGGGATGGTAATTCTTGGAATTATTTTTTTGGTGGCACTTGTATTAGAGATGAATGTTGTGCTCTGGGTATTCCAGAATGCGATGGTGGTCGGAATTATGGCACTTGTTGTTATTTTTCAGCCGGAACTTAGAAATGCTCTTGAGCAGCTTGGGAGAAAGAAGATTTTAAGTTCACTGACCTTTGATAATCAAAAGTCGAAAAATGAGAGATATTCGGCAGAAAGTATTGAGGCGGTGATAAAGGCTGTTTATGATATGGCACGTGTGAAAACGGGCGCACTGATTGTCGTAGAGAAAGAAATTCAGTGCCGTGAGTATGAGAGAACCGGAATTCCGATTGGTGCAAAAATCAGCAGCCAGTTATTAGTAAATATTTTTGAGCATAATACACCGCTTCATGATGGAGCAGTGATTTTACGCGATAACCGGATTGTGTCAGCGACGTGTTACCTGCCGCTGTCGAACAATCTGGCAGTGAGCAAGGAATTGGGAACGAGACACCGTGCCGGTCTTGGCATCAGCGAAGTGTCGGATTCTCTTACCATTATTGTTTCGGAGGAAACAGGTTTTGTTTCATTGGCTTGTGATGGTAAACTTTATCGGAAAGTGGATGCGGACACACTGATGATACGTTTGCAGGAAGCTGCTAAAAGAAATCCGGATGAAGGAAAAATGAAATGGTGGAAGGGGCGCAAAAAGGATGAAAAAGAAATTGACCAGTAAATTAATGCTTAAAATTGTATCGGTGATTGTCGCTTTTTTGTTTTGGCTGGTTATCATTAATATAACGGACCCGACGACATCAAAAACATTTTATGATATACCGGTGCAGATATTAAATGAAAATGTAATCACATCAGCAAATCAAGTCTATGATATTGTAGATGGTGATACGGTTAAGGTTACGGTAAAAGGAAAACGAAGCTTTGTAGAGACGTTAAAAGAGTCCGACTTTACGGCAACGGCCGATTTGAGCGAACTGTCAAAAGTAAATGCAGTCAGTATTAATGTAAAATTAAATAAGGAATCAACTTCCAGTGTTGATGTGGATTGGAACAATGCCGTTCTCAAAGTTGCCCTTGAAAAGCGCATCACAAAGAGTTTCAAAGTTGAGGTGGATCATGAGGGTGAACTGAGTGAGAATTATGTGCTTGGTGAGATGACAGCAAAGCCAAATATGATTGAAGTATCCTGTGGAGAATCAAAATTTAAGAAAATTGATCATGTAGGTGTTATGGTTAGCTTAAAAGGTCAAAGTGAAGATTTTGATTCTGAATATTCGCCGGTATTATATGATGCGAATGGGGATGCTCTAAATGACGCAAATGTTAGCTTTAGCAATGATACAATTAAGGTATCAACCCAGGTTTTATCGACGAAGGAAATACCGGTTTATGTGGAGACAGAAGGAGCACCCGCATCTGGTTATCGACTTGTTCAGACTGATTATAAACCGGAGAGCATCCGCGTTTCTGGAACAAAAGAAGCACTGGAAAAAGAGGTCTCAATTAAAGTGCCGATATCGATTGCCAGAGCGAAAAAAGATATCGAAAAGGAGATTGATTTACGTAATTACGTGCCATCGGGTTTGTCGATTGTTGGGGAGACAACAACAGTTTCTGTCCGCTGTGATATTGAGAAGAATGGGCAGCGTGTGCTTGGTCTAACGACATCGGATATTGCTGTGAGAAATCTTCCCAAAAATTATACGATGAATTTTGAACCGGAAAATGGAAAGTATTCTATGGAACTGCTTGGTGAAGATGCTGTTTTGGCAGATATCGACGTAGGAGATATAGGTGCTTATGTGGATTTGAATGGTTTGTCAGATGGATCACATACGCTTGAATTGAAATATAGTCTGCCATCCGGTGTACATGCGAAAACTAAAATTAAGATTAAAGTAAGGTTAAAACATCAGGAGGGTGAGGCAACAGAATCGCCCAATACGCCAACTCCGACAGTGGAGTAGGATGAAATGTAAGAAATTAAAAAATCCAGGCGGGCTGCTAAAAAGCAGCTGCCGGGATTTTTTGATATGTTTTACAACGGAATGTTTCCGTGTTTTTTGTGAATTACATCAATTGAGCGTTTGTCGGCAAGCATTAAGATGTCGGCATAAACACGTTCTCTTGTTGCTTCCGGTTTAATAATTTCATCCACATAACCGTGCATGGAAGCAATGCTTGGATTCATGAATTTCTCATTGTATTCATCAATCTTTTCTTTGCGGAAAACTGCCTTCTCTGCAGGGTTCATATTCTTCATCTGTTTACCGTACAAAATATCAGCGGCACCATCGGCACCCATAACGGCAATCTCAGCGGTTGGCCACGCATAAACAAAATCAGCACGCAGATGTTTACTGCTCATTGCGATGTAAGCACCACCATAAGCTTTACGAAGGATGACATTAATCTTAATTGTAGTGGCTTCGGAATAAGCATACAGTAATTTTGCTCCGTGGCGGATGATTCCTTTGTATTCCTGATCTTTGCCAGGCAAGAATCCCGGTACATCCGTTAAAGTAAGAATCGGAATATTAAAGGCATCGCAGTAGCGGATGAATCGTGCTGCTTTATCAGAAGAGTCGCAGTCAAGCACACCTGCCATAAATTTCGGCTGATCGGCAATGATACCGATGACA
The DNA here is from genome assembly GCA_937902905.1 of uncultured Clostridium sp. GTDB lineage: Bacteria > Bacillota > Clostridia > Lachnospirales > Lachnospiraceae > Eubacterium_F. The sequence goes on along the minus strand of CALELW010000002.1, from coordinate 3,218 downwards.
ACACCCTTGAGGCGTCCGAATCCAACGACTACATTTCTTGCAAATTCTTCCTGAACTTCAATAAAGGAATCGGTATCTACAATTCCATTAATGACATCGTGTATGTCGTAACTGTGATTGCTTTCTTTTGGAATGATATTTGCTAAATCCTCATTAAAGGTAACATTTTCGTTGTATTTAGGAAGTGCCGGACGGTTTGTGTGAAGGTAGCCCTCCTCATAGCACGGAGGAATAATCGAAATCAATTCCTTCACGCGGCGGAAACATTCCTTTTCATTTGGCATATGGAAATGAGCGACGCCGCTTTTGGATGCGTGTACATTGGCACCACCTAATTCTTTTGCTGTAATATCTTCATTTGTTACGCTTTTGATAACTTTTGGTCCGGTAACAAACATCTGGCTGATTTCATCAATAACAAAGATAAAATCGGTAATACCCGGTGAGTAAACCGCACCGCCGGCACAGTTGCCGGCAATAATCGAAATCTGTGGAATGTATCCGGATGCCATTGTATTATAGTAGAAAATCTCACCATATCCGGCCAAGGCATTTACACCTTCCTGGATACGTGCTCCGCCGGAATCGTTGATGCCGATGACCGGACAGCGGCTTTCGATTGCCATTTTAATTGCGTTGGCAATTTTGAAACCATGCTGTTTACCAAGAGTACCGCCGATAACGGTGAAATCTTCTGAGTAAATCACGACTTTTTGTCCGCCGATGGTACCGTAACCGGTAATTACGCCATCGTAAGGAAATTGTCCCTTTTTAATATTAAAAGCATCTTCTAAGTTCGTAATGTTCGAGCCAATTTCACGAAATGAATCTTCATCTAGCAGCATGCAAATACGCTCTAAAGCGTGAAGTTTGCCAAGCTTGTGCTGTTTCTCCATATTGTAAGTTGACATTGTTCATTCTCCATTCTTTCTTAAAATATCACTTGAAACTACGAAACCTATCATATACCATAAAAAGAAAAAATGTCAATCCTATGTTAGCTTTTTTTGTAGAATAGTTGACGAAATGCGTATTTGGGTGCTATAATCAAATGATTGAAAAAATAAAAAGGATGGACTAGAGAATGATTCAATTTTTTAATAATTTCCTAAAGTACAAGTATCTTATGGGACAGCTTGTGAAGAAAAATATCAAGCTCCGTTACCGTCGTTCTTATTTGGGAATGTTATGGACCCTGATTGAGCCTCTGCTTACAATGATTGTATTGTCGGTTGTGTTTGGCAGTTTATTAGGAAAAAATAGTTCTGATGCCGCATTTGCAGGTGTGCCATTTCCGATTTATGTCTTGACCGGACGTTTGCTGTATTCGTTCTTTTCATCAGCAACCAACAGTGCGATGCGTTCCATTCGTACAAATGGCGCTATGATTAAGAAAGTGTACGTACCAAAATACATTTATCCGTTTTCCGGCATTTTGGCAAACTTTGTTATCTTTTTGATTTCGCTCGTTGTACTGGTTGGCGTAATGGTATTTTTCTTGGCAACCGGTCAGTACCATGCACCGATTAACGGTTATATGTTTATGACGGTGATTCCGCTCTTAAACCTGTTTATCCTATCAACGGGAGTTGGCATGATATTATCGACCTTATGTGTATTCTTCCGTGATATTGAGTATTTGTGGAGCGTTATGTTAATGCTTATCATGTACTGTAGTGCGATTTTCTATTTCGCAAGCAACATGAGTGGTGACACACAAAAACTGGTAAAATTGAATCCATTATTTGGCGTGATTGACAATTTCCGCCGCGCCTTTTTCGGACAGCCTTTTGATATGAGATTATTACTGTATACATCCGTTTTTGCGGTTGGAACATTGGTTGTTGGTATGATTGTATTTTATCGGAAACAGGATTCCTTTATCCTGAATATTTAAGGTGTAAGGCAAATTGGAGGTTATTATGGCGAAGAAGTCATTAGCAATGAAAATAGAGAATGTGAGTATGAAATTCAATCTCAGTTCTGAAAAAGTAGATAACATCAAAGAATATGTTATTAAAATGATTAAAAAGGAATTGATGTTTCAGGAGTTCTGGGCGCTCAGAGATATCAGCTTTGAGGTTCAGAAAGGTGACCGTGTCGGTATCATGGGATTGAATGGCGCCGGAAAAAGTACTCTTTTAAAAGTAATTTCCGGTGTATTAAAAGCCACACAGGGAACGGTTACAACAAACGGTAAGATTGCACCGCTTCTTGAGCTGGGAGCCGGATTTGACAGACAGTATACCGGTGCTGAGAACATTTATCTGTATGGCGCAATGCTTGGCTACAGCAAAGAGTTTTTGGAAGCACGTTATGATGAAATTGTGGAGTTTTCGGAACTTGGCAGTTTTATCGATGTGCCGGTGAAGAATTATTCTTCCGGTATGCGTGCCAGACTCGGTTTTTCCGTGGCAACAATTGTTGAACCGGATATTTTGATTCTGGATGAGGTACTTAGTGTTGGAGATGCGAAATTCCGTAAAAAATGTGAAAATCGTATTCAGAGTATGTTTGATAAAGGTGTTACCGTCATTTTCGTATCACATTCAACCAGTCAGGTTTTAAGAATGTGCAACAAGGGCATTCTTTTGGAGCAGGGCCGTCTGATTGCACAGGGGGATGTTGAAGACGTAGTAAGTGTATACGAAGCAAAGATGAGTGAGAACGAATAGGAGGAAAAGAAAATGAAAAAAGTGATTACTTATGGAACGTTTGACTTACTTCATGTAGGCCACATTAATTTACTTCGCCGCGCGAAAGCATTGGGGGATTATCTGATTGTTGTAGTTTCCTCAGATGAATTTAACGCCGGTAAAGGCAAAAAAGCGTATCATTCTTTTGAAGACCGCAAAAAAATTCTCGAAGCAATCCGCTATGTGGATGAAGTGCTGCCGGAATACACATGGGAACAGAAGATTGATGATGTAGTAAATAATAATGTAGATGTTTTTGTTATGGGGGATGACTGGAAAGGCAAGTTTGATTTCCTCAAAGACTACTGCGAGGTTGTTTACCTGCCGCGTACTGAAGGAATTTCCACGACAAAAATTAAAAATGATTTAAATATGAAAGACTGAGAAAATGATTAAAAAAACAGGCTATGTGCTGTTTGCTTTCTTTTTCTATCTGTTCCGCCTATTTCCCATAAACCGGCAGAAAGTATTTTTTGTCGCAACGCACGATGACAGCGAAGAGGGAAATATCGGTATTGTGGC
>CALELW010000001.1 GCA_937902905.1 uncultured Clostridium sp. | reverse complement strand
TTTTTCTACGGAATTACGGAAAACAAAAAAGTGCCAACGAACACTTGACACAAACGTTCTTTTTCCTTGCATAAAAATAACATCTTCTGTTATGATATAAGCAATTGGGGAATTTATTTGAAAGACGAGGAAATAGATTGATGGAGCATGTGTATAACGGAAAGGAAAACACAAAATATTTAAAACTGTTAAAACAAAACTATTCGTCAAGTCAGGCGGTAATCCGGGAAATCGTAAATTTAACGGCCATTACAAATCTGCCGAAAGGGACGGAGTTTTTCTTAAGTGATATTCATGGTGAGTATGAAGCATTTTTGCATATTATGAATAACTGTTCCGGAGTAATCAAAGAAAAAGTGGACTTGATTTTTAAAGATACCTTATCGGAGTTTGACAGACAGGAATTGTGTACGCTGATTTATTATCCGAGAGAAAAGATGACACTGCTCGGGGAAACGAACAGAATTGATGGGAACTGGTATGCCATGACGCTGAATCATTTAATTATGATTGCCAAGTTATTATCATCGAAGTATACAAGGTCAAAGGTGAGAAAGGCAATGCCGGAGGATTATGCTTATATTATCGATGAGCTGCTGCATGCGCAGGAAGATGAGGATGCAAATCAGATTCGATATCATAAGCAGATATTACAGACGATTATTGAGTTGGAGGATGCAGATGAATTTATTATTGCACTGTCGCAGTTAATTAAGAGATTGGCTGTTGACCACCTTCACATTGTCGGAGATATTTTTGACCGAGGCGGGAGTGCGGACAAAATACTGGATTTATTGTATGATTATCATTCACTGGATATTGAGTGGGGAAATCACGATATTTTATGGATGGGTGCTGCCTGCGGAAATGATGCGTGCATATGCAGTGTGATTCGTAATAACCTCAAATATGATAATGTTGAAATTTTAGAAAATGCCTATGGAATCAGCTTAAGGCAGTTGATTCTTTTTGGTATGAAAACGTATGGAATTGAGGATGGCATAAAGGCAGCATTAGCAGCGGTTACCGTTATTTTGTTTAAGTTAGAGGGGCAGTTGATAAAAGCACATCCGGAGTATGAGATGAGTGACAGGCTGTTATTGGGGCAAATGGATGATACGAAAAATAAGGTTATGATTGAGGGCGAATGGGTCACTATGAATACCAATGCGTTTCCGACTGTAGATTTAGCAGATCCTTATGAATTAACAGAGGAAGAAACGGAAATTTTGCGGAAACTGCACCGGAATTTTGTGTCGAGCCAGCGTCTGCAAAAACATATTCGGTTTCTGTATGAAAAAGGAAGTATGTACAATGTATACAACGGAAATTTAATTTATCACGGGTGTGTTCCGGCTGATAAAAATGGAGCCTTTGATAAATTGTGCATTGATGGAAAATATTATCATGGAAAAGCGTTGTTGGATAAGTGCGAGGAAAAAGCAAGAGCCGCTTATTTGGACAACCCGGACAAAGATGATATTGATTTCATGTGGTTTTTGTGGGGTGGTGAAAAGTCGCCTTTGTGTGGAAGAAAACTTAAGACTTTTGAACGTGAATATGTGGATGAAGAAAGTTTGTGGACGGAGGAGTCAAATCCTTATTACAGCAAATATTATGATGAAAGTTTTTGCTGCCAGATACTTCATGAATTTGGGCTTTATGATGACGATTCCCATATCATCAATGGACATACACCGGTCCATGCCATTGAGGGGGAAAATCCGGTCAGGGCAAATGGAAGACTGTTTGTGATTGATGGCGGTTTCTGCCGCTCCATGAATAAAGCGACAGGTATTGCCGGCTACACTTTGATTTTTAATTCGCATGGATTAAGGCTGAAAGCGCATACCCCATTTACTTCAGTGGAAGACGCCTTGATGAATAATACGGATATTGAATCTTCTTCCGAGATTATCGAAAAAGATTTGCAGCGTATGTTTGTAAAGGACACGGATATCGGCAAACATTTATTGGAGGAAATCAGTGATTTGCGTAAACTTCTTGAAAATTACCGCAGATTATAGAAAAGGCAGAACTTGCCATTTCTTCTCATGCTTGTTACAATAAAACTGTAAATTTAAAATATATACAGAAAAGAGGTTAATATGAATACAAATACGTCGAAGAAAACATTTTTATTAGTTGAAGGGGCATTAATGATTGCTATGGCATTTGTCCTTAGTTATATCAAACTTTATGATATGCCGATGGGCGGAAGCATTACATTGGAAATGATTCCGTTAGTCATTATGGGACTCCGTCATGGAGTGAAATGGGGAACTTTTACGGCAGCCGTACATGGTATCATTCAGCTTATATTAGGCTTTAGTAACGTAATGTACTGCGCTACGATTCCTGCGATGATTGGATGTGTACTGTTAGATTATCTTTTTGCCTTTACGGTACTTGGACTGGCAGGGCTTTTTCTTCCGCTATTTAAGAATAAGCTTATAGGTGCGGCAGTTGGAACCGCGATATGTGGGGCACTGCGTTTTCTGTGCAGCTTTTTGTCCGGATGGCTTTTGTGGGGAAGCTATGCGCCGGAGGGTTGGAGTGTTGCTTACTATAGCTTAATTTACAATGGTTCTTACATGCTGCCAAACATTATCATTGGAGTAATTGTTATTTTGATAATTGGAAAAACAGCACCGGGATTTTTATTTCAAAAGCAGGAGTAGGAAGGAGCTGTGAGTTGGAGAAGAAGGAAGACCGGGTGCAGATTATTTCAGCAGTTGCGGTGGTTGTATTGTTGTATCTTTTTTTAGAAGGCTTTGGTATTACCTGTCCCATTAAATTTTTGACCGGGATTTCATGTGCAGGATGTGGAATGTCCAGAGCGTGGAGGGCAGTTTTTCATCTGGATTTTGCACGGGCATTTTATTTTCATCCTTTATTTTTTACGCCACCGGTTATATTACTGGTTATTTTATTGAAAAAGCGCATAAAACCAGTGTTTTATAAAGGTTTTATATTTACAATGATAGCGTTATATGTTATTGTTTATTTGTATAGAATGATATGGGGAGACCATCAAGTGGTTGTATTTGACCCGGCAAAGGGATGTATGGTGTTACTCATTCAAAAAATTTTAAGCTAAAGGAGGATACATATGTTTTGTGCAAATTGCGGTGCACAAGTCCCGGATGGAACAAAATTCTGTCCATCTTGTGGAAAACCGTGTTCAACAGGAGAAAAGGTAAAGCAGGCAGCAGAGGATGTGTTTAACAAAAGTGAACAGGAATTAGGAAATGCTTTTGAAGATGTGAAGCAGAATTTCCAAGGAGGAACGGGAAGTACACCTCCACCATATTCCGGTGGCAGATTAAAGGAAGACCGTTCACTTGTTACATACATTTTACTTACATTGGTTACCTGCGGTATATACGGTTATTATTTCATTTACAAATTGGCTGAGGAAGTTAATATTGCTTGCGAGGGTGATGGCGAGCAGACTTCAGGACTTGTTGCATTTATTTTACTGTCATTCGTTACGTGCGGTATTTATGCTTATTACTGGTACTACAAATTGGGAAATCGTTTGGCGGCAAACGCCGTTCGTTACAATTTAAATTTCCAGGAAAATGGTACAACGGTATTGATGTGGTGCATTTTTGGTGCTTTCCTGTGTGGTATCGGACAGTTTGTTGCAATGCACATTTTGATTAAAAACTCAAATATGATTTGTGCAGCATACAACCGTTCCAAAGGATTGTAAGAAATAAGATTGACACTTTCAAGGGGGAAAGACATTTGGTTTTTCTCCCTTTTTATGTGTGGTGTGAAAAAGAATGAGTTGTCATTTCATAAATTGCTATGGAATTTCAATCAATAAATATCTTAAGAAAGGAAGGAACTGTTATGAGAAAAAATTTTGGAGCAAAACCTTACACGTATCCACAGCCGGTATTTATTCTGGCAAGTTACGGAGAAGACGGTACACCGGATGCTATGAATGCTGCCTGGGGCGGTATTAGCGGTGGCTCTGAAGTAACCATGTGTATTAGTGCCCGTCACAAATCAACGGAAAATATTTTGAAAAAGAAGGCGTTTACCATCAGTATGGCAGATGCCGCACACGTGAAAGAATGTGATTATGTAGGACTTGCTTCTGCAAATGACACACCGGATAAACTGGCAAAGGCAGGCTTCACGGTAAGCAAGGCTGAGTTTGTTGATGCCCCTGTTATTAACGAACTGGCTGTTTGTGTAGAATGTAAGCTTGTCAGCTATGACGAGAAAAGCGGTCACATGGTAGGTGAGATTGTAAATGTCAGCGTGGATGAAAGTGCTCTTACACCGGACGGTGAGGTTGACGTTGCAAAAGTTGAGCCGATTTCATTTGACCCTTTTAATAATAAGTATG